>JAFZPN010000075.1 GCA_017550315.1 Clostridia bacterium
ATTCGTCGACGGCCAGGAGGCATTTTTCATAAAATGTCCGGCTGTCGAGAGCGATGTTTTCAGAGAGATCCGTTTCTTTGAGAAGCTGGGCCTCCCTCTCGTCCTCCTTCTCCTGTCCGATCCCGAGCAGTTCGTCCGCCGAGCACCCGAACACCCTGCACAGCGGCGCGATGAGAGCGAGGTCCGGCGAAGCCTGTCCGACCTCCCATTTGCTCACGGCCTGTGACGACACGCCGAGATAATCCGCCAGCCGGTCCTGCGTCAGGTCGGCTTTCTTGCGTAAGTCTTTGATTTTCTGTCCGATGTGTTCCATAGCATTCTTCTCCTGTCCTGTTCAAATCCGAACAGAAAGCGGGCCCGGCTTTCGTTCTGCCTCCATTATAGCAGAATCAAACGCCGGGCGCAATGGATTTGTATTCGGATTTGTCCCAACCGCAGGTTGTATGAACGGGAAGCCGCGGCATAACAAAGACGCGCAGTCCCCCGTCTCCGGGCAGGCTGCGCGCCGTTTTGATTTATCTGTCAGATCTCGATCTTCGAGCCCGTGACTTCCGCAAGGGTCCGGAGGAATTTCGCCGCGTCCTCGCCGAGTCCGATGTCTGCCCGGTAGATCGCCGCGATCGTGTACACATCTCCCGATTCGAGCGGGACCGGCACCACCGTCCCCTGGTTCAGGGAGGAGGTCATGATGCCCGTGCCGACCGTGTAGGCGTCGGTCGAGAGGAGGAGGTTCATGAGCGTCGCGCGGTCGCTGATGTGCACCTGCTTGCTCGTCGTATGGCTCTCCGTCAGCTCCTCGGCAAAGTCGATCGGACCGTTCTCGCCCTGATCGTACGTCACATACGGGTACGCCGCCAGATCGTCGAGGCAGAGCGACGTGCGGCCCGCGAGCGGATGCTGCCTGCCGAGGAAGACGTGCGGCTTCGCTTCGAGCAAAACCTTCGCTTCGAGTCCGTTGCGGCGGAGATACCGCTCCATGTAGCTGTTCCCCCCGTCCCGCATGTACGCGAGGATGCCCAGATCGGAGCGCAGCGTGATCACGTCCTCGATCACCTGCGCCGTCCGGGATTCCTTCAGGGACAGGTTATAGTCCGCGCGGAACTTCTTCATGAAGGAGACGAATGCCTCCGCCACGAAGTCGTAGTGCTGCGCCGTCACGGCGAAATTCCGCACGCTCTTCTTCTCCTCGCTGTGGTAGCGGTCGTTCATGGCCTCCACCTGCGCGACGAGCTGGCGCGCGTACCGGACGAACTCCGCGCCTTCCCGGGTCACGCGCACGCCCTTGTTCGAGCGGTCGAAGATCCGGATGCCGAATTCCTCCTCCACGTCGCGGACCGCCGCAGACAGGGACGCCTGCGAGACGAGGAGCTTCTTCGCCGCCTCGTTCATGGATCCCGCGCGGGCTATGGCGAGGACATATCTGCACTGCTGTATGGTCATGGTACGGATCCTTTACGCCTCGATTCCCGCGTAGGCAAACAGACGGGCTTCGGCGGCGGGACACCAGAGATCGCCGGCGGCCTTGCAGATCTCATCGAGATCCGCGAACAGCGCGCCGTATGCCGTGCCGCGGTTCTCCTCGGCGACCTTCGCGAAGTCCTCGATCGCGACGAGCGGCAGATCGACGTGGGTGTAGATCAGCTTCTTCGCGCCCTTGATCTTCGGCAGGTTCATCGTGGCTTCCGCGCAGGCGTTCAGGCCGCCGATGTGGGTGATCATGCCGGCGGGATTGATCCGTCCGGACTCCATGAGGGAGATGGACTCGCGCATGTCGTCCGTATTGCCGCCGGAGGTGCCGACGATGTGCGTGGACCCGTAATGGACGTTATAGAAGTTGAACATGGCGGAAAAGTTCGGATCGGTCGGGCCGGCGAAGAAGTTCAGACAGCCGTCCCGCGCGAGGAGGGCATCGCCCATCTCCACGACCGGCTTGACCGGCGCGTAGACAAAGACGTCGTTGTAGCCCTCGCCGTCCGTGAAGGCGCGGAGGTACTCGACCGGATTCTCGATGTCCTTCGTGTTGATGAATTTGAGATCGACGCCGAATTTCGCCGCATCCGCCGGGGGCAGGAGCGCTTCGGCACGGGCAAGACGCGCTTCGTCGAGGTCGGTCACCACGAGGAGCTTCGGGGGATTGCCGCCGTGGATCGCGTAGTCCGCGCAGCCGAGGCCCATCGCGCCCGCGCCTGCGAGGATCGCCATGTTCCCGCGCGGCTTCGGACCCATCTCATGCTCGTAGACGCCCGGCTTCACGTGGTAGTTGGCGTGATAGCCGCCGACGATGCAGGACATGGGCTCGGTGAGGGAGCCGAAGTAGTAGGCCGGTCCGTCGAACGGAAGGAGGCAGTCCATGAGCATGACTTCCTCCGGGATGATGACGTAGGTCGCCGCGCCGCCGCAGTACTTGTAGGAATAGCCGGGGGACGCGAGGGAGCCCTTGTAATTGATCGCGGGCTGGATGACGAACTTGTCGCCTGCCTTGAAGCGGTCCGCCCACTTCGCGCCGACCTTGACGAGCCTGCCGCAGAATTCGTGGCCGATGATGACGGGATTTTCCGCGACGTCGGCGGGCACGCGCTTGTGGTTCGCGCCCTGCGAGGCGGCCTTGTAGGAGGACATGCAGATGGAGTCGGAGAAGACTTCGGCAAGGATCTCGCCGTCGGTGATCTCGGGCAGTTCAAATTCCTCCATGCGGAGATCCATCACGCCGTAAAGGCGCACAGCTTTGGTTTTCATAGCGTTCGTGACTCTCCTTTATAGTTAGTGAGATTGTTGTTCGCATCAGTGTCTCAGATCGGTGAACCCGATCTTGCGGCGCACCTTCGACATGGTCCGCGCGGCGTCGTGGGCAGCGGCTTCCGCGCCGTTTTTCATGACGGTCTCGAGATACGCCTTGTCCGCCGTGAGACGCGCAAATTCCGCCTGAACGGGCGCGAGCGCATCCGCGCAGGCCTCGCCGACCGCCAGCTTGAAGTCGCCGTAGCCGCGGCCTTCAAACTCTTTCTCCACCTCTTCGATCGTCTTGCCGGTGAAGGCGGAGTAGATCGAGATCAGGTTCGAGACGCCCGGCTTGTCCTCGGCGTACCGGATCTCGCTGCCGGAGTCCGTGACCGCGCGCTTGAACTTGCGGATGATGACGTCCTTCGGGTCGAGGATGCGGACGGTGGCGTTTTCGTTCTCGTCGGATTTGGACATCTTCTTCTCCGGTTCGGCGAGGGACATGATCTTCGCAGTCTCCTTCGGGATATACGCATCCGGCACGACGAAGGTGTCTCCGTAGACCTGGTTGAAGCGCAGCGCGATGTCCCGGGTCAGTTCGAGATGCTGCTTCTGGTCGACGCCCACCGGGACGAGCTCGGACTGATAGAGCAGGATGTCCGCCGCCATGAGGGTGGGATAGGTGAAGAGACCGGCGTTGATGTTGTCGGCGTTCTTCGCGCTCTTGTCCTTGAACTGGGTCATCCGGGAGAGCTCGCCGAACATGGTGTAGCAGTCGAGGATCCAGCCGAGTTCGGCGTGCGCGGAGACGTGGCTCTGCACGAAGAGGGTGTTCTTTTCGGGATCGAGGCCGCAGGCGATGTAGAGGGCGAGGGTCTCGTAGGTGCGGCGGCGCAGATCGGCCGGGACCTGGCGCACGGTGATCGCGTGTTCGTCCACCACGCAGTAGTAGCAGTGGTAGGTCTCGGAGAAGTCCGCGAAATTGCGGATCGCGCCGAGGTAGTTGCCGATGGTCAGCACGCCCGAGGGCTGCACGCCGGAGAAGACGACTTTCTTGTCTTTGTACATGACGGTGGTTTCCTTTATATCCTTGATGTGAATTTTGCTTTTGTTTTTAACCCTGACGCGCCGCGGTCCGCATGGCGAGCAGGCGCTTCATGACGTCGTTTCTGCCGCGTCCGAAATAGTCCGAGAGGGCGACGTAATCGCCGTAGAGGGCGTCGTAGACGGGGCGGTTCGCGGGATCCGGGCGGTAGACTTTGTCCGACACCGATCCCATCGCCGCCGCGGCTTCAAAGATGTCCCGGTATCCGCCGCGCTCCCCCCCTGCCGCCGCTGCCGCGTAAATGGCGGAACCCTTCGCGGGGCCTTCCTTCGATGCGCCGATCGCGACGTCCATGCCGAGCACGTCCGCGTAGATCTGCATGAGCGCGGGATTCTTCTGCGCGATGCCCCCCGATGCGGTGAACGCGGTGACGGGGATGCCGTGCGCGCGGTAATTCTCCACGATCGCGCGGGTGCCGAACGCCGTGGCCTCGACAAGCGCGCGGAACATCTCCTCCGGACGGGTCGCGAGGTTCAGCCCGAGGATGAGACCGGAGAGATCCGTGTCCCGAGGGGCGAGCGGTTCCCGTTCCACCAGTTGAGCGCAAGCAGGCCCGATTCGCCAGGGGCGAGTGCGGCCATCTTTTCGGAGAGGCAGGCGATGACGGAGAGGCCGCTCTCTTCGGCTTCCTTCCGCACAGCCGGCGGCGCGCAGTTGTCCGCGAACCACGCGAACATGTCGCCCACGCAGCCGAGCCCGGCTTCGTATCCCCAGAGCCCCGGCACGATGCCGTCCTTCACGATCCCGCAGACGCCCGGAACCGGGACGAATTCCGCCGCGGGCAGGAGCATGCAGGTCGAGGTGCCGATCATGGCGAACAGATGTCCGGCGCGCGGCACACCGGCGGACGGGGGCGCCACATGGGCATCCGCGTGTCCGGTCGCGACGGCGGTCCCCGGAAGAAGTCCCGTCAGCGCGGCGCCTTCCTCCGAGATCACGCCCGCGCGGGAGCCGACGGGGAGGACGGGCGCGCTCATCTTGTCCCGGATCAGGGCCGGGAGCGCCGGATCGAGGGCGGCGAGGAAGTCGTCGGTCGGTCCGTGCACGCCGTCGGGGGCGATGCTCTTGTAGCCGTTGATGCAGGTGTTCCGCGTCCGGCGTCCGGTCATCCGCCACACGAGCCAGTCTGCGGCGTCGAGAAAATACGCGGCGGCATCGGCGACCTCCGGGGCCTCGGCGAGGGTCTCCATGAGCTTCGGGCAGGTCCATTCGCTCTGGATCGCGCCGCCGTAATTCCCGAGCCAGCTTTCCCCGCGCCGGGCGGCGATGTCGTTCAGGCGGGTGGCGTATTTCTGCGCGGCGTGGTGCTTCCAGAGCTTCGCATAGGCGTGGGGACTGGCCGCAAACCGCGGATCGCAGCAGAGCGGATCGCCGCGCTCATCCGTCGGGAGGAGGGTGCAGGTCGTCGAATCGATCCCGATCCCGATCACCTCGGCGGGAGAGACGCCGCAGTCTTCGAGAACCCGGCGGACGACGGTGCCCAGCACGGCGAGCCAGTCCATCGGATGCGCGAGGGCCCAGTTCGGCGGCAGCGGGACCGTCCCGTCCGGCGTGCGGAGTTCGGTATCCATGACGCCGTGGGGATAGGCGAGGACCGCGCTCCCCATTTCCCGCCCGTCCGAGACCCGCACGAGCGATGCGCGCCCCGAGAGCGTGCCGAAGTCAACGCCGACTGTGTACCTTTCCATGAACGCCTCCGCGCGAATGCCTGATGATTCAGTTTATATTATACTCCATCATCGCCCGGAAGTCAAGAATGTCGCGCCGATTCCTGACGGATTTCCGCACGGTCCTCCGTCCTGCCGCAAACCACGAAAACGTTACAAAGAAGCCTTGCATTGTTCGCATCCGTCTGCTATACTGATTTCAAGATTTCATGACGGGAGTGCGGGCGATGGCGGACGGCGGAAGACGGGATCCACAAGAAGAACGGGAAGAATACGAATCGAACGCGGCGCGGCGGATGCGTGCGCAGGAGACGGAAGGCGAAGAGATCGACGCGATCCACGAGGGCGAGGCGGCGACGGGCAGCTGGTTCGCCAATTTCTGGTATCACCACAAGTGGAAGGTGATCCTCATCTCCTTCTTCACGTTCGTGATCCTCATCGGGATCGGCCAGTACGCGTCCCGCTCGAACCCCGACGCCACCCTGATCTACGCGGGTCCGCGCTACATCACCCCGACCGGAAACCGCGCGTTCTGCGCGATCCTCGAGGGGATGGCGGACGACTTCAACGGCGACGGCAAGACCTACGTCCAGCTCAACGACGTCGTGTACTACACGGAAACGCAGCTCGCGGAGTACGAGAAATTCTGCGAGGAGAATGACCTCGACATGACGGTCGACCGGCTCGCGAACGCCCGGACCTCGGAGCGGTTCACGTATCAGGTGATGGGCGGGGAGGCGCCGATCTGCATCCTCTCGCCCGCGCAGTACGACCTGGTGGCCTCCTCCGGCGGGTTCATGAAGCTCGCGGAGGTCTTCGATGAGGTCCCGGAGGATGTGGCGGCCGCGGCGGTCGATGAGTGCGGGGTGCTGTTCGCGGACACGAAGTTCTGCCGCTTCTATGACGCCGCGAAGATCTTCCCGGACGACGCGATCCTCGCGATGCGGACCGTGCCGACGCTTTCGGCCCTGACGGGCAGACGGCGCGCCGAGGCGATCCACGAGCAGAACCTCAGCCTGTTCCGCGCGATCCTGGCGTTCGGTTTTCCCGAAGGATATGAAGAGCCGGCGGAGGAGCCGTAAAAACGATTAGGAAAAGAGCTGTCACCCACGGATGGGCGGCAGCTCTTTCTTGCGTGTGGATACAGTTTTATGACAGCGCCGCGAGGAGCCTTCTCTTCACCGCGGTGAATTTCGCGACGTCGTATTCGACATCCCGGAACGAACGGAAAACGCTGTCGCAGATCTCGTCGGCGAGCGGCTTATCCGTCTCGGCGAGTTTTTTGAGCATCTCGTATTCCTCAGCGCTCTCCCGCTCGGCTTCAAGACGCGCAGAGATCCACGGTTCGCCTTTACCGGGATAGAGGATGTGCGTGTCGCCCGCCGGCAGGAAGCAGACCGCGTCGGTGTTGTGATGCTCCGGGCAGTTCTGCACGAAGGGATCCTGGCCCGGCTGATAATTGTTCGCCGCCCAGTGCAGGAAGCCCGTCAGGTTGTACTTGTAGTTGCCCCAGTGCAGGTACCGCGTCGAGAGGAGCGGATAATCCATGAAGCGGTTGATGTACCCGACCTCGCGCGGCCCACAGCATACGTAATGCCAGATCTCCGCGCCGTTCTGGCGGAAGGTCTCGATCTCGGCGCAGTGTCGGTCGTACTCGGCGTTGAGCGGGACCCAGACGTCGAGCGCGCCGTGGAGATTGCCGTAGGACATGGCGTCGCAGAGGCGGATCTCGGGGAAGATCTTGTGGATCAGGCCGCAGAGCGCGCGGAATTCCGTGGCGTTCGCGTCGTTCGGCTCGTCGGCCACGCCCATGACGCAGCGCTCGAGCCATCCGTGCTCCACGAGGACTTTTTTCAGCGAGGGCAGGTACTGCGTCAGGTAGCAGTAGCCCTCGTAGCTCATCGACGGGATCTTCCCGCGCAACAGGATGGTCGACGCGCTCCAGCTCTGCCGCCAGCCGACCGAGGGGAGATTGAAGTATTTCATCCCCGCCGCCTCGTAGGTCTCGATCTGCTTCACAAGGCCGGTGAAATCAAAGCGCCACTGATTCGGGGCGATCTCCTCCGCGCCGACGCCGCCGACGTACATCATGTTCTGGTGCAGCCGTCTGAGCGCGGCAAGGTACTTCCGGTCGAGCGCCTCGTATTCCGGGGTGCCGGGGGTGAGGCGGTGGAATTTCTCGAGCGGCGCGCGGCTGTACCCGAGGATGATCTTGAGCGTCTCCTCCGGCAGGTGGGCGGCATAGACCTCGAGCGTCACGGGGATCGCCGTGTCCCCGATCGCCAGGGTCGGATGGTACACGCCGGGGGCCATGTCCCGCCCGCATTTCAGGGCGAAATACAGGCCTCCCTGGCCGTCCGTGAGATCGACGGTCCCGTCAAAGGGTCTGAAACAGTCGTAGAGCCAGTAGGGAGCGACGCGCTCGGGCCAGTGCGGCTGGCGGCGGTCGTCCGGGATGCCGTGGTTGCGCTCGACCTGCACGGGGACGAGGGCATAGATCTCCGACGTGACTCCCTCCGGGAGACCGTCGAGGCGCACGTCGACGGCGGGGCTGTCCAGTCCGCGAAGCAGGACCTGCCAGGTCGCATAGGACCCGCGGGCGGAAAAGGCGTCGACGGCGGCGGAAGAGGACGGATAATCGAAGAGATCCGGGTAGGTAAATTCGGCGGATGAAACGACGGTGTACTGCATAACTGCCTCCGGAAAATGTATTTCGGGATTCTTCAAGGCTATTTTACCCAAAACCCGGGCGGATTGCAAGAGTTTTCCGAGAAATCCGCGCCTTCCCTTGCATTTTTTCTCCGCGCCTGCTATAATCAGGGTGAAATCTCATCCGAAACAGGAGGCGCACCGTGGAAAACAAAGAAAACACCATGACGATGGACGGGCATCGCTACCGCCTTTCCTTCGACGACGAATTTGAGGGAGAAGCCCTCGATCCGACCAAATGGAAGATCTGCCCGGAACAGCGGCGGCAGGACGTCGGCGGCCGCTGGGCGGACTCGGAGGTATCCGTCCACGACGGGAACCTGTGGCTCCGCGCGCGCATCCGGGAGGACGGCACGCCGGTCTCGGGCGGGATCCGGACCTTCCGCATCTGGGAGCAGGCCTACGGATATTTTGAATGCCGCATGATGTTCCCGAAGACGACGGGCTTCTGGGGCGCGTTCTGGATGATGTGCGGGCATGTCGGCAAGGTCGACGGCTCGGCGGTCTCCGGCGCGGAGATCGACATCATCGAGAGCGGCGAATGCGCGCGGCGCGGCGTGAATCACGCGATCCACTGGGACGGGTACGGAGAGGCGCACAAGGCGGTCTCGAAGGTGCTCCCGAACCGTCCCGATCTCTACGAGGGCTGGCACACCTACGCACTCCAGTGGACGAAGGAGGAATACATCTTCTATGTCGACGGCGTCGAGACCTGGCGTACCTCGGAGCCGGGGATCTGCGAAAAGCCGGGCTACCTGAAGGTGACGACGGAGTTCGGGTCCTGGGCCGCGCCGATCGTGCCGGAGGAGCTGCCGGACTTCTGCCGCGTCGACTGGGTCCGGGCGTGGAAGGAAGAAGAGTGAGGCGCGGGCAAAGGGTTCGCCGATGCCGCGCGGTCCGTTCCGCATCAAAAAAGTGCTGCCAAGGCGACAGCACTTTTCTGTTTTCGTATCACTCGCTCAGTCCGCGAGCAGGACGCTTTCCCAGAGCTTCTCGTAGTAGCTGCGGATCTCGGGATCGATGTCGTGGAAGTATTCCGTCGGAGGCAGCGTTTCCGGATCCGGATAGAGGATCTCGTTCTCGTAGTATTCGTATTCCGGATTGTTGATGACGGCGGTGTTCGGGCTCGCGTAGCAGATATATTCCGCGTTGGCCAGCGCGACCTCGGGCTCCATCAGGAAGTTGATGTACAGCATCGCCGCTTCGTAGTTCTGCGCGTTCTTCGGCACGCAGGCCGCGTCCATGAAGATGTTCGTGCCTTCCTTCGGATAGCAGAACGCGAGATCTTCGTTGTTCTCCACCATGACGAGGTAGTCGCCCGCATAGTACGGCGCGATCGCCGCGTTGCCGCCTTCCATCTTTGCGAAGACCTGGTCCATGACGCGTCCCTGGAGCACCTTGTTCTGCTCCTTCAGCTTATCCGCCGCGGCATCCCAGTCCGCTTTGTTCTCGGAGTTCACGTCCACGCCGATGAGGAACTGGGCGATCGCGAACGCGTCGCGCGGGTTGTCGAAGGTCAGGATCTGGTCAGCATATTTCTCGTCCCACATCACGGCCCAGCTGTCCGGCGTCCCTTCCACCATCGTGGTGTTGTAGATCAGGCCGACCATGCCGACGTTGTAGGGCACGCTGTACCGGTTGTCCGGATCGTAGAAGACGCCCTTGTACGAGTCGTCGATCAGGTCATAGTTCGTGAGCTTCGAGAAGTCGAGGGGCTGGACCATGTCCTCCGAAATCAGGCGCTCGATCATATAGTCCGAGGGGATGACGACGTCGTAGGAGACCGCGCCGGACTTCAGCTTCGCGTACATCGCCTCGTTGGATTCAAAGGTCGTATAGTTCACATGGATCCCCGTCAGATTTTCAAAGGCCTTGTTGACGTTGAGGGTCCCCTCCGAACCGTCGGAAATATAGACGCCCCAGTTGAAGACGTTCAGCGTCGTGCCCGCATAGTCGCGCGTATAGACGGCGCGGGGTTCCTCGATCGCGGCGTTGGCGCCGCAGGCCGAGAAGGTCAGAGGGACGGCGGCCATGAGAATGACCAGCATCACGGAAAGAATCTTTTTCAATTTCACAATCTCCTGTTCGTTTGATGGTTCGGATGGGCTTTATTTCTTCTCCTTCTTGTCCTTCATGCCGGAGATGTTCGTGAACAGCAGGACGGCGAGGACGAGGAGGAAGATGATGCTGTAGAGCGCGTAGATGTGCGGCTTCACCGGCTTCTTCACCATGTTGAAGATGTACAGGGGAAGCGTCTGGAAATCCGTGCCGGTGGTGTAGTAGCTGATGATGAAGTCGTCAAGGGACAGCGTGAACGCCATCATGAAGCCGGACGTCACGCCGGGCATGATCGCCGGCAGGACCACGCGGAAGAAGGATTCCGTCGGGGTGGAGCCGAGATCTTGCGCCGCCTCCGCGAGATGCGGATCCGTCTGGTTCAGCTTCGGCAGGACGTTCAGGATGACGTAGGGGATGTTGAAGGTGATGTGCGCGATGAGCAGGGTGAAGAAATTCAGGGAATTGACCGCGCCGACCAGGCGTCCGACAAACACGAAGAGGAGCATCAGGGAGACGCCTGTCACGATATCCGGGTTCATCATCGGGATGTTCGTCACGGTGTTGAGGGTGTTCTTCCACAGCTTGCTCCGGACATAGTAGATATAGACGGCCGCGGCAGTCCCGATCACGGTGGCGATGACGGCGGAGATCACGGCGAGGATCAGCGTGTTCCGCACCGGCACGCCCACGTCCGTGGAGTTGGTGAAGAGCTCGACGTACCACTTGAAGGACAGGCCCTTGAACACCGACGTGGAGGATCCCGCGTTGAAGGAGAAGACGACCATCACGAGCAGGGGCAGGTAGAGGATCAGATACAGGAGGCCGACAAAGATATTGCCGATGGTTTTTTTCATGGTCCGCCTCCTTTACACGTAAAGGCTGTCGTCGCCTTCTCCCGCGAAGAGCTTCATCAGCGCGAGGGAGAGGATGATGAGCACCATCAAGACGAACGACAGGGCTGCGCCGGAGTTGTAGTTGTAGTTGCCCTGGATCTGCCGCTCGATGATGTCGCCGACCAGAAGGATCTTGCCGTCGCCGAGCTTCTGGCTGATATAGAAGGTGCTGACGGACGGCACGAACACCATCGTGATGCCGGAGACCACGCCGGGCATGGACAGGGGCAGGATCACGCGGTAGAGCTTCGACGCGCTCCCGGAGCCGAGGTCTTCCGCCGCTTCGAGCACCGACGGCTCGATCTTCGACATGACGGAATAGATCGGCAGGATCATATACGGGATATAGTTATAGACCATGCCGAAGATCACGGCGCCCGGCGTGCCGATCAGCGTCATGGGAGAGAGGCCGATCTTCGAGAGGAAGGTGTTGACGATACCCTGCCGCTCGAGGATGTTCATCCAGGAATACGTGAGGATCAAGAGGCTCATCCACATGGGCAGCATGACGAGCACCATCATGATCTGCTGGGTCTTCTCCCGCTTCCGGCTCATGACGTAGGCGAACGGATAGGCGAGGATCAGGGAGATCGCGGTCGCCGCGATGGAATAGAGGATCGAATCCCGGAAGATCTGTCCGTAATCGGAGAGATTCTTCATGTTGTCGAGGGTGAAGCTCCCCGCGGCGTCCGTGAAGGAATAGTACACCACGATGATGAGGGGCACGACGATGAAGACCGCGGCCCAGAAGATGTAAGGCGCGCCGATGATGCGCTGCAGAAACGTGCGGTTTTTCATGTTCCCGCCCCCTCCTCCGCGGATCCGCCGGAGGCGTCATCCTTTTCTTCTTCCTCTTCCTCCGCGCGCTGTGCCGCCAGCTCTTCCGCGTATTCCTCCGCCAGCTCCTCGGACATCTGGTTCATCTCCTCCATCTCGTCGGAGAAGGTGGAGTAGTCGCCGTAGAGGCCGGAATACTTCGATTTCTTCATGACGTGGATGGCGTCCGGATCGATGGAGAGCCCGACGGTATCGCCCACGCCGGCGTAGTCCGTGGTCTGGATCATCCACTTGAAGCCGCCGATGTCCACGATGATCTCATAGTGGACGCCGAGGAAGGTGACCGAGGTGACCGTGCCTCTCAGCATCCCGTTCTCCGGCTTCACGATGTCCACGTCCTCGGGACGGACCACGATGTCCACGGCCTCACCCGGCGTGAATCCCTTGTCCACGCACTGGAAGGTGTGGCCGGAGAAGGACGCCTTGAAGTCCTCCTTCATGACGCCGTCGAGGATGTTCGATTCGCCGATGAAATCCGCGACGAAGGCGTTCTGCGGTTCGTTGTAGATGTCCTCCGGGGAGCCGATCTGCTGGATCTTGCCCTCGTTCATGACGACGACGGTGTCGGACATGGAGAGCGCTTCCTCCTGGTCGTGGGTCACGAAGATGAACGTGATCCCCGTCGCCTGCTGGATATTGCGCAGCTCCACCTGCATGTCCTTGCGCAGCTTGGCGTCGAGCGCGGACAGGGGCTCGTCGAGCAAGAGGACCTTCGGCTTGAGCACGAGGGCCCGGGCGATGGCGACGCGCTGCTGCTGACCGCCGGAGAGCTTCGCGACGGAGCGCTTGGCGAATCCCTCGAGGTTGACCAGGCGCAGCATCTCCATGACGCGCTCCCGGATCTCGTCCTTCGGCACATGCCGGACCTTCAGGCCGTAGGCGACGTTGTCGAAGACGTTGTAGTGCGGAAACAGCGCATAGCGCTGAAAAATGGTGTTGACCTCGCGTTTGTGCGCGGGAACACCATTCATGTTTTTCGAGTCGAAAAACACCTCGCCCTCGTCAGGCTCGAGGAATCCCGCGATGATCCGCAGCGTCGTCGTCTTGCCGCACCCGGACGAGCCGAGGAGCGTGACGAATTCGCCGTCGCGGATGGTGAGATTCAGATCGTCGAGGATCGTTTCCCCATCGAAGCGGACGGTGATGTTTTTCAGTTCAATGATATTCTTTTCGTGGTTCAACATTTTGCATCCCCCTTTGCGGCAAAGGTATCACCGGAGAACAGCCGTTCTCCAGGAGCCCGCCATGCGGAACAGGTCGCCCGCTCCCGCCGATGGGCGGAGAGAGCCTCTGTCCGACGGACTCCGCGTAAGCCGTATTACAGCTCTGCGCGAGACCCACACCCGGCGAATCGCAGCCCCCGCAAAGAGTTCCCGACGCCGGAGGGCCCGCCTTGGGTCCGCCGCGTACCTGCCGCGATTTCTCAGATATGAATGCATATCCCGGTTTTGTTCAAACTGCCGGATGTGAACATCGGATATTCAGTTGTGAGACCGATTGGCGCGGGTGATCTTCCGCGCGCCGGGACCTGACCATCCCGGCGGCTTTATCTGCCGCGCGCTTCGATGTTTCGGAACCCCGGAGGGTCTTTGCAACCTCCGGCGTTGTCAGCACAGATGCAAAAATCGTGCATCTATTATGATACTATTTTACGCATCGAAAGTCAAGGATTTTCCGCGAAAATGTCGCGATAGGCAAAAAATCATGGATATCGACAAAAAATCGCCCCGGAAAGGAGCGATTTGCACGAATGGGACAAGGTGAGTTTTTTTCCTCTTCATCCAAGAACCGGCGCGAACATGATCCGTCGGGCGGAGACGTCCGCCTCCGTGAGCTTGACGCACAGCCGCGACCCGAGCGTATAGACCCGGCGGCCCACGGTGAGCGTCATCCGTTCCTCGTCGGTCTTCGCGACGGGGAAGGCCGAGGCCGGGACGAACCCTTCGACCAGCTTATCCGTCGAGACGAACATGCCGTTCTTCGTCACGGAGGTCACCGTCACGTCGAATTCCTCCCCGATCCGGTCGGCCATGTAGAGCGTCATATAGAGGTCCTCGATCCCGCGTTCCGCTTCGAGCGCGCGGAGCTCGCAGTCCGACGAGGTAAGTCCGCGCTCGTAGGCAGCGTCTTCAAAATACGCCGCCGGATGGCCCGGGACCGTCACGTCCCCGCCGAGGTGGTCGAGCCCGGTTTTCTCGAGCGCTGCCGTGATGACCGAGTGCACGAAGAGGTCGGGATAGCGCCGGATCGGCGAGGTGAAGTGGCAGTATTTCTCCGCGGCGAGCCCGAAGTGCGGCGCACAGACCGACTGGTATTTCGCCTTCATCATCGACCGCAGCAGCACCTGCGAGACCGTCGGCTTCATGCCGCGCGCCTCTGCGTCGTCGAGGATCGCCCCGAATTTCAAGAGCAGTTCCCGCGGCGTCGGCTCGCGCTTTTCCGGACCGGCCGGCGTGATTCCCCGGGCGGAGATCCCGAGCGCGGAGACAAAGGCGGCAAACGCGGCGACCTTTTCCCTATCCGGCTTCTCGTGGATCCGGTAGAGCCCCGGCAGCCCGAGCGAGAGCAGCGTCTCTGCCACGCCCATGTTCGCCTCCAGCATGAACTGCTCGATCAGCTTTTCCCCGTCCCCACGCTCCGCGCGCACGATGTCGGAAGGACGGCCCTCGTCGTCGAGCAGGATCACAGCCTCGGCATCCTCGAGCGCGAGCACGCCGCGCGCCTTTGCCCGCTCCGCGAGGATTGCATAGAGCGTCTTCATCTCGAAGAGTGTGGGCAGAACTTCCCGGTACTTTTCGGCAAACGGGCTGTCCTCCCCGTGCTCGAAGAGGTCGTTCACCTCGGTGTAGACGCCCCGCACCCGGCTCCGGATGATCGATTTGTAGATCCGCGTGTCCCTCCGGCAGCCTTCGCGGTCGAGGGTCATCTCCGCCGTGAGGGCGTATTTGTCCTCCCCGGCGTTGAGCGAGCACGCGCCATTCGAGAGGGATTCGGGCAGCATCGGGACGACCTTGTCGGTGAAGTACACGGACGTGCCGCGCAGCCTCGCCTCGACCTCCGCCGGGGAATCGGGCCGGACGTAGTGCGAGACGTCCGCGATGTGCACGCCGAGGACCCAGCCGTCCGCGGTTTTTTCGAGCGAGATCGCGTCGTCGAGGTCCTTCGCGCCTGCGCCGTCGATCGTGAAGATCACGCGATCCCGCAGATCGACGCGGTCCGGCGTGAGAACGATCTCCTCCCGCGCAGCTTCGTCCGCATACGCCAGGACGGATTCCGGGAATTCCGTGCGGATGCCGGTGGACGCGAGAATCGCCGCGTAGTTGGCTTCTTTCGTGAGGCCGTTCCCGAAGGCCGCCGCGATGCGTCCGACGGTGTCGCAGCGAGGCATGTCCGCAGGCGCGGTAAAGTCCCGCCCGTGATTCCGCGTGAAGAACGGCTCCTCCGACGGAATGACCTCGACCTTCCATCCGTCCTTTGCCCCGGCGAGCTCCGCGTCCTTCACGGGCACCGCGATCTCCACGCCGAACCGACGCGCGTCCGGGGTGACCGTCGCCCAGCCGCGTCCGAGGTGCAGGGTCCCGATGATCGAGCGGTTGACGTGCTCGACCGAGAGAACCTCCCCCTCGGGACCGTCCGTGCCGGCGCGCTTCAGGGACACACTCACGCGGTCCCCGGTCATCGCGCCTCCGGTCTCGCGCGGCGGGATGAAGACGTCTTCGGTCCCGAAGCCCTCGTCGGGCGTCACAAACCCGAAGCCGCGCCCGCTGTAGGAAAAGGTCCCCGAAATGACCGCACGGCTGTCGCGCGCATCGTCGCTTGCATAGACCCGTCCGGCCTTCTTTTTCTTCTCCCGCACATGGGAGGCGTTCTCCCACGCCTCGAGCGCGGGATTCTGTTTCTTTCCGCGCTTTCCCATGGCACGGGAGATGGCGCGTTCGCGTTTTTTCACATTCTTTCTCGGCAAAACAAGATACTCCTTTGGATGATACAGGATAGAGGATAACCGGAGCGCGGTCCCTCCATGCGCCGGGCAAAAAAAACGAAGCCGTCGTCCGGCTTCGCTTTCTTCGGCGCCAACTCAGTCGTTGCCGCCGTCTTCCGCATTTTCCGCAGCTTCTTCGACGCCCTCAATGACAGCGCCCGTCGTATCCTCGACGGTTTCCGTGCCGGCAGAGGAGGTGTCCAGAGACACGTTTCTCAGATCGATGGTATCCTGCATGAAGTAGGACACGAGGACGAGCAGAACGAACACGATCGCCACGATGGTGGTGAGCTTCGAGAGCTTTTTGTCGAGCGTGGTGGCCTTGGACTTTCCGAAGAAGGTCTCCGCGCCGCCCGCGATGGTGCCGGAGAGGTTGTGGCTCTTGCCGGACTGCATCAGAACGGCGACGACCAGAAAGATTGCCGCTAAAATAAGAAGAATGCCGATTGCGATTTCCATAAGGGAATGCCTCCGTGTGTACGTCGTTTCGGGATCGGGCCCCGTTTTTTCAACTTAGCCTGTCTATTGTATCACAAAACTTTTCGGAATGCAATACCTTCCGGTTATTTTTTCCGCACAAAAGTTCTTAAAAGTTCGGCGAACTTTCGAGAACTTTCACGAACCCGCGGCGGTTTTGCACCCGGATCCGGGGACGGGGGACGATTTTCGGGAAATCCCTTGCTTTTCGCCCGGCGGTATGCTATACTGCAAAAGAAAACAGTACTCAACTTATCACGGAACAGAATCCGGAGGAATATGCCATGTTCGACGCTGCCGTCATCGGGACGGGCCCCGCGGGGCTGTCCGCCGCCCTCAACCTCAAGCTGCTCGGCAAATCCGTGCTCTGGTTCGGCTCGCCCGCGGGAAGCGACAAGGTCGGGCGGTCCGAGAAGATCGCGAACTATCCGGGCGTCGGGCTCGTCTCCGGCGCGGAGCTCAACCGGCGTTTCCGGGAGCACGCCGCCGCGATGGAACTCGAAGCCGCCAACAAAATGGTGACGCTCATCGCCAAGGGGGACGAGGGGTTCTCGCTCCTCGCGGACAACGAAATGCAGGAGGCAAAAACCGTCCTGCTCGCGACGGGCGCGGTGACGGCGAAGGGCTTCGCGGGCGAGGCGGAATACCTCGGCCGGGGCGTAAGCTACTGCGCGACCTGCGATGGCTTCCTCTATCGGGGCAAGACGATCGCGGTCTACCTCGGTGCGGCGCGTTTCGAGCACGAGGCGGAGTATCTCGCCTCTCTGGCGGAAAAGGTTTATCTCTCTGCGGGATACCGGGGATCGGCGGTCCGGGGAGACAACATCGAGGTGCTCGATTCCCCGATCGTGAAGGTCTCGGGCGGTCTCAAGGCGAATGCGGTGACCCTGCGGGACGGGCGGGAGATCCCCGTCGACGGACTCTTCTGCCTGCGGAACGCGGTGGCGCCCGCCTCCCTTCTGCCGGGTCTGGCGCTCGCATCCGACGGTGTGCACATCGCTGTGGACCGGGAGATGCGGACGAACATCGAAGGCTGCTTTGCGGCGGGCGACTGCGTCGGACGGCCCTATCAGATCGCGAAGGCCGTCGGCGAGGGGAACATCGCGGCGCATGCGATGGCGGAATACCTCGCGGGCGGGGGAGCCCCCGCCGGCAGATGACGAACTCGCCTGCGGCAAGTTCGTGTCTCCCTATAGAAAGTGCGTATCTGCCCGGGTACGTACTTTTTCGTTATCCGAAGCCTTCCTCCCCGCTGCCATGCCCCTCTGACGAAGGGCACGCTGGATGCCTGCCCGTTTATCCCCCATCTTTTCTCCGGCGTTTCGACCAAATTCACGCGCCCGGAATTGTCGCATCTGCCCGTTGACAGTTTTAACGATTTCCGTTATAATAAAGTGGTAGAAAAGCGAAACACGCCGGCACGACGCCGGACAGCACAAGGAGTACACTTATGAGAGGAAGAAGAAAAACCGTCAAAATCTCCGAGGCAGAGTGGAGCATCATGAAGGTGCTCTGGGAGGGCTGCGAGCGCACCGGACGCGGCCTGACCCTCGGGGAGATCGTGCAGGGGCTCGCGGAACAGACCGGCTGGTCCAATACGACGATCCGCACCCTCATCATCCGGCTCGCGGAAAAAGGCGCGGTCGACATCGACAAATCCACCGGCGTCTATAAATACACGCCCAAGACCTCCAAGTCCGACTGTGTCAAGTCCGAAGTCGATTCTTTCGTCAAGCGCGTGTTCGACAACTCTGCCTATAACCTCATGGCCTCCCTCGTACGGGAAGGAAATCTCACGGAAAAGGAACGGCGGGATATCATCGAGATCCTCCGGGAAATCGACAGCTGAACTTTTTGCTGACGGAGGCATTATGTCAGGATTTTTTGTTCTGCTTCTCGAGCAGGTGACGATCTTTTCCTCCGTGACGGCAGCCATTCTCATCGCGGTCAGGCTCCTGTTCAAATGCCGCATTCCCCCGCGCATCGGCATGGCCCTCTGGACCGTTCTCCTCGCGCGCCTTCTCTGCCCCGTCTTCCCCGAGAGCCGCGTCTCCGTCTATAACTTCATCCCGGCGGGTCGCGACCTGATGTACGCCATCCGCGCGGACGTGGCCGAAGAAGCGCTCGTCCGGACCGAAAGCCGGGAGGAGAATCCCTACGTCCTCGTAAAGGCAGCGGACGGCTTGGAGGCAGCGGAGGAAGAGCTCCCGGAGCAGGCAGATGCGCACGCGGACCGTTCGCTCGATCTCGGCGCGTATTTTGCCGAAGGCACGGACGGCACCCTCGACGCGGACACGATCAACCGGGTCATCCTCGCCGTATGGTCCGCGGGGATCGCTATGGCTCTCGGCATCTCCCTTGCGGTGTATGAACGGGCGAAGCGGCGTGCGCTGGCCTTCACGGAACCCTGCGCCGATGCACGGATCCTCGCGCTCTACCGGGACATCGGCGCGCGGCTCGGGATCCCACAGCGTCGTCTCCCCCCTCTCCGCTGCGGTCCGGCGCCGATGCTCGTCGGGTGCCTGCAGCCCGCGGTAATCTTCCGCGACGACGTCGAGGAGAGAGAGGCCGTGATCGTGCTGTCGCATGAGCTGACCCACTATCGGTATGCCGACAATCCCCTGCTCGTTTTCTCCACCTTTGTGAACTGTCTGTTCTGGTACAATCCCCTGATCTGGGCGGTCCGCCGGATGCTGCGTGAGGACATCGAGGTCCTCTGCGACACGCGGACGCTCGAATCCTGCGGCATCCCCGGAACGGAATACGCCATCATGCTCTGCCGCGGGTCCGCGTTCGACGCCCTGACGGCACAGGCGGGCTGCCACATGTCCCTGCGCGGACGGCAGCTCAAAAACCGCCTCACGACCATCTCCCACCGCAAGCACCGCCGGTTCCTGCCCCGGATCGCCTCGTGGTCGCTCTGCGCCGCCATCATCGCGGTCTGCCTCACGAATCCGATCATCTCGCAGAACACGGGCTACGCGGACGTCATCGCGAACTACGCCGCCCTCACCGGCGCGGACGAGCGGTCCCTGACCCTCTCCGACACCGTCACGGTCTCCGACCACCTCGCCGCCCTCTCGACCCTCTTCTCCGAGATCGGGGCGGAGGACGCGCGCACGGCGATCGGCGGGGGGAGCCTCGAGCTCTTCCGGCGTCAGGCGTCCGGCAAGGTTTCGGACGAACTCTGGCGCGAGCTCTCCCGCTATAAGGCCGACGAAGTGCTGACCGTGCGCTCCCTCTCCGTCCTCAATGCCTGCGCCGCGGCACTGTTCTGCGAGATCCGCGAGCCGGACGGGACTTCCCCCATCCCGCGGGTCCTTTCCGTCTCCGCGATGGAGCGGATCACGGCGGGACTCGGCGAACACAGCGCGTCACGGCTCCTCGCGGCGTACAACCGGGGCGTGAAGGGCGCGGACGTACAGCTTGACGCGGTCTACACCTGCGACATGATGGAGCTGATCCTCTCGCGCATCGACGATCAGTGGGCGCGCGACAAATTCCGCGGCTTCTATCAGGAGATCGACCTGACCCCGGAGAACCGGGAGTCGTTCAGCGAATCGCTCTCCTCCGCGCTCGGTTCCCTCAGGGGTGTGAA
Organism: Clostridia bacterium; assembly: GCA_017550315.1. Taxonomy (GTDB): domain Bacteria; phylum Bacillota; class Clostridia; order Oscillospirales; family CAG-272; genus UMGS1696. The sequence goes on from JAFZPN010000075.1 coordinate 20,045, forward strand.
GAGCGTGTACGTGCGTGACCCCGGGATCACCCGGGTCGAGGAAAACACCCTCGCCGGGATCCTCGGAGCGGCGCGCGCCGGTCAGCGGGAAGACGTCTATTACTTAAAGGAAACGGAAGACACGGTGTCCCGCGAAACGGTCCGGACGCTCCTCGACAAGGCCGGCTTCACCGAAGCGGACGCCCTCCTCGACACCGCGCGGATCGGCGAGCTCGCCTCCGTATCGGAGCCGGGGGACTATGGCCTCACGGCGGTGCGGAAAAATGCGCTCTCCTCCGGCGTCACCATCGACAGCACGCGGAACGAAGCCATCTACCGGGCGGCGGACCTCGCGTGGCGGATCGGCGTGATCGACGCGGACGAGGACGGCTGGATCTGGCTGGAGGAAAAGCTCACCGCCGGAGAGAGCCTGCTCGCGGCCTATCGGTTCGCCGCGGCGCTTTCCGCATACGGGACGAAATAAACGCAAGCATCGGCTGCCGCACGGTATCCCTGGCGGGGTGACGTGCGGCAACTGCTTTCTCTCTCCGCAATCTCCCCGGAAGGCGCGTGATTTCACTAAAATTAGCGATGTGAAAAACGGGGTTTTGTGTTATCATGATACGCGGGGATCCGCCCCCTCATTTCTGCATCCCGGAGGCACCCATGTCCTTGCTCTTCCGCAAATCCGCAGCCGCGCTTCTGGCCGCGCTCTTACTCGCGTCCGCCCTGTCCGGCTGCTTCAAGATCCATAAAATCGACAGCCCCTCCTCTCCCGATCCGGCCGAGACCCTCGCCGCGACCGATCCGGCATCCGATCCCGCGGGATCCTCCGACGGCATCTCCGTCGTCGGCAAACCGGGCAAAACCGACGCGGGCGAACCTACGCCCGAGCCCGAGCCCGAACCCGTGTCGATCGATTACGCCCTCCTCGAGGACGCGATCGCCATCGGTCTGACCGGGAACGGCGCCGATTATCTCCGTGACGAAAACGGCCTCTGGCACGTCGTCGGGCTCTATGCGGCCCTGCTCGCGCGCGTCGGCGACCGTCAGATGGGGGCCTGGCTCTCGGACCGCGAATGCGATGCGCTCGCGGCGACCCTCCTTCCCGACGAGGATCCGCCAGGCATCCCGGACGCCTGGTTCTCCGACGGCGGACTCGTGCGCGAGGACATGAACGGCACGCCCGGCGTCTCCTTCCCTTCCTATGAGACTTATCTCGGCGACATGCTCGGCATCTGGCGCGAAGTGCGGCACCCGGACGACGATGAGGACGCCTCGTATGCGGTCGAGGTGGTCGATCACCTCGATGACGGCGTATGGCACACCTTCTTCTACATCGCCATCGCGGAAGATCCCACGGACGGGCAGAACAAGCTCGTCTCCCTCGTCATCGGCGACACCCTCCTCGAGGCAAGCTCCCTCCCGTTCAACCTCGGCGATGTGCGCGGCGCCAACCGCATCTCTTCCCTCCTCTCGCATTACGACACCGTCACCCTCGATATGTCCGACCAGTACAGCACCGATTTCCAGACGCTCTGGCTCCGGGACGGCGACACGGTCTTCTACGAAGTGAACGAGGTCTCCCTCGAGGATGATGACGGCGAGCCGATGGTCTTCCACAGCGAAAACGGCGCGTACCGCGATCTCGAATTCAACACCTACCTGATGGGCGAACCGATGATCAATATCTGGGTCACGGCGAAGGAACGGGATCCCGGCGACGTCCGCGTATATTACGACACTCTCCTCACCCGCTATATCCCCGACGATCCCGCGTCCGAGATCACGCTCGTGTCCGAGGACGACGAGACCTGGACCTTCACCGTGGATGAACGCTATGAAGGCGAGGACGGTGTGTCGGGAACGATCACGGACACCTTCACGGCCGCAAAGGACACCCTGGCGATCCTCTCCTGCTCCTGGGCCTACGAAAACGGCTACGTCGCCGGCAGTTTCACCGTCTCCTACAACGGCAACCGGGACGGCGAGGAGATCATGAAGGCATGGGACAAGACGCGCACCCTCACCTTTGATATCAAGACCGAGGCAGGCGGCGCGCGCACCGAAACCGTCGCGGTCCCGGACAGTTGGCTCGTGCAGCTTCTCGTCGACGAGGGCATCACCGTCTGCTTCGACGAGGCGTGCACGGATCTGACGTACAACCTCCTCGATGCCGGCGGGGATACCACCCTCTGGGCGCGTGACGAGGCGAATACCCTCCAGGCAAGCACGCCGGGCGGCGCGGATCTGTCCCCGGATCTCCCGGGCTTTGCCATCGAGGACCTCATCGCCGCCAACTACCTCACCGTGCTCCTTCCGCAGTACGGGCAGGTCAAGATCAACCAGACCTTCGACTACGGCTCCGACTATATGTGCTACTTCCCCTTCCGCGACACCGTCGCCTATTACGGCGAGGGCCGTTACGTGTTCGACGGCGAGGACGAGAACACCCGGTTCGGATCGGACGGCGACATCAGCTATGATATCGCCGCGGACGGCACGGTCAGCGGGTATGCGTATGCGGATACCGCGTCGGGCGAGGATTACATCGCCTACAATTCGGACGCCGAAGGCCGCTTCTTCCCCGACAACGCCTATCTCACCAGCAGTCTCTACGGCTGCGTGATCACGGACATCGAGGAGCAGGGGGACGTCTTCGTCGTTCACACCCGGTACGCCGAAACCGCTGAGGGCGAGGATCCCTTCGTGCAGACCTACACGGTCGACCGGGAGACGCTCGCCATCCGGAGCTATGCCATCGAAGGCACGTTTTACCGCCTGACGGTCGATTACGGCGAGGGCCTCAACCCCTACGAGGACACTTTCCGCAAAGCGATGGCGGACACCCGCACCGTCACCTATCACATCCATATGGACGGCGAGTCCTTCGACCGGGTCTACGAAGTCCCGAAGAGCTGGACATTCTCGCTCCGCATCAAGGAAGAAATGCGGTTCTTCAAGGACAAAGGTCTGACCGATCCGATCGAAAACCTCGTCCCCGCCGACCAGTGGAATCACGAAATCTGGGTCACCGACGCGAGGGGATAACCTTCGCAGAGTAAGTTAAGGAAAGGAGGCGTGCATTGCCATTTTTGCTTCGTAAAACCGTTTTCCCGAGACTTGCCGCTCTTGTCGCGGTACTCCTCCTCCTTCCCGCCTGTGTCTCGCTAAGAGAAGCGGAGCCACACGCGCCAATGCCGGAAGCCGAAGGTTCTTCACCGGAAGAAGAACGCCGGGAAATTACCGCCGATGCCCTGCTCGCCGCCAACCGGACCGAAAGCCTCATCGAGCGATACGGGAGTGTATCCCAGACAGAAACATGGGCCCTCTTCACGCGCACAACACAAAGGATTACAGTAAACGGCTTCTATGTTCTCTACACGGAAGAAAATCACGATGACGGCGAGGAACCCTATTCCGTGTGGGAAATGCACCTTGAGGTAGACAATACCGATATCTCTGTTTCCGACACCGCAGCGGACGCACCGGACGGATTCATCGATTACGACCTTCAAAACGGTATGGAAATGATTCTTACCCAGAACGCATGGGAGGATTCCAGTCCGTTTCTGCGCATGATTCTGTCAGATCCCGGAACATATCGGATCGAGGCAGAAGACGATGTTGTCGTCTGCCGTTTTGAAGGAAAAGACGGCCTTTACGCCCCCGGACGATTTCTTGCCGATCCCGAAAGCCTTATACTCAATGCGCTCCTGTGGGAGGATGAGAACGGCGAACCCGTTGAGGAAGGAAAAACCGTGTTCACATACGGCGATCCACCGCTCGCGGAACCTCTGTTCTCCTCGCTGGAACACACACGGCGTGTCGTCTATCACATCGAAAGGGAGGGCGAAACCTCCGACTTGGCTCTTGCCTGGCCGGCAGGCTGGTATCTGACGGTCAATTTCAAGATGGGATGCCAGCTGTTCCGTGACAAAGAAAGAACCGAACCGATCCGCTCCATCATGGCTGTACCCGCGGACGGAAATGATCATGAAATCTGGGTTACTGACAATCCGTCGTGAAAGTCGGTGCCTTGATCCATAAACCTCATCAAAAATTTATCCAAAAAAGGAGATTTACAATGGGACTTATCGCAGCAGCACTCGGTTCCGTCAGCAACACCCTCGCCGATCAGTGGAAGGAGTTCTTCTACTGCGACGCACTTGACGCAGACATCCTGATGGTCAAGGGACAGAAGAGAACCAAAGGCAACAACAAGGGCAACGACAACATCATCTCGAACGGCTCCATCATCGCCGTCGCCGACGGTCAGTGCATGATCATCGTCGAGGACGGCAAGGTCTGCGAAGTTTGCGCGGAGCCCGGCAGCTTCATCTACGACACCTCCCTCGAGCCCAGCATCTTCACCGGCGGCCTCGGCAAGGGCATCATCGACCTGTTCAA
>JAFZPN010000076.1 GCA_017550315.1 Clostridia bacterium
CGTCTGCGACACGAACGGCGACGGGAAGCAGGACTACCCCGAGATCGGCCTCTTCCTTGAGGCGATGGGCGCGTATACGTTCGACGAGACCCTGAACGTCTACCTCGAGAACACGGTCATCGGCAAGGGCATGCGCGACGAGCAGTCGGCGAACATGGTGCGCCTGATGATGAAGAACCGCTCGTTCGACCTCTGCGAGGCGTTCGGGCTGCACGACGTGATGGACATCTACCACGGCTGCGTCGTCAAGAACGAGGGCCTCTCTTCCGGCGAAGCGAAGGCGAGAAAGATGTTCGACCGCCTGACCGGCAGGATCGTCGACAAGATCCGGGAGTTTGATGATGGGAACTGAGCGTACGATCCGGATTGTCACCACAACGGCGGTGTTCCAGCCCGGGTATCCGGCGGAAGATGCGGCGGACCGGCTGGCGCGGCTCGGGTTTGAAGCGCTTGACATGGCGCTCGACTACTGGTGCAGCGAAGGCTCGCCCTTCCTCGGAGAGGGATACCGCGGCTGGGCGGCATCGCTCCGGGAACGCGCGGAGAAGAACGGCGTCCCCTATACCCACGCCCATGCGCCCGGCGAGGCGGGATCCGCTTTCATCGTCGGCCGCGCGATCGAGACGACCGGTTTGCTCAACGCGAAGTACATGGTCCTGCATCCCGTGTGGCGGGAGGAGGACCGGATCATCGAGGACGCATCGCGCTTCATCGCCGTCAACGCGGAGGCCGTGAAGCCCTGGCTGGCGGAGGCGGAGCGGTGCGGCGTCACGATCCTCTCGGAAAACCTCCTCTGGGGCGCGTCCCGGGATCCTCGGATCATCTCGGACCTCGTCCGGGCGGTGGATTCGCCCTTCTTCGGATGGTGTTTCGACACCGGACACGCCAACTGCTTCGGATACGCGCCGCACATCCTCCGGGAATGCGCCGTGCCGCCTTCGTCCCTGCATCTGCAGGACAATCACGGCGCCTCGGACGAGCACCTGATCCCCGGCGACGGCACGATCGACTGGGACGCGATGGCGGAGGCGCTCGGGGAATGCGGGTACGCGGGCGATTGCGTGCTCGAAGCGCATCACCAGAGCCTCGACGCGCCGGACGATGAACGAGACGCGATCCTCACCCGCCTGCTCGCCGTGGCCCGCCCCTTCCGGGAAAAGATGGCAGCGCGGGAGGAATCCGGTCGATTTTCCGCAAACGCACCGGACGAATTTCACGGAAAGCCTTGCAAATCCGCTGACGGTATTGTATAATAGATTGATTCGACATGGCGATGCCATCAAGAATAAATTATCTTCATCACTATCTTCATGGAGGAAAGGAATAATATGAAGAGAATCGCACTGCTCCTTCTTGCCGCCGCGATGATCCTCACCCTCGCCGTGAGCGCGTCCGCTTTCTTTGAAGCGGAAGATGCGTTCTGCGAAGTGGCGTTCACGATCGGCAAGCAAACCACCGCCTGGAATCCGGACGGTACGATCACCGACGGAGAGTATTTCAAGGTCGACATCCAGCCGACGTGGCTCTCCTACGCGATCAACGATAACGACACGGACGCAGGTCTGGCCTATGCGAAGGCCACCACGCCCGAGCTCTACATGAGCTGGGACGAGAACTACGTCTACACGGCGACCCGTTACACGGTCTCCGAAGGCCATGAGTGCCTCTGGGACAGCGATCCCGCTTCCATGTGGTACTCTGGCGCTGTCCAGTTCAACTACGCGAACTTCGACGAAGTTGCCTCCGAGTACCGCCTCGAGTACGGCGTCGGCCTGTCCTCTGACACCGGCGACACCCTCTACACGGTCTGGGCGGACGGCTGCGGCGAAGGCTATGAGCCCAATCCGGACGACGCGAAGGTTTGGCTCGACGGCAACACCCTGACCTACGAAACCAGATGCCCCTGGAGCGCGTTTGCCGATGAGGACAACACGGGCTACAAGGAAGGCAACGGCTTCAACACCACGCTCGTGTGGTCCATCGGCAAGGGCCAGGACTACGTGCACATCCAGCTCGCCGAAGGCTGCACCGGCAACGGCAAGCATGCCGAATACATGGCGCAGGTCACCCTGGCGGCGACGGCTTCCTCCGCTTCCGGCGCTGCCGCAGCGGCTGAACCGACCGAGCCCACGACCATCGCGCACTGGAGATTCCAGAACGACGCGAAGTACGTCTCCGGCTCCGTGGATGACGACAACATCACCGTTCACGACCTGACAAACAACGGCAACGACCTCGTTGTCGCGACCGTCGGCAACGGCGATCAGCTCGACATCTTCACCTGGGACGACGGCTGCGAGATCCCCTCTGCCAAGGGCGACACCGCGCTGAAGTTCGACAACACCAAGAAGCAGGCTGCGACGGTCGACCCCTATTCCGCGGATGAAACCAGCTACACCGGCGGCTACACCTCCGGCAAGTACCTCGAAACCGTGGAGAACGCCCCGATGAACTCCATGACGTTCGAGAACGGCTTCTCCTTCGAGATCGTCTACAAGCTCTCCTCCGAGCTTGACAACAACTACAACCGCTACACCGGTCTGTTCTCCCGTCAGGGCGTGGTCGAAAGCGCGAACGAGCCTCCGTTCTCCATCGCGCTTGCCGAGTGGGACAACGATGACAGCGGCACCCTCGGCGTCAACGGCACCTGGATGCAGTACGTGCACGTCGATCCCGACGGAGCGAAGACCAACCGCGAATACGGCAACGCCATGATGTACGGCGGCGACTGGCACCACATCCTCGTCACCTCCGACGGCGACCTGACCGACATCTACATCGACGGTGAATACGTCGATACGCCTCCGGAATTTGCGGCAATCGCCGTCACCGATCCCACCTACTCCTGGGAAGTCGGCGTCGGCCGTAAGCTCGGCGAAGGCCATGAAGGCGACTCCAAGAACGTGAATTCTCCCGAAGGCATGATCCGCCGTCTGTTCGCGGGCGACATCTCCGAGATCCGCGTGACCAACCATTACATGGATCCCGAGCAGTCCCTGTTCTTCGTGGCAGCCGACGTGAACTATCCCGAAGGCGGCACCCTCACGGGCGGCGGCGCGGCTCCGGCTGCGGAAACTCCGGCTGCTGAGGCCGGCGGCACCGAGCTCCTCGCCAAGTCCTGGGACACCATTTACGTGGACTATGAGATGATGGTCGACGGCAGCGCGAACGTGTGGCTGGCCGACAACCCGGTCGAAGGCCCGATCGAACAGCTCGAAGTGCGCGGCTGGACCCACATCTCCACCCCGATCACCGCATATGCCTACACGATCGACGGCGGCGACGCGGTGAAGTCCGATGAATTCATTCAGGACAGACCCGACGTCAAGGCGGCGATCAACGAGATCGCGGAAGGCTTTGACATCTCGATCGACGTCTCCGGTCTCGGGGTCGGCGATCACGTGATCAAGATCTACGCGGTCGACGAAAACGGCGGTCTGGTGGACTCCACGTTCGAGTTCCCGTTCACCAAGGAAGCGGCTCCGTCCAAGGGCCTTGCCACGGTGGAAGACGCTGCGAAGGGCAAGAACATTATCAAGAACTATGAATTCGTAGACGGCACGAACGGCTTCGGCGGCGAAGGTCCGGAGAATCTCTGGGACGGCGAAACCTCCACGAAGTTCTGCACGAACGAATTCCCGGCGGAATCCATTGCGAAGCTCGACGGCGTCTACAAGATCACCGGCTTCACCATGGCGACGGCCAACGACAATGCCGACTACAACGGCAGATCCCCGAACGCGTGGACGATCTCCGTCTCCGCGGACGGCGAGAACTGGACCGAGCTCAAGAAGGGCGACGACAGCTTCTTTGAAGAGCTGAACTTCACCTACTTTGCGGGCGACGGCAAGGCCGAAGGCGTGAGCTACGTCAAGTTCGCGGCGGACGGCACGGCATCCGGCACGTTCCAGGTGTCCGAAGTGACGCTGTTCGGCGACAAGACGGGCGATGCTCCGGCGGCGGAAGAACCGAAGACGGAAGAACCGGCGGCAGAAGAGCCGGCGGCGGAAGAACCCAAGGCAGAAGAGCCCAAGACCGAGACGCCCGCGGCGGACAACAAGCCCGCTGA
>JAFZPN010000077.1 GCA_017550315.1 Clostridia bacterium
AGGAGCCGCCGGACCAGACCGCGCCGTGCAGGGCGGCGAACTTGTGGTCGGTCGGGGGGACGAGCTTCATGAAGTGGGTGCGGACCATATCGGCGTATTCGCCGGTGAGCGCGCTCTCCATGTCGGTGTAGACGACGCCGGATTTCGCGACGTCCTCGCGCACGTTGTGGTAGACGAGCTCGGAGTCGTACTGCGCGCCTACGCCCGCGAGGGATTCGCGCTCCGCTTTGGGGATGCCGAGCTTCTCAAAGGCGTTCTTGATGTCCTCCGGGACGTCGTCCCAGCTCTGCTGCATGTCGGTCTTCGGGCGGACATAGGAGGAGATCTTGTCCATGTCGAGGCCGTCGATCGGCGGGCCCCAGTCCGGAACGGGGATCTGATGGTAGATTTCGAGGGATTTCAGCCGGAATGCGAGCATCCAGTCGGGGTCGTGCTTCTCGCGGGAGATCTGGCGCACGATTTCGGGGGTGAGGCCCTCCTCCATGCGGTAGAAGTGTTCCTCGCTTTCCTCGTCGCGGAAGTCGTAGAGCGCGCGCTCCACCTCGTCGAGGAGGATGCGGCCCTCGTCGCCGTCGACGGGGGTGTCCTTGCGGTATTCGTTCTTCATTGGGTTCTCCCGTCAGCCTCAGCCGATGTATTTCTCAAAGCCCTCGCGGTTGATCTCGTCGACGAGGGAGCCGTCCCCGGTCTTGACGATCTTTCCGCGGACGAGGATGTGCGTATAGTCGACGTGGAGGGATTCGAGGATCTTGGTGGAGTGGGTGATGATGAGGAGGGCGCCGTCCTCGCGCTTCTGGTACTCTTTGATGCCGTTCGATACGGTGCGGACCGCATCGACGTCGAGGCCGGAGTCGGTCTCGTCGAGGATGGCAAAGCGGGGTTCGAGCATGAGCAGCTGCAGAATCTCGGCTTTTTTCTTCTCGCCGCCGGAGAAGCCGACGTTGAGGTCGCGTTCGGCGTAGGCGGGATCCATGTCGAGCAGCTCCATCGCGGCCGCGAGCTGGCGGCGGAAGGCGAAGATCTTGACCGGACGGCCGGTCTTCTGCCTCAGGGCGTTGCGGATGAACTCCTCGAGGGAGAGGCCGGGGACTTCGAGAGGATTCTGGAAGGAGAGGAACATGCCGCGGCGGGCGCGCTTGTCGGGGGATTCGTCGGTGATGTCGTCGCCGTCGAAGGTGACGGTGCCGCTCTCGAGGGTATAGACGGGGTTGCCCATCAGGACATTGCCGAGGGTGGACTTGCCCGCGCCGTTCGGACCCATGAGGACGTGGGTCTCGCCCCGGCCGATCGTGAGATCGACGCCCGAGAGGATGGGCTTGCCGTAGACGCTCGCGGAGAGGTTTTCTATGGATAAGAGGTTTTCAGCCATGACGGACTCCTGAGGAGGGCTCCCCGGACCGCGCCGGAGAAACCCATTTGTTTTATAGGTTTATATTATACCCTAAAAAAGCGGGGATGGCAAGAGAGGAAATGAACAAAATTGTAAATAAAGATAGGGATTTTTCCGTCTCTGTATTTCTTTCGCCTGCGCGGCAGGGCCTTGCGGGCGGGGAAACCCCCGCTGGCAAAAGGGATTGTCCTTTCATTCAACTGCGCGGCAAGCAAAGCAAAAAACAGCTGCCGCATTTACCAAAACGGCAGCCGTTATGTTCACTTCCGGAAAGTCAGGTCAGTCTCCCGATCCGGCGGTACCGCTCGTACCGCGTCGCGAGGAGGCGCGAGATGTGCACCTTGTCGATCTCCCGCAGCGCCGACACCAGCGTCTTTTTCAGCGCCTTCGCGATCTCCTCCGGCGTCCTCTCCCCTTCCGGGAGGATCTCGTCTGCGATCCCGAGCCGGTACAGGTCGTCCGACGTCAGGCCGAGCACCTCCGCGGCGTCCGGCGCACGGTTCGCGTCTTTCCAGAGGATCGTCGCGCAGCCCTCCGGCGAGACCACCGAGTAGACCGCGTTCTCGAACATGATCATCCGGTCACAGACCGACAGCGCCAGCGCGCCGCCCGATCCGCCCTCGCCCGTCACCACCGTCAGAATCGGCACCTCGAGCGCGGCCATCTCCCAGAGGTTCTGCGCGATCGCCTGCCCCTGCCCGCGTTCCTCGGCGGTGATGCCGCAGTACGCGCCGGGGGATCCGACGAAGCAGATCACCGGGCGGCCGAATTTCTCCGCCTGCTTCATGAGACGGAGCGCCTTCCGGTATCCCTCGGGGGACGGACAGCCGAAATTGCGCTTCATGCGCTCTTCCAGCGATTCGCCGCGGTGCATCGCAATGACCGTCACGGGCCGCCGGTCGAGGTAGCCCACGCCGCCCACGATCGCGCCGTCGTCGCCATAGGAGCGGTCGCCGTGCAGCTCGATGAAGCCGTCGATGATCCGGCCGATGTAATAGCTGCCCATCGCGCGGTCGGACGCACGGGCCAAAAGCACTTTATCGTATGCGCGCATCCCCGTCACCTCCCGCTTTCCCTGCCGGTCCGGCGATCGGCGGGTCTTATTCGCACCGTGTAGAGATCGATGAGGGACGAGACCGTCTCCTTCATCTTCTTGCGCCCGATGATCATGTCGGCAAAGCCGTGCTCCAATTGGAATTCCGCCCGCTGGAAACCCTCCGGCAGGGTCTGGCCTGTCGTCTGCTCGATGACGCGCTGCCCCGCGAAGCCGATCAGAGCCCCGGGTTCCGCCGCGATGACGTCGCCCTCCATCGCGAAGCTCGCCGTCACGCCGCCCGTCGTCGGGTCGGTCAGGATGACCATGTAGAAGAGCCCGGCGTTGCTGTGCCACCGGCATGCCGCGCTGATCTTCGCCATCTGCATGAGGGAGAGCACGCCCTCCTGCATCCGCGCGCCGCCCGAGCACGTGAATCCGATGACCGGGAGGCCGTTCTCCGTCGCGTATTCAAACACGCGGGTGATCTTCTCGCCGACGACCGTGCCCATGCTGCCCATCATGAAACCGGAATCCATGACGAAGAACGCGCACTTCCGCCCACCGATCTTCCCGTATCCGGTGACGACCGCGTCCCGCTCGCCGCTCGTTTCCCGCGCCCGCTCGAGCTTTTCCTCGTAGTCCGGGAAGGCGAGCGGATTGCCGCCGAGGAGGGCCGGATCGAGTTCGCGGAAGGAGCCCTCGTCGACCGTGAGCCGGATGCGCTCGCGCGCGCTCATCCGGAAATAGCCGCCGCATCCCGGGCAGATCCACCAGTTTCCCTTCAGGACCTCCTCGGGGGTCTCCCGTCCGCATTTTCTGCACCTGTGCATGATCCGTTCCATGTGTTCACCTGCTGTCTATTCCTGTTCCTGTTCTTTCAGCGCAAAGGAGAATTCCGCCGTGACCGCGGTCTCCCCGTTTACCCGGCCAACCCCTTTGGCGAACCAGAAGGGCTTCATGACACGGGTGATCTCGCATTCGGTCTCAAAGAGATCGCCGGGCTCGACCGGACGCTTGAAGCGCACTTTATCGAGACCCGCGTAAAAGGGGAGGATGCCCGCCTTCATCTCGTCCTCGAGGCAGACGCACGCAGATTGCGCCATGATCTCGCATAAAATGACCCCGGGGACCACGGGATGCCCCGGGAAGTGTCCGTCGAGGAAGAATTCCGTCCCCTTGATGAGGAGCTTGCCGTGTGCGTGTCCGTCCTCGGAGCGGTACGCTTCGTCGAGGAGGAGCATCGAATCGCGGTGGGGAAGGAGGCGTTCGAGTTCCTGTCTGTTCATAAGACCTCCGTCAGGTAAAGTCAAGTCAATCGCGGTACGGCCGGAGCGCGAGCACGCTGTTGTGGCCGCCGAAGCCGAGCGAGGAGGAGAGGGCAAGGGTAAGGTCCGCGTGCTTCACCTCGTTCGGGGTATAGTCGAGGTCGCATTCCGGATCGGGGACCTCGTAGTGGATCGTCGGGGGGATGAGCCCCTCGTTCAGCGCAAAGACGGAGGCGATCGCTTCCACTGCGCCCGCCGCGCCGAGCATGTGGGCGGTCATCGACTTGGTGGAGCTGATGTGCACGCGATATGCCTCCTCACCGAACGCGCGCTTGATCGCGTGGGTCTCGGTGACGTCGTTGAGCGGCGTGCCGGTGCCGTGCGCGTTGATGTAGACCCGGTCCGCCTCGGAGGAGGAGTAGCCCGCCTCCTTCATTGCGAGGGAGAACGCCCGCCCGGACGCCTCGGCATCGGGATCGGGCGCGGTGATGTGGTGCGCGTCGCAGGTCGAGCCGTAGCCCGCGACCTCGGCGTAGATCTTCGCCCCGCGCGCTTTGGCGTGATCGAGGGATTCGAGGACCAGCGCCCCCGCGCCTTCGCCCATAACGAATCCGGCGCGCTCCGCATCGAAGGGGATTGACGCGCGGTCCGGGTTTTCGGAGGTCGAGAGGGCCGTCATGTTCGAGAAGCCTGCGACGGCGAGGGGATGGAGCGTGGCCTCCGCACCGCCCGCAATGACCGCTTCCGCGTAGCCGTGGCGGATCGCGCGGTAGCCTTCGCCGATCGCCCCGGTCCCGGTCGCGCAGGCCGTTGTGATGCACACGCAGGGGCCCTTCGCGCCGAAGCGGATCGCGATCTGGCCGGCGGCGATGTTCCCGATCATCTTGGGGATGAACATCGGGGACACGCGGGACGGTCCGCGGGAGAGCAGGGTATTGTGCTCGTCGACGAAGGTCTCAAATCCACCGATCCCGGAGCCGTAATAGACGCCGAAGTCCTCGGGGGCGATATGCCCGGCGATCCCGGACATCTCCGCCGCTTCCGTGGCCGCCGCGATGGCGTAGCGCGTGAAGAGGTCCGTCTTCTTGACCTCGATCTTCGAGAGAAAACGGAGCGGATCGAAATCCTTCACCTCGGCAGCGACCTTCGCCTTGAAGTCCGCCGTGTCGAAGCGCGTGATGGGCGCGATGCCGCACACGCCGGCGAAGAGGTTCTTCCCGAATGTATCGATCCCGCAGCCGATGGGCGTGACGGCGCCCATGCCGGTGATGACTACACGGTTTTCCATGTATTCCTCCCGCTCACATCGCCAGGCCGCCGTCGATGCGGATGACCTCGCCGGTGATGTAGGACGCGGCGGGGGAGCAGAGAAAGACCGCGAGCGCAGCGATCTCCGCGGGTTCGGCGATCCGTCCGAGCGGGATCTGCTGCTTGAGCGGCGCGTCGTCCGGGATGTCCTTCGTCATATCCGTCGCGACAAAGCCGGGGGCGATGGCGTTGGCCGTGATCCCGCGGGAGGCCAGCTCCTTGGCGACCGATTTGGTGACGCCGATGACGCCCGCCTTCGACGCGCTGTAATTGACCTGCCCGGCGTTCCCGGTGATCCCGGCGACCGAAGCGAGGTTGACGATCCGCCCGTAGCGCCTGCGCATCATGGCGCGGGTGACGTGGCGGGTCATGTTGAAGGTGCCGCCAAGGTTGATGCCGACGACGCGGGAGAACTGCTCCTCGGTCATCTGGGCGAGCAGGCCGTCCTTCGTGATCCCGGCGTTGTTGACGAGGATCTCGATCGACCCGAAGTCCGCGAGGATCTGTTTCACGACCGCTTCCGAAGCCGCGTAGTCCGAGACGTCGCAGCGGTAGGCCCGCACGGTCACGCCCGCGCTCCCGGCCAGTTCTTCGGCCGCTTTTCCGGAGATCTCCTCGTCGCAGTAATCGACGATCGCGACGTTTGCGCCGACCGCGGCCAGCGCGCTCGCAACGGCGTATCCGATGCCCCGGGACGCGCCCGTAACGACGGCGTTCTGCCCGGCGAGCATGGTTTTTTCAAAAATGTTGGTCATCCTGTTGCCTTCCTGCAATCAATCTTTCAGCTTTTCAGCGCGGCGACGGCTGCGGCGAGGGTCTCTTCGTTTTCCACGTTGTACGCGGCGACGGTCTTGTCGATCTTCTTGATGAGGCCGCAGAGGGTCTTGCCGGGGCCGCACTCGACGAAGGTGTCGATCCCGCTCTCGATCATGGCGCGGATCTCCGCTGTCCAGCGGACGGGATTTCGGATCTGCGCGGCGAGGATAGACCCGTATTCTGCCGGATCGTCCGGGTAGCGCGCGCCCGTGAGGTTTGCGTACGCCGGGATCGCCGGGGTCCGGAACGTCACGTCCGCGAGCACCTTTCCGAACGCCGCGGACGCCTCCGCCATGAAGGGCGTATGGAACGCGCCGGATACGGGCAGATCGACGAGGCGCGGCGTGATCCCGGCGTTTTCGCACGCGGCTTTGAACGCAGCGACGCCGGACGCGGTGCCCGAGATCACGGTCTGCTCCGGGGCGTTGTAGTTGGCGCACCAGACGTCCTCGATGTCCGCGCAGAGCGCTTCGATCTGCTCCGGCGGCATGCGCAGTACGGCGGCCATCGCCGGGGTGCCGGGCATGTCGCGCGATGCCTTCGCCATGAGCTCCGCGCGCGTCAGGACAAGGGAAAAGCCCTCCTCTGCCGAATACGCATCGGCGAACGCAAGGGCCGGGAGTTCTCCGAGGGAGAATCCGGCGACGGCGGCAGGTTCGATCCCCGCCTCCCGCAGTGCGGACGCCGCGCCGAGATCCGTGAGATACAGGGCGGGCTGGGTGTTTACGGTTTCTTTCAGCTCCTCGGCGGTGCCGGAAAAGGAGAGGGCACGGATGCCGGGCCGATGGATCTCGGCCATGTCATAGAGGGCAGCCGCGGCGGGGGAGGCCTTAGTGAGACTCTGTCCCATGCCGGGGTACTGCGCGCCCTGACCGGAAAAAACAAATGCGATGTGTGCCATGAATAATCCTTATTTGAGGTAAGCTGCGACGGAGGCGAGCGCTGTTTCCGCGCCGCGCATCACGTCTTCGAGGATCTCGGCGGCGGTCTGCTCGGCCTTGACCATCCCGGCGATCTGACCCGCGAGATAGCAGCCGCCCTTTTCGTCGCCGTCGATCGCCGCACGGCGCAGAGAACCGACGCCGAGCGCTTCGAGCTCCTCGTCGGAAATGTCGGTGTATTCGACTTGCGCGTAGTGGCGGGAATAGGGCGTTTTGAGGGAGCGGACCGTGTGGCCGAGCCTGCGCCCGGTGACGATGGTGGAGGTGTCGGATGCCTTGAGGATGAGGTCCTTGTAGTGCTGCGGGACGCCGCATTCCTTCGCGACGAGGAACCGCGTGCCCATCTGGACGCCGGCGGCTCCGAGCATGAGGGCTGCCGCCAGTCCGCGCCCGTCCGCGATGCCGCCCGCCGCGATGACGGGGATCGAGACCGCGTCGACGACCTGGGGCACGAGGGGCATGGTGGCCGCCTCGCCGATGTGACCGCCGCTCTCCCCGCCCTCCGCGATAACGGCGGACGCACCCGCGCGCTCCATCATTTTGGCGAGGGCTGCGGAAGCGACGACCGGGATGACCCGGATACCCGCGTCGAGCCACAGGGGCATGAATTCTGCCGGATTGCCCGCGCCGGTGGTCACGATCTCGACCTTTTCTTCGGCGCAGATCGCGGCGGAATCGGCGGCCGTGGGGGCCTGGAGCATGATGTTCACGCCGATGGGTTTTGCGGTGAGGGAACGGGCTTCGCGGATCTGTTCGCGCAGCTTCGTTCCTCCGTAGTTCATCGCCGAAACGATGCCGAGCCCGCCCGCCTCGGAGACGGCTGCCGCGAGTTTGCCGTCCGAGACATGCGCCATGCCGCCCTGAAAAATGGGGAACCGGATCCCGGCCAGTTCGCAGAGCGGCGTCCGGATCATGCCTGACCCTCCTCGACCTTGGCGACGAGATCACCGACGGTCGTGCCGATCTTGCCGGCTTCGAGCGTGACGCCGAACTCGTCTTCGATGTCCATGAGGATCTCCACGATCGTCAGGGAGTCGATGCCGAGCGAGGTGTATTCGGTTTCGAGGGTGATGTTTTCGGTGTCTTCGCCGGAGTGATCCGCGATGATTTCCTTGATTTTCTCGAATGTCATGTTTGTATCCTCCTGAGATTGGTTTGTGATTTTGGATGTATTTTGGATGAGATCCGGGAATCGGATCTCTGCTTCATGTATGCGCGCTTGCTTAGCCCTCACCATTTCAGGATCGCGCCCGCGCTCGACAGTCCGCCGCCGAAGGCGCACAGCGCGACGAGATCGCCGGGGTGGAGGCGTCCCGCGCGGTTGGCCTCGTCGAGAGCGATCGGGACGGAGGCGGCTGCGGTGTTGCCGTAGTGCTGGATGTTGACGAGGAAATGTTCCATCGGGATGCCCAGCTTGCGGGAGGCCATGGCGATGATGCGCAGGTTGGCCTGATGGGGGACGACGAAGTGGATATCCGCGGGGTCGACGCCGATCTTCTCCGCCATGGAGCGGATATGTTCGCACATCGCGCCGACGGCGAATTTGAAGGTCTCTTGGCCCTCCATGAAGATGAAGGGGGGACGGTCGTGTTCGGAGGGCACGCGGAAGGGCGAAGATCCTGCGTATGCCGGGATCTGAATGACGTCGGAGCCGCCCGCGGTGCAGAGCTCGCTCACGAGGTAGTGCTCGTCTTCGCACGCGCCGAGCACGGCAGCGCCTGCGCCGTCGCCGAAGATGACGCAGGTCGAGCGGTCGGTCCAGTCGAGGAGTTTGGAGATCCGCTCCGCGCCGATCACGAGGACGTGCTTTACGGTGCCGCGCGCGAAGAATCCGGCGGCGGTCTCGAGGGCGAAGAGGAAGCCGGAGCAGGCGGAGCTGATGTCGAAGGCGGGGCAGGATGCGCCGAGAGCCTGTTGGACTTCGCCCGCCGCGGTGGGGCTCACGTTGTCGGTGGTGATGGTGGCGCAGACGATGAGGTCGAGATCGGCCGGGGAGATGCCGCTGTCGGCGAGGGCGCGTCTCGATGCTTCGGCGGCGAGGGAAGAGGTGGTCTCGGTGGTGGCGACGTGCCGTTCCTTCACGCCGACGCGGGTGGTGATCCACTCATCGGAGGTCTCCACCATGGTGCTCAAATCGTCGTTCGTGAGTATTTTATCGGGTACGGCGCTGCCCGTGCCGAGAATGCGGAATCCCATGCAAGCCTCCTCGAAGGGTCTGGTGTCTGGTGTGCGCAGTGTGCGGATCTGCGCGGATCTGTCAGAAAACTTGCCGCGCGTCAATCTTTTCTGGTACTTATTGTTCACTCATGGCAACTGTTTCTGTTTCGTTACGATTATAACAAATCCGTTCCCGGGCTTCATCAATATTTGAAGTGCAAACTGTTAATATTTTGTTACAGAGGGGGAAAGGGAAAGGCATGACTGTAAGGTTTTCTTCGCACATGCAGTCTGCGCGGCGGAGCCTTGCGGATTTGGAATCATGCAAGTCGTTAGTTTTTTTGTCCTTCCGGACGGGACACAAGAGGACCGGCCGCGGCCCTCTTGTGAATCACCCCGGCCAAAGGAGAGGGAGGAGCGCTCTCCCTTCGGTTTCAGCGTTGCTGAAACCGGCTGGACTCTGTTTCTACCCCCTCAGGTACAACCTCCCTCTTTAATGGGAAGCGTTGTTCAAATTCGGCTAAGCGATGTCATTTCAGGATTACATGGCCGCACCAATATAGAAAAGCGAAAACTCATGGTTTTCGTTTGGTGTGATAGTGGGGGGTTCGGTTCAAGTCAAACACTCACCGCTGCACCCTATGCCTCGACGAAGTCGAAAAGTCTAACACGGACAAGCTGCATCTTTGGCGTTGAGCGAGCCATGAAACATAAAGTGCCACTCAACATGGTGATGGCCCCTGTAATCCTCCGTGCGGTTTGGCGATAAACTCGTTTATCGCCAAACAAAACAAGCCGAACCATATTGAGCAAAGGTGCCGAAAACTCGCGGTACGCATGTTGAGGGGTGGATTCCAAAGGCGGGGAACGCGCCTTTGGCGGCGGTGATCCCCAAGAGGCCGTTCGGTTTCAGCTCGCTGAAACCGGGGAGGCACTCTTGGGTCCCGTCCGGAAGGACAAAAGAGCAAACGACTTCGTATATCCCTAATCCGCAAGCGTCAGCGCGCACACATAAAGAGCATAACAAAAGCGCGTGCCGGGGAAAGCACGCGCTCCTATATTCCTATGATTGATCCCGTTTTCCCGCTCAATCCCCGAGATACGTGTCGACGAGCTTGGAAAGCTGCTTCCGCACCGCTTTCACGCTCTTCGCCACCGTCGAGGCGAGCGATCCGTTCGCCGCCACCACCGAGCGCATGACCGTTCCGATGCTGCTGATGCTGTAGTTGTACGCATACGCAAAGTCGGTCATGGACGTGTCGTGGATCAGATCGATCATCTGCGACGACACCGTGTCGCGGGAGTACTTCGTCTTCAGCGCCGTGTCATAGTACGCCGGGATCACCGTGCGGTAGTTCTCCGCGCACATGGCCTCGATCACCGCGCCGATCTCGTCCGGATGCAGGCAGGTGACCGGGATGCAGAAGATCGACGACGTGTCCTGCACGAGGGAGATGTAGTTCTCCTGCGCCTCGTCCAGCTTCGGGTAGGGGATGATGCCGTATCCGCTCTCCATGTCGCGCAGCGATTCGCAGGTCTTCAGCCAGAGCGGCAGGAAGAGGATCTCGTTCGCGGCGAAGAGGTTCGAGACGACGGGGCTGTTGAAGGCTTCGCCGTCGCCGTAGGACTTGTTCATGCCCTCGTTGTTCCAGTAGAGCTCGTTCAGGCGGTCGAGGACGGTGTAGTTGCGCTCGTCCTCCACGATCAGCTCGGGCAGACCGTCCGCGTCCCGTCCGACGACCTTGAGGCCGAGGCCGTAGGCAAAGAGCTCCGTGTTGGCCACCGTCGTCGCGGAGATGCCCCACTGGTCGCCCTTGTCCTTCTTGCCGTTGCCGTTGAGGTCCCGGTATCCCTTCTCGGAGAGGTCGTAAAGCTTGTCGAGCGTCCATACGCCCTCGATCACGTCGCCGTAGAGGGAGTCGTATTCGCCGAAGAGGTCGGTGTAGACCTTCTGGTTGAAAAACACGGCCGCCGTCACCTTCAGGGAGTTGAGCGCGACGTCCCCCATGAGGAAGAAGCGCTTGTCGTTCCCGATCTGGAGGATGTCCATGTAATCGGTGTTCCACCACGGCATGTCGTAATCGATGTATTTCGCGCCGCTCACGTCCATGATGAGGTGGGAGA
>JAFZPN010000006.1 GCA_017550315.1 Clostridia bacterium
GAGGTCGAGGTTGTTGTTGATATAGATCGCGAAGACGGATCCGACGATGATCCCGGTGATCAGGCCGATCAGGAGAATGGTAAGCAGGATGTTCAGGAAATAGGAAAAGATACGGAAAACGACTTTTCCGACGATTCCGAGGACGTGCAGTATTTCCCTGCCCCAATTGACCTTCTGGCCGGTGGATTCGTTCATTTCGGGGAGTTTGACCTTTCAGAGACGGTGATGGGGATATTATACGCCTCAAATTTGAATCACGCATGAACGGAAGCTGATATTTTCGGATAAAATGGAAAAAGCGCAGCGGAAATTCTGCGCTTTTCTGCGTTTCGGGGGCTCAGCGGGGCCGCGCGTTTTCCTTCTGCATTCTGCATTCCCTCACGCGCTCAGGCCTTCGGGGGCGACGTATTTCTCGCCGGTGTTGGCACGGAATTGCAGGCTGTACAACTCGGCGTAGAGGCCGCCCTGTTCGATCAGCTCGTCGTGCGTTCCCTGCTCCACGATCTTCCCGCCGGAGATCACCGCGATCTCGTCGGCGTTCTTGATCGTGGAGAGACGGTGCGCGACCACCAGCGTCGTCCGGCCGCGGCAGAGCTCGTCGAGGGACTGCTGGATCAGGATCTCGGTCGTGTTGTCGAGCGCCGACGTCGCCTCGTCGAGGATCAGGATCGGCGGGTTTTTGAGGAAGACCCGCGCGATCGCAAGCCGCTGCTTCTGTCCGCCCGACAGACGCACGCCGCGCTCGCCGATCTCCGTGGCGTAGCCGTGCTCGAGCGACATGATGTAGTCGTGGATGTTCGCGCGCTTCGCCGCTTCGATCACTTCCTCGTCCGTCGCGTCGAGGCGTCCGTAGAGGATGTTCTCCTTGATCGAGGCGTTGAAGAGGTAGATGTCCTGCTGGACGATGCCGATGTTGCGGCGCAGGGATTCCATCGTGACGTCGTGGATCTCCCGCCCGTCGATGAGGATCTCGCCCTTCACGAAGTCATAGAAATGCGGGATCAGGTGGCAGATCGTCGTCTTGCCTCCGCCGGACGGTCCGACAAGCGCGAACGTCTTCCCCTTCGGGATGTCGAGCGACACGTGGTCGAGGACCTCGCGGCCTTCCTCGGACTGCATGGGATTTCCGTCCTCGTCATAGACCTCGTAGTGGAAGGTCACGTCGCGCAGCTCGATATGCCCCTCGACCTCGCCGATGTCGCGCGCCTCCGGGCTGTCTTTTTCCGGCTCCTCGTCCATGATCTCGAGGAAGCGCTCGAAGCCCGTGACGCCGTTCTGATACTGCTCCATGAAGTTGATGAGCGTCATCACCGGGCCGATGAACATGTTGACCGAGACGATGAAGGCGGAGTAGTCGCCGAACTGGATCCGGCCGTTATAGAGGAAGAGGCCGCCCGCGATGAGGACGATGACGTTGAAGACGTCCGTGATGAACGCGGTGCCGGAGTGGAACTGGCCCATGGCCTTGTACGACGCCCGGCGCGCCTCGATGAATTCGGAATTGCCTTTTTCAAATTTCTCGCTCTCGCGGTCCGCGTTCGTGTAGGCCTTCGTAACGCGGATGCCGGTGACGGAGGATTCGAGGGCGGCGTTGATGACGGCGAGGGACTTGCGCGTCTCCTGGAACGCCTTGCGCATCCGGGTGCGCAGGATCGAGGAGATCACGATCAGAAACGGGACCGCCGCGAAGATGATGAGCGTCAGCCAGACGTCGATGGTCATGAGATACCCGAAGGCCAAAATGATCGAAATCGAGGAGATGATGATGTTCTCCGGCCCGTGGTGCGCCAGCTCCGAGATGTCCATGAGGTCGTTCGTCATGCGGGACATGATCTTGCCGGTCTCGTGGTTGTCGTAGAAGCTGTACGGCAGCTTTTCGAGGTGGCTGAACATATCGCGCCGCATCTGCGCCTGCATGTGCACGCCGACCATGTGGCCCTGGTACTGGATAAAGAAATTGAGCAGCATGCGCATGAAGTACAGTCCGAGCAGCACGAGGCCGAACACCACGATGAGCTGATACTTCCGGTTCGGGATCAGGTCGTTCAGCATCCGCCGCGTCACGATCGGATAGACGATCGCGATGACGGCAACGAGCAGGGACGCGAGCATGTCGAGAGCAAACATGATCTTGTGGGGCTTGTAATACGCGATGAATCTCTTCAGCATCGGTCTGCCTCCGTTTCTTGGATTCCGCCTCCCATTATACCCGAATTTTTATAGTAAGTCAACAAGAATTCAGAAATTAACGCTTTTTTTGTGCAGCCGCCCGCAGGTGCGCGATTCCTCTTGCAAATCCCCGCCGGATATGGTAAACTATGGGCAGAAAAGCGCAAATCTTCCTCGACTCTGTGTGTATGCGTGAAAGGAGTGCTCTCCATGGCAAACGATCCCACCCGCGCCGCCGGACTGAAGCTCAACGTCCGGCGCACCTTCCTCATCGGCTTCGCGTTCTTCGGCATCCTCCTTCTCTGGCAGGTCTACGATTCGTGGTGCCCCACGTTTCTGACCGATATTTTCGCCCGTCGGATGTATGACCTCTCCTCCGCCGAGCTCAAGGCCGGGGACCCGGACAAGATCCTCAACGTACAGTGGATCGTCGGCATCGTGATGGCCTGCGACAACCTCGCCGCGCTCATCCTGCTCCCGATCTTCGGCTCCCTCTCCGACCGCACGAAGACCCCGATCGGCAAGCGCATGCCCTATATCCTCACCGGCACCTTCGTCGCCGCCTTCGCCTTCCCCTTCATCCCGATCTTTTTCCACTGGAACAAGATCGGCGGCATGGTCGCGATGATGGCCGTCGTGCTCCTCTTCATGATGATGTACCGCAACCCGGCGGTCGCCCTCATGCCGGACATCACGCCCAAGCCCCTGCGCGCCAAGGCCAACGGCATCATCAACATCATGGGCTATCTCGGCGGCGCGTTCGCCACGGTCCTCGGCATCTTCCTGCCCCTCTCCTCCTACATCAACGCGGCGGACGAGGCCCGGAAGCTCTGGACCATCGAGATCCCGTTCCTCGTCGCCTCCGTGCTCATGGTGATCTCCGCGCTCGTTCTCTTTGCAACGGTCCGGGAGAACCGGATCGAGGAGGAGATGCGCGATGAGCTGGCCCTCGGCGAGGAGCTGGCCGCGATCGAAAACCCGGTCGACGACGACGCGCCGATGAGCAGCGCCAACCGCCGGATGCTCATGGCAATCCTCGGCGCGGAATTCCTCTGGTTCATGGCGGACAACGCGATCGGGACCTATATCGGCAACTACGTCATCTACTACCTCAACTCCGTCTCGAGCGCGACAATGATCCTCACGATCCTCGGCGGCCTCGCTTCGGTGGTCGGCTTTGCGACGGCGGGCACCATCGCGGATAAGATCGGCCGCAAGTGGACCATCTCCTCCGGCCTCGCCTTGACCGTCTGCGGCATGATTGTCATGTGCTTCGTCACCCCGACCGGGCGGGTCACGGGCGAGCATGGTGAATACGCATTCCCGGCCCTGCTCTTCGTCGTCTGGGCGATCAAGGGCTACGGCATGGCGCTCGTGCACAACTGTTCCTTCCCGATGGTGGTGGAGCTCTGCTCCTCGAAGAAGATCGGGCAGTTCACCGGGTATTACTACGCGGCGTCCATGTCGGCGCAGACCATCACGCCGGTCCTGCTCGGCCTCCTCTTCAACATGACGCTTCTCTGGCGTGCCCTGCCGATCTACGCGACGATCCTCTTCGCCCTCTCCTGCGCCGTCTTCACCTTCCTTGTGAAGAACATCCGCGCGAAGAAGGTGGCGAACGCAAAGGGCCTCGAAGCGATCGACGACTGAGCGCGGGAGGCACGGCATGAACATCACCGCAAAAGCACTCTTCACCCTCGCCGGGGCCGTGGGAGCCGCCGCCTTCCTCCTCGCGCCGGGCCGTCCGACCGAGAAGCAGAGAAACGCCTTCCGGGGCGTCCGCTTTGCCCACCGCGGCCTCTACGACGCCGATCAGCGGGTGCCCGAAAACTCTCTCCCGGCCTTCCGGCGCGCGGTCGAGGCGGGATTCGGCATCGAGCTCGACGTCCAGCTCTCGGAGGACGGGCAGGTCGTCGTCTTTCATGACGATACTCTGAACCGGATGTGTTTTCCCGACCGCGAGACGCCCGTCCGGGTCGACGCGCTGCCGTGGGATGCGCTCTCCGCGCTGCGCCTGGCCGCCTCGGACGAGGGGATCCCGCTGTTTTCCGAGGTTCTCGCCGCGGTCGGCGGACGGGTCCCGCTCCTTGTGGAACTGAAAACCGGGCTGCGCAACCGGGAGCTCTGCGAAAAGACGACCGCCCTGCTCCGCGCTTATCCGGGTGCGTACTGCGTCGAGAGCTTCGATCCGCGGATCCTCGTCTGGTACCGGCAGAACGCGCCTGACATCCTCCGGGGTCAGCTCGCCGAGCCGCCGGAGCGTTATGTCAAAGACGAGGGCAAGTCCGCCCTCCTCGGCTTCGTGCTCGGGAACACGCTCCTCAACGCCGCCGCGCGTCCGCAGTTCATCGCCTACCGGATCGGGGACGTCCCCCTCGCCGTGCGTGCCGCGGAAGGGATGGGTGCGATGCGGTTCCGCTGGACGTCGCGCGAAGCGGGAGACGCGCCGGGCGCCGACGCCGTCATCTTCGAGCATTACCGGCCGGAATGAGAGAATATGCAGCAAAAGACCGCCTGCCGTTTTGACGCGACAGGCGGTTTTGATTTGGTTCGGTTTGACCGGTTCAGTTCCCGATCCAGTAGAGGTAATCCGCTTCGTTGGCGTTCGAGCCCTGCTCGCCGGAGCGCTTCGTGATCCAGTTGTACTTGCCGCTCGCATCCTTCGTCAGGACTTCGACGACGTTGTACAGACCCGCCCCGCGGCAGTCCGTCTTCTCCACGCGGATCTTCGCGCCGTCCGTGACCTCGATGTCGGTCCGATACACCCGTCCGTTGAGAAGCACGTCCCCAGAGTCGATCCCGTCCCCGTTCATCACGGTGAGGGTGATCTCGTATGCGTCGCCGACGTCCCGGCAGTCCGTCAGATCGATCTTCTGCGAGGTCTTGTAGTACCCGAGGGATTCGATGAAGACCGCGGGATCCGCCATCTTTTCATCCATCCAGCCGCGGCGGTTGACGAGCCATTCGCGGAGGGTCGAGACCTCCTTCGTGTACTTCCAGTCGTAGCCCCAGAGGCGGTTGTCGCTCTCCGCTGCGTCCTGGATCTCCGCGGACAGGGCGTCGTAGTTTGCGAACATGGTGTCGACCTTATCCCCGACGGAATTCCAGCGCTCCATGCACTGCAGAACGAACCACGGGTCGTTGTACAGCGCCTTGTACCAGTATTCGCGGTCCTGGCTCTGCCCCTGCTTCCAGCTGTCGTACTTCGAAGAGGTCGCGTCGAGGTTGACGTGGTTCGCGGACGTCCAGTCCATATCCCACACGGGACCCCATGTCAGCTTGCCGCCGACCGGCTTGTATAGGTAGCAGCTCTTGAAGAGGAGCTCGACGTTCTTATAGAGGGTGTTGACGATCCAGAAGTCGATGAAGGAGTCGACGTCCATGTATTCGGAGTAGTGTAAGCCCTCCTTCGAGAGGCGGTTCGGCGCGTAGACCGCGTCCTCCGTATTCTGGACGTAGGTCTGAATGTAGTCCATCATCTCCTGATTCGTCCGGAGGTATTCCGGATTCTTCAGCATGAGCTTCATGTCGTTCGACGTCTTGAACTTGGTCGTCTCGTCGTAGTACGCGTCGTCCTCGATGAGATAGCCGCCCGTGATGTCGTAGGCGGAGGTGTCGTAGTAGTCCGCGATGGTATAATCACCGTAGACGCCGGTCGTGATCCACGAGAGGTCGCGGGTCAGATTGTCTTCGAGCTTGGTCCGCTCGTCCTTCGTGAGATCCTCCTTCTTGGAGATGGCCTTGGCGACGGCCTCCGCCTCTTCCTCCCAGTCGAAGATGTCGACGCGGCTCTCGCCGATGCGGATCGCCTCGGTGAATTCGTAGAGCCCGACGTATTCGCCGTTGTAGATGAGGTTCACAAGCTCCGATTCGCAGCCGACGAGGCCGAGATCCATCGAGAAGTCGTAGGAGACCTTGTTGCGCAGATTGGTCCGGTCATAGTAGTTCGCGAGCAGGCACCAGTGCTTGTTCGCACCCATGCCGAAGAGATCGGCCTTCGTATCGAGCTTGATCTTGAACGGACGCTTCGGGGCCCAGGCGGTGGAATTGCCGCGGACTTTGATCGAGATGCCGCCGTCATACGCCGTGTCGGGGAATTTCTCGGTCGTCGCGATGCGCATGGTCGCCGAACTGTACGCGCCCTTCGAGACGTCGTTATACCCGGCGGGGGAGTTGATGAAGATCGTCGGGAGGCTGCTGACGAAGTAGTACACGTCGTCGTAGCCCTCGACCTGCAGGGTGATCATGCGGTTGTTGTCATTCTCGCCGAGGGTGACGGAGTCGTTCTTCGTGGAATCGGTGTTGACCGTCTTCCCGGATTTCACGTCCTTCACGATCCACTTGTACGTCACGCCGGCGGGATAATTGCGGGCGTAGAGGGTGTCTCCCACGCGTTCGATTTCCCCGTAGACGCCGGAGAAGACGCGCAGCTCGTAGGTCTTGATGACGCCGTCCGCGCGCGCTGTGAGCTTCACGGTCTCATACCCGAATGCAGGCTTGGTCACGCGGGCCGTGCCCTGATCGATCTGGATGACGGAGGGCTTGTCGGAGTTCCAGGTGATGTTCTTGCCCATGATCACGGTGGTCAGCGGGAAATCGCTCTGGACCCGGTCCGGGGTCTCTCCCTCCGCGAGGCTGAGGGCGACGAAATCCACGACGGCGAAGTACGGGCTGTTATATAAGATCTCCGGCATGGGGTAGAGTCCCTCGGCGGTGTGCCAGACTTCGGGATCGAGCGTGAGGTTCCCGCCCGAGAGGGATTCGTAGGACTTGGCCTGCCCGAATTCCATATAGTCGATGCCGCATCCGGCGAGGTAGTAGACGTTTTCCTTGACCTTCGCGCCCGCGTCGCCGATCGTGATGGCGTTGCCGCCGCCGACCGTGCCTTCGTGGGTGACGGTGCCGAGCTGGACGATGTTTTTGAGCTGGCCGATGTCGCTGCCGCGGATGCGTCCGATGATGCCGCTCGTGTAGGGGCTGTTGCCGCGGTTGTCGGCGGTGACGGAGATGTTCGAGAAGATGTTCGTGATCTTGATCGGCTTGTTGGTCATGCCGGTATTCTTATCGGTCCGGCACTGTCCGACGAGCGCCGCGACGCCGAGCAGGTCCCCGCTCTTGTTCGTGACCTCCACGGAGCCGGAGAGAAGCGCGATGTTGTCGATGGTGACATACCCGGAGCACTGTCCGCAGAGCGCGGCATAACAGGCGACCCCGGCCGCATTTCCGCGCACGCTCACGTCCTTGAGGATGAGGTTTTTGATGACGGCGGGGTTTTCGCTGTCATCCGATCCGACGGAGCCGAAGAGCCCGACATGGACGCGCTTCGAGGAGCTGACCGCCAGCTTGAGGCCGGAGATCGTGTGCCCGCGCCCGTCAAAGGTCCCGCTGAAGACGTTTTTGCCGGAGACGATGCCGCTCTCGCTCTCCGATCCGCCGATGGGAGAAAAGGACGTGAGGGAGGAGAGATCGAGATCCGCGACGAGGACGTAATGGCCGTCCATCGGGAATTTCGCGCTCGTGCCGATGCGGGAGAGTTCGGAGGCGTTCTTGATCGGGATGCCCTCGACGGCGTCGGCGTCCGCGTCCACACCGCCCGTGATCGCCGGGACCGTCTGCGCTTCCTCGGCAGGCTCAGCTTCGCCGGGATCCGAAGATGGCGCGGGCGTCGCAGACGGATTCTGAGCCGGCTGGGCGGCGGAGGGATTCGGGGTGATGGGGGCGGTTTTCTCGCACGCCGTGAGAGAAGCAAGGATCAGGAGCGCGCCGATCAGGCAGAGGACGGCACGCCACAGACGGGGATGCAGGAACATGGGAACCTCCGGGAAAAAACAAGGATGAGGAATAGAATGATTGTACGATAAATTCCGGAGGATTTCAAGAGGTTTTTGTGAAGATTATGAGAAAAAGGCGGGATCGCGGCATACGCGGGGTATGTCTGTTCTATGCGTTTTTGTGATTATCTTTTCTCTGCACGAATCCCGGAATCCTCGAAATTTTCATGAATTTTTCACGCAAACCTCACGCAAGTGCGCCGGATGCGTGGTATAATATTGTAATCCTGAAATCCTGCATATCCATCCGGAGGTATCCGCTTTGATCGAAGTCAAAAATCTCGTCAAACGCTACGGTTCGGTCGAAGCTGTCCGCGGCGTCAGCTTCACCGTCCAGAAGGGCATGATCTACGGCTTCCTCGGCCCCAACGGCGCGGGGAAATCCACCACCATGAACATCATCACCGGCACCCTCGCCGCCACCGAAGGGGAAGTCACCGTGAACGGCTGCGACATCTACGAGGATCCCGTCGGAGCAAAATCCGCCGTCGGATACCTCCCCGAGCAGCCCCCGCTCTACCCCGACATGACCCCGAACGAGTACCTCGCGTTCGTCGGCGAGGCGCGCGGTCTCCGGGGCGACAAGCTCTGGGACGCCATCGACCGGGCCGTCGAGAAAACCGGTCTCGGCGAATACGCGGACCGGCTCATCAAGAACCTCTCGAAGGGCTACCGCCAGCGCGTCGGCATCGCGCAGGCCATCCTCGCCGATCCCGAGATCGTCATCCTCGACGAACCCACGGTCGGCCTCGACCCGCGCCAGATCATCGAGATCCGCGATCTCATCCGCGCGCTCGGCCGGGACCACACGGTCATCCTTTCCTCGCACATCCTGACGGAGATCTCCGCCGTCTGCGACTACGTCATCATCATCGCGCACGGCCGGATCGTCGCCTCCGATACCCTCGAAAACCTCACGAAGCAGTACGAGGGCAAGAATTACATCGACCTCACCGTCCGCGGGGATGAGTCCTCCGTGCGCCGCGCCGTCGAATCGATCCCCGGCGTCGAGGAGGTCACCGTCGATCCGAAGCCGCTCGGCCGGCTGCACGTCCGGATCGCCGCCGATTCCGCCGCGGACATCCGCGAAGACGTCTTCTTCCGCTTCGCCGACGCGAGAATGCCCATTCTCTCGATGGAATACGAGGAGGTCACGCTTGAGAAGATCTTCCTCGAGCTGACGGGAGAAGCCCCCGCCCGCACGGACAGCGCAGCCCTCTCCGCAGAAGTCCCCGCCGACGCGGAGCTCGCCGAACAGCCGGAACCTGACGTGTCCGACGTGCCCGCACCGGAACCCGAACCCCCGCAGTCCGCGAAGCCCCCGAAGCCGAAGAAATCCGGGGACGACGACGATTATACGCCCCTCTTCGGCGGCTGAGAGAGGAAGGAGGATCATCCATGTCAGCAGTATATAAGAAAGAACTCCGCACCCATCTCAACGGCATGACCGGCGCGATCGTCATCGCGTTCCTGCTTCTGATGGTCGGCATCTATACCATCGCCTACAACCTCCGCGGCATGTATCCCAATTTCGAAACGACCGTCTCCGCCGCGTCCTTCCTCTACGTCCTCGCGATCCCCGTGCTCACCATGCGCTCGGTCGCCGAGGAAAAGCACGCGAAGACCGATCAGCTCCTCTATTCCCTCCCGATGTCCATGACGCAGATCGTGCTCGCGAAGTATTTCGCCATGGTCACGATCCTCGCGATCCCCTGCGGCGTGATCTGCTTCTACCCGCTCATCCTCGGCTCCTTCGGGACCGTACGCTATTCCACCGCCTATGCGATGATCCTCGCCTTCTTCCTGCTCGGCGCGGCGCTGATCGCGATCGGCATGTTCCTCTCCTCCCTCACGGAGAGCCAGGTGATCGCCGCGGTCCTCACCCTCGCGATCCTCCTGCTCCTCAACTTCATGTCCGGCCTCGCGACCCTCATCCCTTCTTCGGCAGCGGCATCCCTCGCGGGATTTCTGATCCTCGCGCTCATCGCCGCCGTCATCGTGCGGATCATGACGAAGAACACGACCGTCGCCGTATCCGCGGGCGTGATCCTCGCCGCCGCCATGGTCCTCGTCTACGCCGTCGACGCCTCCCTGTACGAGAACGCGATCCCGCGCCTCTTCTCGGCCCTGGCGCTCTTCGACCGGCTGAGCCCCTTCTCGCAGGGACTCTTTGACGTGACCGCGATCGTCTTCTACCTCTCCGCCGCCGCGCTGTTCGTCTACCTGACGGTGCAGTCGATGGAGAAGAAACGCTGGAACTAAGGAGGGCTGACATGAACAACGAAACCGGCAAGCCGAAGAAGGCCGTCAACAAGAAAGCGCTGAAGATCGGCTCCATCAGCATCACCACGACCGCCGTGGTCATCGCCATCTTCATCGTCGTCAACCTGCTGGTCGGCGAACTGCCCTCCACCGCGACGAAATACGACCTCTCCGCCCGCGAGCTCTTCACGATCTCCGTCGAGACCAAAGTGGTCCTTTCGCGCGTGCACGAGGACGTGCACATCTACCTGCTTACGCAGCGCGGGAACGAGGACCCGACGATCCGCGAAATGCTCGAACGCTATCACGCGCTCAACTCGCGAGTCACCTGGACGACCGTCGACCCCGTGACCAATCCCGCCTTCCTCGAACAGTACACCACGGAAACCCTGTCCGACAACTCCCTCGTGGTCGAGAGCGCCCGGCGGTCCTATGTCGTCGATTACTATGAGATCTTCCAGACCGAATACACGGAAGAGGACTATTACTACTATTACTACTACGGCCAGATCCCGCAGGGCACGCCCTACTACTACGGCGAACTGCAGCTGACCACCGCCGTGGACTACGTCACCCGCGACGATCTCCCAGTCCTCGGCACGCTCGAAGGACACGGCGAGACCGCGCTCAGCGAGAACTACGCCTCCCTCATCGGGGATGAAAACGTCGAGATCCGCTCGCTCACGCTTCTCAACGTCGACGCCGTTCCCGACAACGTGACCTCGATCCTCATCAACATCCCGACTTCCGATATCAGCGCGGCCGAGGAGACGATGCTCGCAGACTACCTCGACCGGGGCGGCTCCGTCATCCTCGTGACGGGCGCGGTGTCCTGGTCCGAATCCGCGATGCCGAATCTCGCCGCCCTCGCCGCAAAAATGGGCATGGAATCGGTCGACGGCCTCGTCGTGGAGACCGACCGGAACCGCTACATGAGCACGCCGTTCTCCGCCACACCGCACTACCTCCTGCCCGCCCTCGGATCGACCGACACGGAGCCCCTCTCCCTGCTCTCGAATCCGAACCTCTACGTCCTCGCGAACGCCGCGCACGGGATCGTCTCGAACGGCACGATGTCCGTGAGCCCCCTGCTCTCCTCGAGCGCCGGCGCCTTCGTGAAGACCGATCTGACGAACAGCGATTTCTCGAAATCCGACGGTGACATCGAAGGGCTCGTCTATGTCGGCGCGGCATCGGAAACCGATGCGGGCGGACGCTTCGTGTGGTTCTCCTCGCCCGGCCTGACCGATGACGCGGCGAACTCCTACGTCTCGGGCGGCAACAGCGCCGTCTTCCTCTCCGTCATCGACTGGATGAACGGCAACAAGACCAACTTCGCGATCCTCGGCAAGCTGATGCAGGTGGAAGCCCTGACGCTCACGGAAGCGCAGTCCGGCTTCTGGTCCGCCGTCGTGGCGATCGTCATCCCGGTCGCCGTGCTCGCCGTCGGCTTCGTGATCTGGTTCCGCAGACGGAGGAAATGATGAAAACCCGGAAGAAAAATCCCCTGATCCCCCTCCTCGCCCTCGTCCTCGTTCTCGCCGTTCTCCTGATCGGCTACAAGGCCCTTTCCGCGGCGAACGAACGCAAAGCGGCGGCGGAGGCCCTCGCGGCCCAGGAAAGCGACACCTCCGTGACCGTGGCGGAATATGACCTTTCCACGATGACCGCGCTCGAATTCCAGCCCTCAGGCGGAGAGTCCCTGCGCTTTGTCGTGGTGAACGGCGCGTGGCAGTATGCGGCCGATCCCGCCTTCCCCCTGAACGCGACAACCATCGCGCAGATGGCCACCGCGATCGCGTCGATCACCGCCGACCGCACCGTCGACGAAGGCGCGCCCGCGGACTACGGCCTCGACGATCCCTCCTGCGTCATCACCGCGGAATACGGTGCGGAGAAGCACACCTACAAGACCGGCGACTACAACAGCTTCTCCGGCTCCTATTACCTCATGGCGGACGGCGCGGTCTATCTCGTTTCCCAGAACCTCGCGTCCACCTTCTCGAAATCCCTCGACAGCCTTCTCGTCCGCGATACGATCCCCACGTCCGAATGGGCGTCGCGGGAATACGTGAACGGCGTGACGGTCCGGGACGGGAGCACCGAACGCACCGTGACCGACGCCGATGAGGTCGAAGAGATCCTCACCGCCCTCGGCAAGGTCTCGCTCTATACCTGCACCGACTACGCGGCGTCGGAGGACGAAAAGGCGGCGTGCGGTCTCGACGGCAGCCGGTCCGTGACCGTGAACTACCGCAAGGCCGTCTCCACCGAGGATTCCGAGGGCAACACGACCGCGACAAACTACCTCGACACCTCCTATACGCTCCTCTTCGGCGATGAGACGGAGAGCGGCGTAACCTGCTCCCCGATGACGTCGACCATGATCTATACGGTCTCCGCCGACACCGCATCCTCGCTGCTTTCATACGCGGCCGGGACGGATTCCGAGCCGTAACCCCTTGACAAGCGGCATCCGCGGGGGTATAATGAGCATGAAAGCTCCCGCGGAATGCGGCTCCGGAAACCATCCAGACGAAAGGACATACGGTATGGAAAAAGTCATTCTCTTCGACGGGACGTCCACGGAAAAATGGAAGAACCGGGACGGCTCCCCGATCAACTGGCCCGTGGAGGACGGCGTCATGACCGTCGGACACGGCGACATCGTATCCACGGAAACCTACGGCGACGCGCACATCCACGTCGAGTGGCGCGAGCCCGACATGCCGTGGGCAAGCGGCCAGGGCAAGGGCAACAGCGGCGTGTACGTCCACGGCTGCTATGAGATCCAGGTCCTCGACTCCTACGGGATCGAGAACCCCGACTATTCCGACTGCGGCGCGGTCTATTCGATGCACGCGCCCCTCACCAATGCCTGCAAGCCGGCGCTCGAATGGCAGACCTACGACATCTACATCCGCGCGCCCCGCTTCGAGAACGGCGAGATCGTGAAGAACGGGTTCCTCACCGTTCTGCAGAACGGGATCGTCATCCACAACAACGTGGAGCTGCCCCGCAACACCCCGGGCGGCGTGACGGATTACCGCGTGGCGGAAGGTCCGCTGCTCCTGCAGGACCACGGCAACCCCGTTTCGTTCCGGAACGTGTGGTTTGAAAGACTGTAATCCCCACATCCCCCGACACAGTATAACTACCGAAGCCGCTCATCCGGCGCGGACAGGCTGCGTTTTTTCTCAGCCTGTCCTTTTATGAAAAAAACCGAAGGAGAATGCCATGACACCGGAACCGAACCGGAACGAAAAGAAGATCGGCGGCATGAACGAGGCCGCATGGGTCATCGGGATCGTCGTCTGCGCGCTCGGCGTCGCGCTGTGCACCAAAGCCAACTTCGGCCTCTCGATGATCGCCGCGCCGCCCTTTATCCTGCACTACGCCCTGCGGGACGCCTTCCCTTGGTTCACGCAGGGGACGGCGGAATACGTGTGGCAGGGGGTCTTGCTGATTCTCATGTGCGTCGCCGTGCAGCGGTTCCGGTGGCGGTATCTCTATTCCTTCGGGACCGCCGTGATCGCGGGGCTGTGCATCGACGGCTGGCTCTTTGTCTTCGGCGGGAACGCGCCGTACGAATCGATGGCGGTCCGGATCATCGCCTTCGCAGCCGGGGAGCTTCTCACGTCGCTGGCCATCGCGTTCGTCTTCCGCACTTCCCTGCCGATCCAGATCTACGAGCTCCTCGTGCGCGAGATCGCGGACCGCTTCGGGTTCGACGTCAACCGCGTGAAGCTGGTCAACGACATCGCGATGCTCCTGTTGTCCGCCGCCCTGTCCTTCCTCCTCACGGGAGGCTTCCACGGGTTCGGGATCGGCACGATCCTCATCACGTTCGTGAACGCGCCGCTCATCGCGCTCTTCGGACGCCTGATCGACCGTTTCTTCACCTTCGAACCCCGCTTCCCGAAGCTGACGGCAGCTCTGCGCCAATGAAAACGCGGTTTCGGACGGCGAAAAAAACGGCAGAGAATCCGAACTTTTTTGAAAAAAAGGGTTGACAAAGCGAGGGCTGTGTGGTATAATTTGATCCGTCAGCGCGGGAGCCCCTCCCCGATGACGAATATGGCCCGGTAGTTCAGTTGGTTAGAACGCTAGCCTGTCACGCTAGAGGTCACGAGTTCGAGTCTCGTCCGGGTCGTGCCTTCAATCTTCTGATTCCGGCACATGAGCCTCTGTAGCTCAGTTGGTAGAGCAGGGGATTGAA
>JAFZPN010000078.1 GCA_017550315.1 Clostridia bacterium
AGAGCCGCGGCGTATACGAGACCCCGGCCGGCACGATCCTCTATCACGCGCATGACGTCCTCGAGACGATCACCCTCGACAAGGAAACCTCGCACTTCAAGGCCATCGTCGCCCAGAAGCTCGCGGAGCTCGTCTACAACGGACAGTGGTTCACGCCTCTGCGCGAAGCGATCGGCGCGTTCGTCGACGACACGCAGAAGACCGTCACAGGCGATGTGAAACTGAAGCTCTATAAGGGCAACATCCTCAATGCGGGCGTGACCTCTCCGTATTCCCTCTACAACGAGCAGACCGCTTCCTTCGGCGAGGACGACGATTACAACCAGGCGGATTCCGCGGGATTCATCAATCTCTACGGGCTGCCGATCAAGGTCCGCGCGCAGGCAAAGAAAAACTGGTAAAGGACTGGCGGGGGAGGCATCCGGGTGACGCCTCTCCTCCTTGGTTTGTCATCATGGCAAAATTATGGGACGCAAGATTCTCCAAAGCGGAGAACGGACGGGTGAACGACTTCAACTCGTCCATTTCCTTTGACTGCCGGATGTTCCGCGAGGACATCGCTGGCTCGATCGCCCATGCGACGATGCTCGGGCGGTGCGGGATCATCGAGGCGTCGGAAGCCGATAAGATCGTGAAAACCCTCCGGGAGATCCTCGCCGACCTCGAGTCCGGCGCGCTCGCGATCGATCCGGAGGCTGAGGATATTCACATGTTCGTCGAGGAAATCCTGACGAAGCGCATCGGCGACACGGGCAAACGCCTCCACACCGCACGCAGCCGCAACGATCAGGTCGCGCTCGACATCCGGCTCTATCTGCGCAGCCAGATCGATGATATCCGCGCGCTGCTCCGTGAACTTCTCACCACACTCGTGGACATCGCCGAGGCGAACGCGGACGCCGTCATGCCGGGATATACCCACCTGCAGCGCGCGCAGCCCGTGACCTTCGGGCATTACCTGCTCGCCTATGCGCAGATGTTTTTGCGCGATGCGGAGCGCCTCGGACAGATCCGCGCGCGCACGAACATCTCCCCGCTCGGCTCCGGCGCGCTGGCTTCGACGACCTATCCGATCGACCGCGCGCTCGTCGCGGAACTGCTCGACATGGACGGGATCACCGAGAATTCGATGGACGGCGTCTCCGACCGGGACTTCCTCGCGGAACTGATCTTCGCCCTCTCCCTCGTGATGATGCATCTCTCCCGCTTCTCCGAGGAGATCATCCTCTGGTGCTCGTCGGAATTCTCGTTCATCGAGCTCGACGACGCCTTTTCAACCGGCTCCTCGATCATGCCGCAGAAGAAGAATCCCGACATCGCGGAGCTCGTGCGCGGCAAGACCGGACGGGTGTACGGCGACCTCACGGCGATCCTGACCGCCCTCAAGGGCATCCCGCTCGCCTACAACAAGGACATGCAGGAGGATAAAGAAGCGGTGTTCGACGCGATCGACCACACCAAGCTCTGCGTCGAGCTTTTCACCGCGATGATCGCCTCCATGACCGTGAAGACGGAGAGGCTGCGCGAGGCGGCATCCGGCGGCTTCATCAACGCGACGGACTGCGCGGACTATCTCGTGAAGAAGGGACTTCCCTTCCGCGACGCCTACCGGGTGAGCGGACGTCTCGTCGCGTTCTGCATCGCGAACAAGACCGATTTTGAGTCCCTCCCGCTCGACACCTATCGGGAATTTTCCCCGCTCTTCGACGAAGGAATCTACGACGCCGTGGACCTCGACAACTGCGTCAACCGCAGGACCGTCTACGGCGGACCGTCACACGAATCCGTTCTGCGTCAGATCGCGCTCGTGCGGGACGGTGCGGCCCGGATCGAATGAACGCCTCCGGAAAATGCGTGCCAATTCTCTCTGAAATCTTGACATCGTCGGATTTTATGGTAAAATAGAGGGGCGGACAAAAAGACGATCCGCCATTCCCTTTTCCCGGAGACCGATATGAACACGAAAAAAACTCTCAAAGACCGTATGCGAAGGCTTGCCGCCCTCCTGTCTCTGGGAGTTTTGTTCTTTTCTTCGTGCGCCCTTGCCGACATGATCGAATTGCGCGATGCGGACGCCGGTCCCGCTCCGTATCGGGAGACTGAAGCCGAGGTCGAAGAAGGTCCCGAGCACGCCGCAAAACCTTTGCCTCCCCCGGAGACGGACGAGCCCGAACAGGAGCCCGAAACCGATGTGTCCTCAGATGCCGCGGAATGGATCGCACGCTACGAAGCAGCTTTCGGAGAAGGCGCGGCGGACGAGGTGCTGCTCACCGCGGAACAGATCGCGGCCTACAACCGCCGGATCATCGAAGAATGCCCGACGGTCATCGATATTGCGGCTGTGCCGGAGAGTTTGGACGGAGAGAATGTGCGAGGGATGCTCCTCATCGATCTCCCCGCCACAGAACTCTTCGATGACGACGGCGCGCCCTTCTCATGTGATCCTGTACGTGTAAACGCCGCTCCGGAAACGGTCCCTGAAACAGTCGTTCCGCAGAGAGCTGTCGTCACCGCGCGATGCGATATGAAGTATCTACCGACGGCCTCGGGCGTGTATGAGGGGAAGGACCGTTATTACAGCAAAATCCAGCTCACGGAGCTCATTGTCGGGATGCCGGTGTGGGTCCTGCACACGAGCGCGGACGGCGCATTCTGCTTCGTGCAGTCGTATTATTACATCGGCTGGATCCCGTCTGACGCGGTTGCGCTGTGCGGAGAGGAGGATTTCCGCCTGTATGCCGAACCGGAAGATCCCGTCACCGTCATCCGCGTATCCGTACCTTGCGGGGACACAGTGCTCGACATGGGCGTGCGGCTGCCCTTCCGCGAGGAGACGGACGACGGCTGGACGGTTTCCCTTCCGACCCGCGATGACGACGGACAGCTCGTGCTCGCCGCCATCACACTGACGAAGGACGACGCGGTCCGCGGTTTTCTTCCCTATACGATGAAGAACTTCTATACCGAAGCCTTCGCCTGTCTCGGCACCACCTACGGATG
This sequence comes from Clostridia bacterium, assembly GCA_017550315.1. Lineage (GTDB taxonomy): Bacteria > Bacillota > Clostridia > Oscillospirales > CAG-272 > UMGS1696. The sequence continues at coordinate 3,001 of JAFZPN010000078.1, forward strand.
GGGCGGCGCGGACGGCGGGATGGACTGCTCCGGATTCGTGTGCGCGGTGTTCCGCACCTTCGGCATCGATCTTCCGCGCGACACGAAGGATCAGAAGGATCACGCCGGGATCAGCCATGCCGCGGACGGGATGACGCAGGACGAGATCGCCGATTTTCTGAGAGGCTCGCGCTTCCCCGTCAGCTTATATTCCGCCGGCCACGTCATGCTTTACCTCGGGGAGCGCGACGGGACGGTATATGTCATTCATGCGCCGCAGGGAGGCGAGGTCGTCACGGTCGCGCCGCTCGAAAAAGAGAGGGCGCTGATTTCCCTCGTGGAAATGAAATAACATATCGATTCCAAGTGAACGAAAGGAGCGGTTCCGATGCGCGGAAAAAAGATGATCGTGCTCTCCGCCGACGCCCTTGTGCATGAGGACATGGCAGAGCTCAGAGAGATGCCCAATTTCCGGAAATACCTCGCGGGAGGCTCTTCCATCGAGCGGGTCAAGTCGATCTACCCGACCATCACGTACCCCTGCCACACGACCATGGCGACGGGGTGCTGGCCGGACCGCCACGGGATCCCGGGCAATCTGAAATCGCCTTACCGCTTCATCAAGCCGCCGATTCCGTGGATCTGGGAGCACGAATACGTGAAGGTCCCGGACATCTTCGACGCGGCAAAGAAAGCGGGCTTTACGACGGCGGCGGTCTTCTGGCCCTGTACCGGCCGTCACCCATCCATCGACTGGCTGATCGACGAATACTGGACGCAGTCGAAGGAGCAGACCCTCGCTGACGCGTTCCGGGAGATGGGGACACAGGAATGCCTGATCCCGATCATCGAGCGGTACGAACACCTCATGAAGGAGCGGAAGCATCCCTTCTGCGACGACTTCATGCTCGCCTGCGCGGCGGATATCATCCGCGAATTCACGCCCGATCTGATCATGATCCACCCGGCGAACATCGACGGCGCGCGGCACGGAAGCGGCTTGTTCGGACCGCACATCACGAAGACGCTCGAGGATACGGACCGCTGGATCGGCGATCTGATGCGGGCTGCGGAGGATGCCGGCGTCGCGGGGGACACGAATTTCGTCCTGACCTCCGATCACGGACAGATGGACATCAAGCGTGTGATCCACATCAACGTGCTCCTCGCGGACGCCGGGCTGATCCGGCCGCAGGAAAACGGGGATCCCGAATGGGATGCGTGGTGTCAATCCGGCGGCATGTCGGCGTGCGTCTATCTGAAGGATCCGGAGAACCGGGCGGTTTACGAAAAGACCTACGCCGTGCTCCGCCATCTCTGCGCGGAAGGTGTCTACGGGATCAGCCGGGTCTACACCGCCGAGGAAGCGCGCGAAGAGGAGCATTATGCCGGGGACTTCTCGTTCGTGCTTGAGACGGACAACTACACCTCCTTCGGCGATTCCTATACCCGTCCCCTCGTCACGGGCGCGGACAACGGCGACTACCGCAAGGGACGCGCGACCCACGGCTATCTGCCGTCGAAGGGTCCCTGCCCGGTCTTCTATGCGAGCGGTCCCGCGTTCCGTCAGGGCGTGGTGATCGGGGACGGACGGCTCATCGACGAAGCGCCGACCATCGCGCGTGCCATGGGATTTGACATGCCCGGCGCGGACGGCGAACCCGTGACCGATCTGCTTGCTGACTGATCCGTATACACGCATACAAAACAAAAATCGGCGTCTCTCCCGCCCCGGGATGACGCCGTTCTTCTTTTGGTTGGGTTATTGCTCGATGAAGGATTCAAACTCGAAATAGCAGTCAAAATCTGCTTCGACCGTCACCTGATCCCACGAGAGCTTCGCAAGCGTGACGCTCAGAAAGCTCTTGGCAGAGAGGCGGTGATGTCCGCTGACGAGGGAAACCTCGCCAGGGCACTTGGTCGCGATGCGCGTAAACTCCAGAATGTCTTCGATCCCATCGAGCTTCACGGGATAACGATACGTGCTTTTCTCCATATTCTTTTTATCCTCCGGCCGCGCGGCATTTTCCCACCGGCCCGTGTTTATTATACTCTGTTCTCAGGGAAAGTCAACAGGCAAAAGACAAATTCTCTTTCTTGACCGTTTTCACGGATCCTGCGCTCCTGTTTTTCGTCTCTTTTCACAAGGGGAATGGAGTCAATTTGTACCTTTTCCATAAATTCCCGACGGATGCAACTGTATTAAACCGCGAGGATCGGGCATACTGGATCCCGATCAATCATCGGAGGTTTCGTATGCAGAAGAAACCGTTTTTCCCTGCCCGCCGGGTATTCATCACGTCCGCGGGGTCGGTCGTCGGACATAAAGAGAAGAAAGGCCCGCTCGGCGCGCTCTTCGATCTCGGCGGTGACGACCGTTTCGGCAAGGATTCGTGGGAGAAAGCCGAGGCGGAGATGCAGCGGCTCGCGCTCGGGATCGCCATGCGCAAGGCGGAACTCGTCGAGGGGGACCTCGATCTCCTCGTTGCGGGGGATCTCGTGAATCAGTGCGTGTCGTCGAGCTACGGTCTTCTCGGCTACCGGATCCCATTTCTCGGGCTGTTCGGCGCGTGCTCGACCTGCGCGGAGGGGCTGCTCCTTGCGACGCTGGCGACGGCATCGGTATGCAGACGGTGCGCGGCGGTCACGTCCTCGCATTTCTGTACGGCGGAGCGTCAGTTCCGCTATCCCCTCGAATATGGCGGACAGCGCACGCCGACGGCACAGTGGACGGTGACGGGATCGGGCGCGTTCATCGTCTCCTCCCGTCCGGGTGACGCGCAGAGGACGACGGGAGTATACGTGCCGGAAATCCTCGACGTCATGCCCGGCTGTATCGTCGACCGCGGGATCACGGATGCGGCGAACATGGGCGCGGCGATGGCTCCCGCGGCGGCGGATACGATCCTGCGCTACCGGGACAGCGGATGCCTCGGAGATGAGATACTGTTTGTGACAGGCGACCTCGGGGCGGAGGGGAGCGCGATCTTATACGATCTGCTCCGCGCGCAGAGATTGGATATCGAAGACCGGCACACGGACTGCGGCCTGCGGATCTATCACAGAGACGCGGCGGACGCGCATGCCGGAGCGTCTGGGTGCGGATGTTCGGCGGTCGTGCTCGCGGCGGAACTGCTCGAAATGGTGAAGTCGGGCGAGATTGCCGAGATGTGTTTTCTCGCGACGGGGGCGCTCATGAACACCGCCGCCGTACAGCAGGGGCAATCGATCCCGGGGATCGCGCATCTCGTGCACATCCGCGGAGTCCGGCGGGATACGGTCTGCGACGGGCAGACGGAATGAGGAGGTTCGGATGGAGAACTTTTTGACGGCACTTTTCCGCGCGTTTGTCGTCGGCGGGGCATTCTGCACGGTCGCGCAGATCCTGATCGACCGCACGAAGCTGACGCCCGCACGGATTCTTGTGGGGTACGTCGTCGCCGGTGTGATCCTCGGGGCGATCGGCGCATACGGACCGCTCGTCGAGTTTGCAGGATCCGGGGCGACGGTTCCGCTCACGGGATTCGGGTATCTCATCAGTGAAGGCGTGCGCGATGCCGTGGTCAAAGACGGGATCCTCGGCGCGCTCAAAGGCCCGCTGACCGCTGCAGCCGGGGGGACTGCTGCCGCCATGCTCGCGGGGCTTTTTGCCTCCCTCTTCTTTGACAGCAAGGTCAAGGACTGAGGAGAAAATTGCCCCGCCCTCTTCCCTTTTCGGGCGAATCGTGGTATAATGGGACCAAATACGGATCCGGAGGGTTTTGCCATGATCGCGAGGCGGGGCATCGTCATACATGCACAGGACTGCGGCGACTACTGGGCTGATCGGCTCGAAAAAAGCGGGCTGAACGTCGTGGGGGTGCATCCGGCGGGCGGGATCGACGCGCATCGGTCGCTGGAAGACTGCATCCGCTTCCTCGGGACGGAGGACTGGCGGCGGTTTGCCTCGCGGATGGAGCGGGCTGGGATCGCCGTGGAGTTCGAGATGCACGCGCTGTCGTGGCTGCTCGAACGGGATCTCTTCTCTTTGCATCCCGACTGGTTCCGCATGGAGGAATCGGGGGAACGGACGCCGCATTTCAATGCCTGCGCCTCGAATCCCGACGCCCTCGATCATATCCGGGAGCGCGCGTCTGCCCTGGCCCGCATTTTCCGGCCGGACACGCATAACTATCATTTCTGGATCGACGACGTGGCGAGCGCGGGATGCGCCTGTCCGCGGTGCCGGTCCCTTTCGGCGTCCGATCAGGCCGTGATCCTGTACAGCGCGATCGCGGACGGGGTCACAGCAGTCGATCCGGCGGCGCGGGTCAGTTATCTCGCGTACTGCGAGACCCTGAAACTGCCCGAAACCGTCCGGCCGGATGCGCGGCTGTTCCTCGAATTCGCGCCGATCTCCCGGGATTTCGACCATTCGCTCTTCGATCCGGCAAGCGAGAAGAACGCCGCCCAGATCGCGCACCTGCCCGCGCTCCTCGACCTCTTCGGACGGCGGGACGCCAAGGTCCTCGACTACTGGGTCGACAATTCCCTCTTCTCGGGATGGCAGCTGCCGCCGAAGGAATTCCGCCTCCGGGCCGAGGTCTGCCGCGCCGACGTCCAGGCTTACCGCGCGCTCGGATTCGAGGCGATCACCTCCTTCGGATGCTTCCTCGGAGAGAACTACCGCGCGCTCTGGGGGGACGCCGATCTCGACGAATACTACCGGATCCTCCTGGAAACGCAGGATTAAAATTTCATGAGAAAGGTCCCGCGCCTCTTGACAGCCGGGCGACGGGATGGTATAATCCCTGCGATATCAAAATGATATCATCTGCGGAGGTGACCAAGTTGAACAAATACTTTCTGCTCCTGCTCGGACTGTCAGTCTTTCTGAATGTCATCACCATCGTCATGTTTGCCGCCGCCTTCGGTCTGATCCCCGCGCTCGGGATCTCAAAGCCCGTCGGGATCACCGTCGGAGGCGTCTGCATTGTGCTGGCGAGCGCGGCGTGCTTCGCGGCCGTCCTGCTCAACCGCAAATAAAGGAGGAATGCATCGTCATGCTGAAAATCGAACACCTGACCAAAACCTACGGGGACAAAACCGCCGTGGATGACCTCTCCCTGCACATCTCCCCCGGCGAGATCTGCGGCTTCATCGGCCACAACGGCGCCGGCAAGACCACCACGCTCAAATGCGTCACGGGAATTCTGTCCTTTGACAGCGGCGAGATCTATGTGAACGGGACGTCCGTCCGCGCGGATCCCATGAAAACCAAGCGGGACATCGCCTACATACCGGACAACCCCGATCTCTACGACTATATGACGGGGATCCGCTTTCTGAACTTCGTCGGCGACATCTTCGGCGTTCCGGCGGATGTGCGGCAGGAGAAGATCCGCACCCTCGGCGACACCTTCGAGCTGACGAAGGATCTCGCCCAGCCGATCTCCGCCTATTCGCACGGCATGAAGCAGAAGCTCGCGGTCATCTCGGCGTGGCTGCACGATCCGAAGCTCATTCTGATGGACGAGCCGTTCGTCGGCCTCGACCCGAAGGCTTCGCATCTTCTCAAGGAGCTGATGCGCGAGCACTGTGACCGCGGCGGCGCGATCTTCTTCTCGACGCATGTGCTCGAGGTCGCGGAAAAGCTCTGCGACGAGGTCGCCATCATCAAATCCGGCCGCCTGATCCGCGAGGGTACGATGGAAGAGGTGCGCGGAGACGAATCGCTCGAAGCCGTCTTCCTCGAGCTGGAGGACTGAGCCATGCTGAAAGCGCTCTTTCAAAAGCAATTCCTCGAAACGCTCGGGCAGAACCTGATCCGTAATCGCAGGACGGGCAAAGCGCGGAGCCGCGGCGGGATCATCCTCTTCGCCCTGCTCTATGTCTTTCTCTTCGCGTGGTTCGCCTTCATGTTCGGGACCATTGCCTTCAACCTCTGCGGCCCTCTCGTCGAAGCGGGCCTTGACTGGCTCTACTTTGCCATCATGGCGCTGCTTGCCGTCGCGCTCGGCGTTCTCGGCAGCGTCTTCAACACCTATGCCGCACTCTACCGCTCGAAGGACAACGATCTGCTTCTCTCGATGCCGATCCCGCCGTCCGCCATCCTGCTGGTGAAGCTGTCGAGCGTCGCGATGCTTGCCTTCCTGTTCGTCGCGCTGGTCTTTCTTCCGGCGGTCATTGTCTACAACATCCTGGTCGGGGTCTCGTTCCCCGCGCTGCTGTTCCAGATCCTGCTGGTCATTCCCCTCGCCGCCGCGGCGACCGCGCTCACATGCCTGCTCGGCTGGCTCGTCGCCCTGATCGCGGTGCGGCTGAAGAACAAGACCTTCTGGACGGTCGCGCTGACTCTCTTTTTCCTCGGCATCTACTATTACCTCTACGGTACGGCGTACCGCCTCCTTGCCTCCCTCCTCGAAAACGCGGAGAAGGTCAGCAACGCTTTCCGCTCGTGGCTTTATCCTCTCTATGCGACGGGAAAAGCGGCCGTCGGCGATCCGCTCAGCTTTATCATCGTGGTCCTCATCGCGGCGGCAGCCTTCGCGCTGACGTGGTACATCCTTTCCCGCACGTATATCCGGATCGCGACCGACAACCGAGGTGCGGCCAAAACCGTGTACCGGGAAAAGCGAGCAAAGGTATCGAGCGCACAGGGAGCGCTGCTCCGGCGTGAATTCCGCCGCTTTACCTCGAGCTCCGTGTACATGCTCAACTGCGGCCTCGGGATCGTCATCATGCTGCTTGCGCCGATCGCGGGGCTCATCAAGATGGGAACGGTCCGCGAGGTGCTCGGCATGTTCTTCCAGGGTACCGAGACGCGCGCGCTGATCCCGCTGATCCTGACCCTTATGATCTGCCTCCTCGCGACGATGAACGACATCACGGCCCCGTCCGTATCACTCGAGGGACGTTCCCTCTGGCTCGTGCAGTCCCTTCCTGTCCGGACGCAGGACGTCCTCTCGGCAAAGCTCTGGCTGCACGTGATCCTCACGGCGATCCCCGTCGCGCTCGACGCGCTCATCTTCTGCTTCATCGCGCAGACGAGCGTCCCGGAGGCCCTGGTTGTCCTTGCGGCGTCCCTCGCGTTCGTGCTCTTCACGGCGGCAGCAGGCCTCTCTCTCAACATCCTCATGCCGAACCTCAACTGGACGAACGAAGCGTTCCCGGTGAAGCAGAGCCCCGTCGTCCTTATCATGATCTTCGGCGCGTGGTTCGTGCTTGCGATCCTCGGCGGCCTCTATGCCCTGCTTGCGGGGATCCTCTCGCCCGTCCTTTACTTACTGATCGTCGCCGTCGTGCTCTTCCTCGGTTTCGTCCTGCTCCTGCTCTGGCTCAGAAAGGGCGGCGCGAAGCGGTTTGAAGCGCTCGGGTGACAGGCATTTCCTTTCATAATTTCGCGCATTTTTGTTCACAATAAGGGCGGAACGGAAGCGTGCCGTTCTTCGAGATAGAGTGTCGTACGACAGCGGGACAGTCCGCGCGCTGGATCTGCCCCGTACATATCAGAGCGCCTGACGGATCTTCCCGAGGGCGCTCTTTTCGATGCGGCTGACATAGGACCGAGAGATCCCGAGTCGTTCGGCGGTCTCGCGCTGGGTGGCGGGATCCCTGCCGTCGAGGCCGTAGCGCATCACGAGGATCTCCCGCTCCCGCTCACCGAGGTTCTTCATGATGTACGCGAGCGCGCCGGTGATCTTGATCTTCGCGTCGAGTTCCTCGGCGATGGTGTCCTCGACGCAGACGACGTCCTCGTAGGTCAGGACGTTTCCCTCGCGGTCCGTATCGATGGGTTCGTTGATCGAGACCTCGTTCTGGAGCTTCTTTTGCGAACGGAAGTACATCAGGATCTCGTTCTGGATGCACCGAGCGGCGTAGGTGGCGAAACGCGCGCCGTTTTCGATGTCGAAGGAATCGACGGACTTGATGAGCCCGATCGTGCCGATGGAAATGAGATCCTCTTCCTCGGGCGAGGACGCGTAATACTTCCGCACGATGTGGGCGACGAGGCGGAGATTGTGCTCGATCAGTCTGCCGCGCGCATCGGCATCCCCTTCGAGCCTTGCGCGGCGGAAGTATTCGGTCTCCTCCTCGCGGGAGAGCGGCGGCGGGAATCCGTTTGCGTTTGAAGAGAGGATCATGCCGGGAAATCCCTTCGGCAGGATCCCGGAAAACAGGGAGAGAAGCGGGAGAAGAAACGAGAACACGGGCGGCCTCCTCGGTTTCGTTTGCTCCACTTTATGACCGCCGCTGGAAAAACATTCCTCGCGTAAAGGATCGCTTTTGGGATATAATACACTCGGAGCTTATGAAAGGAGCCTGTAAAAATGCTTGATCGAATTTCCCTGATCCTCGTCATCGTCGGCGCGCTCAACTGGGGGTCCGTCGGACTGTTCCGATTCGACATCGTGTCGTGGATCTGCGGCGGACAGGGATCCATCCTCGCCCGTCTGATCTACACCGTCGTCGCGCTCGCGGGCGTGTGGTGCGTTTCCCTTCTCTTCCGCGAACGGGACGAAGAATACGGAAGAGCGTAATGTGGCAAAACCGGATGGCGCAATCACGCAACGTCCGGTTTTTCGCTGCCGTTCACAATTTCCGCTTGCAATGACGCGGGGCGCGCGGTATAATGGGATCAAATCCGGAACCCGGAGGCCTCCATGAACTGCGACAAGCGCATCTTTCTCGATTTTCTCTTTGGAAACGGGACCCTTCCCGTCCTTTTCGAGCCCTTTCTCTCGAAGCGCCACACCGAGACCCTGATCTGGCGGCGCGGACCGAAGCTCTGGGACACCGCCGCGCATACGGTCGGGACCCTCGTCTCCCAGACGGAGCGGACCCGGGCGGACGTGCTCTTCCTCGATCTCCGGACGATGGATCCGGAAGAAAAGCGGGCGGCGGTGCGGGAGATCCGGGCGGCGCGGGAGAAGAATCCTTTGCTCGGCTTCGGCGTGATCGGCGGGACGCGGGAGGACGTGATCCTCGGCGAGGAGGCGGCGGACGTCCTCTGTCTCTTTGGAGAGACCTCCTCTGACCGGCTGCCCGTGATCCGCATGGACGGTACGCTCGGCGACGCGATCCGGCGCGGGGATTGTGCCTGGTTTGCGCGATCCCATGCGGAGGATGCCCTGCGCGAGTCGGACGGCAGGATCCGGATCTGCGGCGGGCTCGGGATCGACCGGCTCGGGGCCCCGGCGGAGGTCTACGCGCGTGTGGAGCGTCTGAACGATGTCTGGGGCGCGTCGTGGGCGGTGGGCTCCGGCGGCATCATCCCGGACGAGGACTATCTCGGGCTGATCGCCATGCTCGGCGCGTACGCGAGGATCCGGGACGCCGCGCGGTAAGTTTGTGCTTTTTTTGAATTTATTATAAATTTACATCCAAGCGTCTTGCATCGGGGTCCGTTTTCCGCTATAATGGTGCAAGAATCAAACAAAGGAGCATCCTCCCATGTATTACTTCCTCGAAGCTTCCGGAACGGCCGCAGGCGGCAACAGCCTCGTCAGCACGGTTTCCACGCTCGTCATGCTCGTCGCCATGGTCCTCGTGTTCTATTTCTTCATGTACCGCCCGCAGAAAAAGCAGGAGAAGGAACAGAACGACATGCGCAACGGCCTTGAGGTCGGCGATGAGATCACCACCATCGGCGGCATCATCGGCAAGATCGTCTCCATCAAGGACGAGACCGTCCTCATCGAGACCACCAAGGACTGCACCAAGATCCGCATCCTCCGCTCGGCGGTCCGCAACGTGGACGTCCACGCAGCCGACGCCGAATAATCTCCCCCGCATACATGCGCCTCCCGCGTCATAGAATCCTGTGATTCCATGATCGGGAGGTTTTTGTTTTGAAAACGAAATCCGGAAAGGAAGCGGTCAAAAAACGGGAGGGCTGGTTCCCCGCGGCGCTCAAGGGAGCCGGGATCGGGATCGCCGTCACGGCCGCACTATTATTGCTGTTCTGTCTCATCCTGTCTTCCACGGAGGATCCGGGGCCGCTCGTCGTGCCGCTCTCCCTCACCGCACTCTATCTCGGCGGGATCGCGGCGGGGATCACGGGAGCAAAGCGATCGAAGGGCGGATCGCTCGGCGGACTCTTCGCGGGATGCGTCCTCGCCGCCGCCGTCCTGCTCCTCTCGCTTCTGCCCCTGCTGTCCTCTCCCTTCCCCGCGTCGGCATCGCTCATCTTTCTCGCTCTGCTGCTTCCGGCAGGCGCGCTCGGCGGGATCCTCGGGACGAAGAAGCAGACGAGACGGCGCACAAAACGTTGACACCCACCAAAAACGGGTACATTCGCAACAATTCGCGAATTTTCCCGTTTTTACATATTGGCTATTGACATATTCTCATCGGTATGCTATAATAGGATCGATCAAAACGTAAATTGTGAGGGAACAGCGATGAAAGACTGGATACGCAGCGTATTCCGCCGGCTCTTCTTCTATTCCTCCCGCCAGCTCTGGAGGCGGTGGCGCACCTATCTCTCGGTGTTCTTCACCTCCGTCTTTCTGCTTGCCCTCGTGATGTGCGCGCTCGAGCTCTTTCAGTCCTATCTCATCAATCAGAAGGAACAGTATCCGCACGGGAACTGGCACGCCTGTTTTCTCGACAGTCCGAACGATCTGACGGAAAAGATCAAAAAGGATTCCGGAATCCGCGACGCGTGGGCGATCACGTGGACCTCGCGTCTTGCCTCCTCCGCCAACGCCTCTTCTCCCGGCAAGATGGTCGTCCCGGATGCCGAGATCAACGAGAGGCTCGGGATCCGGTATCTCTGGGGACACGAACCGGGCGACGGGGAGATCGCCGTCTCGCGGCAGTTCTTCGAGAGCTACGAATGGATGGAGGCCGGGGAGGAGTGCGAGCTCTACTTCAAAGCGGCGGAGATGACGTACTACCCCCTGAAGCTCGCGGGGATCTTCCAGTCGAACGATTCGGAAATGCGGTACGTCTTCGTCTCGAAAAACACCGCGCGCGAGATCGACCGAGAGACCGGCGCGCACGAGAAATACGATCTCTATTTCACCGTCGGCTATCTCTCCGACCGGTTTGTCGCCAAGATCGTCGACCGCCTGTACCGTTCGCTGCGCATCGCGCCGACGGACGAGCAGGCGCCGAAGCAGGTGACCGGCGACAGCATCAACCGCCTGATCCAGATCTATGAAAAGTATATCAACATCACGGTCAGATCGACAACCATCCTCAACATGGGGCTTTTCGACATGGATGCTGCCGCGACCCCGACGGCGATCTTTGCGATGCCCGTCATCGCCCTCGCCGCCCTGATCCTCGCCTCGTTCATGAGTCACTGGACGGCGGCCAACGCGCCGGAGTTCGGCGTACTCGGGGCCATCGGGGCGACGCGGCGGAACCTCTGCTCCATCGCGGCGGGACAGGTCCTCCTGATCGCGCTCATCTCCGCGCCGCCCGTGATCCTCTTCTCCATCCTGCTCTCGAACTGGTACATCTCCGCCTACAACGCGGCGACGCTCGGCATCGGGCTGGTCTTCTTCCTCCCGTGGGGCGATTTTCTCCGCGTCTCCCTGTGGTTCGCCGTTCTCTCCTGCGCCTTCACCTATCTCGGGATCGCGCGGATGACGCTTGAGGAGCCCTACATCCTCATGACGGGGTCGTACCGCGGCGAGATGCCCTTCGTGCGCACCTCCTCGCTGATCCTCTCGAAGATCAAGAACAAGGTCGCGCAGCTCGCGCTCATCGAAACGATGCGCCAGATCAAGGGGGACATCGTGCAGATCGCCGTCACCGGGATCGTCTCCCTCGTCGTGGTCGTCTTTGCCGTTGCGGCAGGCGTCTTCGTCTTCATCCGCGGGGTCGCATCGACCGACGTGACGGATAAGATCCCGACAGACATCCGGATCTCGTCGGTCACCCGGTATGAGGACAGCGCCAAGGCGTTCGTCAAATCATGCTCCATTCAGGAGAAAACGGTGGACATGCTGCGCGCGATGCCGGAAATCACTCTCTGCGGGACGCTCTCCGAGTACAGCAGGGTTACGAGTGTCTGGACTTATTTCGACGACAGTGATCTGGAGAACACGCCGTGTATCCGGCTCGACGGGAAATGGGACAGGACGTACATCCTGATTGCCGACGAGGTGACGCTTCCCTTCCTGTATCAGAACGTCTTCGACGGCAGCCCGGACGCGCTCTTTGATCCGGGATCGGAGGACGCCGTTCTGTTCATCGCGGACAACGACGACAATCTCACGCGGTACGCCGTCGGCTCGTCTGTCACCTTCGCGCCGGAGACACGTTATATCCATAAAACAGGGAGCTATTCACCCGTCGGGGACGCCTGCGACTTCACCGTCCGGGCGACGCTTTCCCCGAAGATCGGGATCATCTCGCGCGGCGGCTATTTCGTCCTCTCGCGCAAGGGAGCGGAGCGGCTCGGCATCAGCCCGGCTGACGAATGCCGGCAGGTCTATCTGAATTTCGATCCGGCCCTATCCGACAAGGAACAGACCGCTCTGCTCGACAAGCTCGGCAGCGATCCGTCCCTCCTGCGCTACCGGATCACGAGCGTCAGCGCGAAGAACAGTTCCGAGCGCGCGATCTCCCGGGCATCCCTGACGCTCGCCGGGATCTTCTGCCTGATCCTCTACGTCTCCTTCGCCGTCATGAGCATCACGCACGTGAAGATGAAGACGGCGCAGGCCCGGCGGGATATCGCGATCAAGCGGCAGCTCGGCGCGGATGACCGGGCGATCTACCGGGAGGCGCGGATCGGGAGTTATCCGGCCTCCGCCATTGCTCTCGGGCTGCTCTACGGCCTGGCGATCATCGGCGCGATCCTGTATATCCTGCTCCAGATGGCCGCTCTGAACATCCTGCGGGACCGCTTCCCCTTCGCCTATCCGCCGGAGGTGTACAACGAAAGCCGGTCGATCATCTTCCTCACGGCCGGCGCGATGCTCCTGCTCGTGATCCTGTCCTCGCCGATCCTCTTCTTCCTTGCCGGGACTGCTGCCGCCGGAACCGTACCGCCTACCCGCGCCGTTCTGAAGGAGCCGATCACCGAAGGGCTGCGCAAGGGTACGGACTGAGGAGGTGAAACATACAGGTGAAAAAGAGAACATCCTCGCGGAAGCTCTTCTTCTACGCTTCCCGGCAGCTCTGGCGGCGCAAGCGGACCTATCTCGCGGTCTTTGCGGTGTCCGTCGTCCTCCTCGGACTCGTGATGACCGCGCTCGAGCTGTTTGAATCGTACAATCTCCAGTCGATCGAGATCTCCTCCGCCGGGGTGCATCACGCGGCGATCTTCGATCAGACGGTCGACTGGTCGAAAGAAATCGCAAAGGACCCCGGCGTCACGGCGGTCACGGCGATCCCGCACAATTCCTGGCTCGCCTCCTCGATCGACGCATCCGCGCCCGGCAAGGTCACGGTGGAGAACGAGGCAATCGACGCGCTCCTCGGGGTCCGGTATCTCTGGGGTTCGCCGCCGGGGGACGGGGAGATCGCGGTCCCGCTGTCCCTTTACCGCGCGGAGAACTGGCTCGCGGCGGGGGAGGTCAACGATCTCTATTTCAAGGCCACGGAGATGATCTACGAGCCGCTCCGGCTTTCGGGGATCTTCACGGTCTCGAACATCGGCACGAACTACGTCTTCGTCTCGGAAGAGACCGCCCGGCAGATCGACCGTGGGACCGGCGCGCGGGAGAAATACGATTTCTACATCACCTGCCGTCACGTATCCGACCGGTACGCGGCGCACACCATTCACCGGCTGTGGCAGAAGATCGGATTCCTCGATACGGACGCGCAGTCCCGGGAAGAAGCCGTGCCAGGCCTTGATCCGTATCTCACGCGGTATGAGGCGTATCTGAACCTCGAATATCTCAACAATCAGAAGCGGTATGACGCCGCGCCCCACCTGCTCTGGATGCTGCCGGTCATCGCGGCTGCCGCGCTCGTTCTCGCCGCGTTCATGATCGCCTGGAGCCGCAGTCACGCGCCGGAATTCGGCATCCTTGGATCGCTCGGCGCGGACAAGGGGGATCTCTGCGCGGTCCCGGCGGGGCAGATCCTGTTGATCTCGCTCGCCGCCTCGCCGCCGGTCGTGCTCCTCTCCGCGCTGCTCTCGAACCTGTATCTGCGCACGTACAACGAGGTTCTCACCGGCGTGGGATTCCGCTTCGCCGTTCCGTGGGGAAAGCTCGCGGCGGCTGCCGGGCTGTTCGTAGTGCTCTCGACGGTCTTCACCTATCTCGGGATCGCCCAGCTCGTGAGTGAGCCACCGTTCCCGCTGATCTCCGGGTCCTATCGCGGCAAGCTGCCCTTTGTGCGGGCGTCGTCCCGCTTCCTCGCGAAAATGCGGGACCGGGTCGCGTCTCTCGCGCTGCTCCAGGCCATCCGGGAACTGCGGCAGGAGATCATCACCGTCGCCGTCTCCGCCCTCATCCCGACGATCCTCGGCGCGGTGCTGCTGTTGCTCCTTGTCTACCGCTCCTCGATGAGCGCGGCGCTCTTCCGGATCGGAAAAGAGCCCGCCGCGGACTGCGTGGTGTACGCGCTTTCCGAAGTCGACGAGGACGTGACGGACTGTCCGCCGCTGACGGAGGAGGTCCGGGAAGACATTCTCGCGACGGGCGGCGTCTCCTCGTGCATGCCGTTCTCGTGGTTCGGCTATGCCAACGCGAAATACACCTACAAGGGAACGAGAATGATCTCCACGCAGCCGCAGGTCCGCCTCGGGGAGGACGGCCTCTGGATGCGTATTCCGTTCGGCGTCGCGGAAGAGCCGATGGCATCCCGCCTCTGCGGCACGGTCATCGCGGGGGATCCCGGCGAGATCTTCACGGATCCCGAAGCGGTCATCTTCCTCCGCGGCAAGGACGCCCCCTCCCTTCCGGCCTATCAGGTCGGCGACATTCTCGACGCCGTGCCGGTGACGGTCGCGACCGCTGACTGGGGAATCATCCAGCAGCCGAAAGAATTCGAGTCGCTCCGCGTCTGTGCCGTCGTCCTGTTCGATCAGGACGCGGGGATCCTCGATCCCGCCACTTCCGCCTTTCTTATCTCCCCGGCGGGCGGCGAGGGGTTCGGGCTGTCCCCTGCGGATGAGTATCAGCGTCTTTACATCGATTACCGGGAGGATTTAAGCGAAGACGAGCGTCTTGACTGCGCCGCCGCCATCGGGAACGCCTTCTTCCTTCTCCGGTACAAGGTCCAGAACCTGCGGACGCCGAGCCGGTCCGAAGCCGCCGAGATCCGCGTGACGACGGAGATGTTTCTGATCCTCGCGGTCATGGTGCTCCTCGCGTTCTTCACGACGATGCTGCTCTCCTCGCGGATGAAGGTCAGCCGGTCGCGGCGCGATTTCGCCGTCATCCGCCAGCTCGGCGCGGACGAGCACGATATCGGCAAGACCATGCGCACGGGCGCCTATCTGAACGCGTCCATCGCGCTCGCCGTCTCGATCTGCGTGATCCTCGCCGTGGCGCTTGTTTATGTGCTTTGGAATACCCGTTCGCTCATGGTAGATGCGCACCGTTTCCGGGATACCTTCACGACGGAAGCGATCGCGGTCGAGCGGGGCCGCATCTTCGCCGCCGCCGGACGCATCCTCGCGGTTCTTCCGCTTTCGCTCCCCTTCCACCTCTTGACGCTCATCGCCTCCCTCATCGGCACGCTCCCGCCCACGAAACGGCTGCTCGCGGAGCCCATTGCCGAAGGATTACGAAAGGACACGGACTGATATGGAACAGAAGAATACCATTCTCAAAGCGGAAAACCTCATGAAGACCTACAACGGCGGCGGGACCTTCGTCAACGCGGTCAACCGGGTGAGTCTTCCCTTCTATGAGCGCGATTTCACCGCCATCGTCGGTCCGTCCGGCTCCGGCAAAAGCACGCTTTTGCACCTGCTCGGCGGGATCGATCTGCCCTCGGGCGGCGACGTCTGGGTCTATCCGCAGAGCGAAAGCGAGAAGAGGCCGGTGAATCTTTACGCGCTTTCCCGCTCGAAGCTCGCGAAGTTCCGCGGCAGGAATTTCGGATTCGTCTTCCAGAATTACGCGCTGCTCCCGGTCCTCACGGCGTGGGAGAACGTGATGACGCCGTCGATCTACAACAACACGGAGTTCGACGAGGATTACGCCCTGAATCTGTTCTCGCGGCTCGGGCTCTCGGACCGGGTGCATCATCTGCCGTCGGAGCTTTCGGGAGGCGAGCAGCAGCGCGTGGCGGTGATCCGGGCGATGATCTCCCGGCCGCGTATCCTCTTCGCCGATGAGCCGACGGGCAACCTCGACAAGAAGAACGGCGAGGAGATGCTGAAACTCCTTTTCGAAATGCGGGACGAGCACAACATCACGGTCATCATGGTGACGCACGATCCCGACGCCGCGGCGATGGCGGACCGGGTCGTCCACATGCAGGACGGCGAGGTGGTGCAGGTCATTTAAGTCGGAACACAAATCCTTTGACCGCGCCGTACATCCCGTAAACAGAAGAAATCTCCCGAGAGGCAGACCGCCCCGCAGGAGATTTCTTTTTCTGATTTCTCAGAGCTGCTTATTTCGCAGAGATTTCGTTCTCGTACTTCTCGATCATCTTCTTGAACGTGTGACCCGTAGAGCCTGCGATTGCAGATCTCTCATTATCTCCGTTTTTCTCGCTGATTCTCGCGTTTTCTCCGTTTTCCGCGTCTTCCTCCATGGACTGCCTCAGAGCGCGTGAACGGCGTTTCAGTTTCGTCAGATACTTCTCCGTGGTGTCTCCGGTAAAGATCTTGATATCCAGCCTCATGGAGCCGTCCTCCTGCGGCGTGACGAAGATGCGGTCGATGAAGGTGTCGATGAAGTCCTTTGTGATCGCGCCGCTGCCGGTACCCTGCTCCGCTTTTTTCAGAACGCTGCGGACCTTCTCCATCTGACGGCGGAATTCATCGTTGGAAGTCTGCTGATCCAGCAGCTCCTGAAGATTGCTCTCGAGCTGTGCGTACTCCGTGTTGCAGTCGGCGGACATCTGCTTGAAGTCCTCTGACGTGATATTGTCCGTCGCGGCAAGCTCCAGCAACTTGTTTTTCTTTTTCAGGACCATCTCGATTTTGGATTTCACGGTCTTGATCTGACGGGCGAGGTTGTCCCCCTGCGTCAGTTCGCTGTACATGCGCTGGTACTCTTCCAGCATGGCGTCGGACAGATCCTTCGTATCGCGGAAGACCTCATAGAGCAGCGGCTTGATCTCCTCCTCGTAGATCGGGAAGGAGGCACAGCTCTCTTTCCCGCCCTTGATCTTGCCGGAGCAGACCCATTTGGAATTGACGTTCCCTTGTTTGTCCTGGCTTTCCCGCCGATAATAGGGCTGACCGCATGAAGTACAGAACAGCTTGCCCGTCAGGAGGTTTGCATGATTGCAGATGCCCTGGCGGTTTTTCACATCTTCACTGCGGCGCTGGAGAACGGCGTTGGCTGCATCCCACAATTCCTCCGAGACGATAGCGGGAACGATCTCGCCGGTCTCATCCGGGAACATGACCCATTCTTCCGGGGGCAGGAACTTCTGCTTCTTTGTGAACATGTCCACGACCTTGACCTTGTTGCCCACGTACCAGCCCTTGTACTTGGGGTTGGAGATCATGTTCGACATGGTGGTGTGAGCAATCTTGTTGCCGTTGTGGTTGCGGTAGCCTTTGTCCCAGAAGATCTGCTCGATCTGCTTCATGGAGTAGTGATCGGTGGCGTAGAGCTCGAACAGTTCTCGCACCATAGGCGCCTCGTCCTCGTCGATCACCAGACGCTTGTTGTCCTTTCGGTAGCCGAAGATCAAGCTGTTGCCGAGAACGACGTTTTTCTTGATGGCCTGCTGATGGCCGAATTTGACGCGGGAGGACAGCTTGCGCAGCTCATCCTGGGCGATGGAGGACATGATCGAGAGCCGCAGTTCCGAGTCTTCGTCCAACGTATTGATGTTGTCGTTCTGGAAGAAGACGCCGACGCCGTGATTCAGCAGTTCTCTTGTGTACTGGATGGAGTCCAGCGTATTTCTGGCAAAGCGGGAGATTTCCTTCGTGATGACGAGATCGAATTTGTCTTCCGCCGCATCGTCCACCATGCGGTTGAAGTTTTCGCGCTTCTTGGTGGAAATACCGGACAGACCTTCGTCGATGTATCCGGGAATGAAGGTCCACGGGAGGTTCTTTCGGATCAGGTCTTCGTAGTAGGCGACCTGGTTGGACAGTGAGTTGAGCTGTTCGTCACTGTCCGAGGATACGCGGGCGTAGTAGGTGACGCGCAGCGGGATTTCGTAGATCGTTTTATATCGCAGCATCTGCCGCACTTCATGGATGTCCAACCTGCATCCTCCTTTTCTTTAAAAGTTCGCAATATCATTTTCACAGTAATTATACCAAGGTTTGGTTTTAAATCAAGTCCGCTTTGTAAACTTTATGTACAGGGCAGACAGGAAAGTTTTTCCTGCCGCCCGGGATGTCCTTTTATCGTTCCATGGAACCGGCGCGGGTCTTGATCTTCACCCGCATCTTGTCGTGCTCCTCCTGGC
>JAFZPN010000079.1 GCA_017550315.1 Clostridia bacterium
GGCTATGAATTCGTCTCCGGCACGAACGGTTTCGGCGGTGAAGGCGCTGAGAACCTCTGGGACGGCGACACCGGCACGAAGTTCTGCACCAACGAATTCCCGGTCGAATCCATTGCGAAGCTCGACGGCGTCTATGACATCACCGGCTTCACCATGGCGACGGCGAACGACAACGCGGACTACAACGGCAGATCCCCGAGCGATTGGACGATCTCCGTCTCCGCGGACGGCGAGAACTGGACCGAACTCGCAAAGGGCGATGACTCCTTCTTCGAGGAAAAGAACTTCACCTACTATGTGGGCGAAGGCACCGCGGAAGGCGTCTCCTACGTGAAGTTCAACGCGACGGCTACTCCGGCCAACCTCTTCCAGGTTTCCGAAGTCACCCTCTTCGGCGACAAGGCCGCTGACGTGACCGAAGAACTCACCACCAAGGAAGAAGCACCGAACACCTTCGACTTCGGCATCGTGGCTGCGGTCGCGGCGGTTGTCTCCCTCGCTGGCTTCGCGATCTCCAAGAAGCACTAAGCGCATAAACACCATGTAAACCAATTGAGGGGCTGCATTTCCCGTGCAGCCCTTCTTTTTTGCGCCGATCCGATCCCGAACGGGAAGCTCGTGAACAAAGTGTAAATTCCGGGTCCCCCCTCTTGACTTTTCCCTCCGGAATGCATACAATTCTTCGGTAAACAACGATCCGTATCCGGAGGAGGAAAGCCATGGACAGAAGCGCGAAAATCGTCCGCGTCAGCGTGCTCGGCATCGCAGCGAACATCGTCCTCGCCGCGTTCAAAGCGGCGGTCGGCGTGATTGCGGGATCGATCGCCATTGTGCTCGACGCCGTCAACAATCTCAGCGACGCGTTTTCCTCCGTCGTCACCATCGTCGGGACGAAGCTGGCGAACCGTCCGGCGGACCGCAAGCATCCCTACGGACACGGGCGCGTCGAATACATCACCTCCGTCATCATCGCGGTGATCGTTCTCCTCGCGGGCGTGACCTCCTTCCGCGAAGCCATCGATGCCGTTCTCCATCCCGAAGCGGCCTCCTATTCCCTCCCGATGCTCGTCATCGTCGCGGCAGCCGTCGCCGTCAAGTTTATCCTCGGGCGGTATGTGAAGAAGAAGGGCGAGGAGCTGCATTCCGAATCCCTCGTCGCCTCGGGCACGGACGCCTTTTTCGATGCGGCGGTCTCCTCCACGACCCTCGTCGGCGCGGCGGTCAGCCTTCTCTTCCACTGGAACATTGAGGGATGGCTCGGCATCCTGATCTCCGTCTTCATCGTGAAAGCCGGCGCGGAGATCCTCATGGACGCCCTCTCCAGCATCATCGGCGCGCGCGTGGAAGAGGATCTGACGTCCGCGATCCGCGCGAAGATCAATGCGACCGACGGCGTGCTCGGCACCTACGACCTGATCCTGCACCGCTACGGCCCGGAAAAGATTATCGGCTCCGCACACATCGAGGTACCCGACGAGCTGACGGCGCGCGAGATCCATGTCCTGACCCGGACCATCACGGAAGACGTCTTCCGGGAATTCGGCATCCTCCTGACAATCGGCATCTATGCGGCGAACAGCGATGATCCCGCGATCTCCGCGATCCGGCGTGACGTGGAATCCACCGCCCTGAAGCATCCGGAGATCCTCGGGACGCACGGCTTTTACGTCGACGAGGAGGCAAAGCGCGTGAGCGTCGATCTGCTGATGGACTTCGGCGCGGACACGAAGGAGATATACCGCGCGTTCTGCGAGGAGATCTCCGCGATGCATCCGGACTACCGGTTCGACGTCATCCTCGACAGCGATTTCAGCGACTGAGCGGGGATCCCGCCCGTCCATGACCGCCGTATTCCCATCCATGCGGCGGTTTTTTCGTATCCGGGGCCGGTATTTCCGTGAAATTCATAAATTCCCCCTTGTTTGTTTTTCCTCTATATTGTATAATACCCGTAAATGGCAATCGACAGGAGTATTTGCTTTCATGGCTGAACACGAAGTTCTCGACACCTCCGACATCAGTCTGCTCTACCCCGATGCGGACAGTCTCCGCCGTCACATGCTCGGCGAGGAGCCGGGACGCCTTTCCAACAACACGGCGGAGCAGCTCGAGCTCTATTTCCTCATGGACCTCAAGAGCTGCGATTTCGGATCGTTCTATACCTGTGACCCCGAGGTCATCCTCTACCGGCAGGACACCTTCGAGGACCTGACCAATCACCCGGAGCTGGCGCGGATCCTGCTCAAGATGATCCCGCTGCTCAACGACATCACCGAACTGCGGCGCATGGGCTCCGATTCCGCGCAGTCCACCGAAGCATATCTTTACAGCATCACCGAGGTTGAGCTCTACACCACCCTGCTCGATCTCTTGCGCGACGAGCTTCTTCCCCTCGCGCCGGAGCTCAAGAGCACGGCCTTCCGGCGGTTCGCGGAGCGCATCAACACCCTGACGGGCAGCGATTATTACCGGAATCTCAACGAAGAACTCCGGGAACTGACGTCCCGCGTGCGCGAGATCAAATCCGTCACGATCGGCGTCAACTTCGATTCCCAGCTCCGCGCGGACCGGGCAGGCGTCCTCTCCATCAACAACGAATATTTCAAGTCCGGCGAGCTGCTCGACAAGATGCTCCGCCTCGACTTCAAGAACGACGACAAGACCTGCATCGCGCCGCTCGTGCCCTTCCGCAAGGGACAGTCGGACAACCAGCAGATGGCCCTGCAGAACGCGTTCAACGGCGCGATCGGGGACGTCTTCCGCTCGTCCATCAAGTCGTGGAAGCGCGTCATCCAGCACTATGTGCTCGAGAACACGGACTTCCTCATCCGCATGATGCCGGAGATCGAGTTCGTCACGAAAGCGACCGAGCTCCTCGTCAAGCTGAAGGCGAAGGGATGCCCGCTCTGTCATCCCGAGATCCGTCCGATGTCCGAAAAGGCGTTCGATACGAAGGGCCTGTGCAACCCGATCGTCTCGGTCAAGCTCGACACCCCGGTCGTCCCGAACGATTTCGTATTCGACGATGAAGGCATGATCTTCGTGCTCACGGGTCCGAACCGCGGCGGCAAGTCGGTCATCACCTGCGCCGTCGGCATCGCGTTCGTCATGGCGCAGCTCGGGCTCCCGGTCTGCGCGGACTCCTGCGTCATCAGCCCCTGCGACGAAATCTTCACGCACTTCCCCACCGGGAGCGAGGACACGATCGACAAGGGCCGCCTCGGCGAAGAATGCGCGCGGCTCGCGGCGATCTTCGAGGAGGTCACGGAGGACAGCCTCGTGCTCCTCGACGAATCCCTCTCCTCGACGGGATCCTTTGAAGGCGCGTACATCGCGGCGGAAGTCCTCGAGGGCTTCTCCATGGTGAAGTGCCGCGGTATCTTCTCCACCCATCTGCACGATCTGGCGGCATCGGTGGATTCCATCAACGAAACCTGTCTCCCGAAGGGCGGCGTGCGGATCGACAACCTCGTGGCGGCCATCGAAAAGGGCTCCCGGAGCTTCAAGATCCTGCGCGAGCGTCCCGACGGCAAATCCTACGCGCGCGACATCGCCGACAAATACGGCCTGTCCATCGACAAGATCATGGAAAAAGTGAGGAAACATCAATGAACGAACTCCTGAAACTGCTGGAAAACGACGCGCGGCTCTCCCCCGAGACGCTTGCGCTGATGCTGGACAAGGAAACCGGCGATATCAAGAAGATGATCGAGGAATACGAGCGCGAAGGCGTCATCGTCGGCTATCACACCATGATCGACTGGGACAAGACCGACCGCGAATACGTCACCGCGATGATAGAGATCAAGATCACCCCCCAGCGCGACCGCGGCTACGACTACATCGCGCAGAAGATCTACAACTACCCCGAGGTGGAGACGCTCTACCTCATGTCCGGCGGCTTTGACCTCGCGGTCTTCATCAAGGGACGGACGATGCGGGAAGTGGCCTTCTTCGTGGCGCAGAAGCTCGCGACCCTCGAGGACGTGGTCTCCACCGCGACGCACTTTGTCCTCCGCAAATACAAGGACAACAACGTCGTCTACGGCGCGGTCCCGGTCGATGAGAGGGGCAACGAATTCTGATGGATTACGAGAGAATTCTGTCCCGCACGGCGCAGGAGATCAAGCCCTCCGGTATCCGGAAGTTCTTTGATCTCCTCGGCGACATGAAGGACGTCATCGCCCTGACGGTGGGCCAGCCGGATTTCGTCACGCCGTGGCACATCCGCGTCTCCGCCATCGAGTCGCTCGAAAAGGGAAAAACCTACTATACCTCGAACAGCGGCACGCTGGAGCTGCGCACGGAAATCGCGGCGTATACCGCGCGCCGCTTCGGGCTGACCTATGATCCGAAGGACGAGATCATCGTCACAGTCGGCGGCAGCGAGGCCATCGACATCGCGATGCGCTCGATCGTGAATCCCAGCGACGAGGTGATCGTCCCGCAGCCCTCGTTCGTCTGCTACGGTCCGATCGCATCCCTCGCGGGCGGCACGCCGGTCTTCCTCGAAACCAGGGAAAAGGACTGCTTCAAGCTCACCCCCGAGGCATTGCGGGCCGCGATCACGCCGAAAACCAAGCTCCTCGTCCTCCCCTTCCCGAACAATCCGACCGGCGCGATCATGACGGCGGAAGA
Organism: Clostridia bacterium; assembly: GCA_017550315.1. Lineage (GTDB taxonomy): Bacteria > Bacillota > Clostridia > Oscillospirales > CAG-272 > UMGS1696. The sequence goes on from JAFZPN010000079.1 coordinate 4,639, forward strand.
TCTCGAAGGGATCGCCGAGATTCTCCGCGGAACGGACATCATGGTCCTCTCCGACGAGATCTACTGCGAGCTCACCTACGGGCGGGAGCACGTCTCCATCGCCTCCCTCGACGGCATGCGGGAGCGCACCGTCATCGTCAACGGCTTCTCGAAGACCTATGCGATGACCGGATGGCGCATGGGCTATACGCTCGCGCCGCGGGAGATCTCGAAGCAGATGCTGAAGATCCACCAGTACGCGATCATGTGCGCGCCGACGGCCTCGCAGTTTGCGGCGCTCGAAGCGCTCCGGAACGGGGACGAAGATGTCGCGATGATGCGCGCGGAATACAACCGGCGCCGGCGTTACCTCGTCGGAGGGCTGCGCGGGATGGGGATCGACTGCTTCCAGCCGGAAGGCGCGTTCTATGTCTACCCGAACATCTCGCGCTTCGGCCTCTCCTCCGAGGAATTCTGCCAGAAGCTCCTCTACGAGGGCGGCGTCGCGATCGTCCCCGGCACGGCGTTCGGCGACTGCGGCGAGGGCTTTGCGCGCATCTCCTACGCCTACTCCGTGGAGCACATCGCGAAGGCGCTCGACCGGATCGAGAAGTTTATCGGCACCCTGTGAATCCCCTTGCGGGCCCGTCGATTTCGCCGGGAAACGCGGCAAAAATTCCCGTTTTTTGTACGGAAAAATCCCGATCTCCTATTGCAATCCGAAAAGGAATGTGCTATAATACTGCTGTTGACTTGGTAATACCCATGGATGGAGGTGTATCGAACATGGCAAAGTGCAGCATTTGCGGCAAGGGTGTGACCTTCGGGCACAACGACTCCCATTCCCACCGCAAGACCAACAGATCCTGGAAGCCGAACATCAGAAAGGTCAAGGCTGTCGTTGACGGCAAGCATACGACCGTTGCTGTCTGCTCCCGCTGCCTGCGTTCCGGCAAAGTCGAGCGTGCGTAATTTCATCCGCACCTGACGAAAACTCTCCCTGACTGCTCACGGAGAGTTTTATCATTTTATTGGCGGTATGCGGCGATCCCGCAGCCGAACGAGGTCCGATTATGTATGAATTCATCCCCTCTGTTATGCGCAAAGCGGCGGAGCTGATGCTCTCCGCACACGACGTCGAAGGAGCCGTAACCGTCAAGCCCGGCGACGCCAATTTCGTCACCACTTACGACGTGGCGGTGGAGGAGTTCCTCTTCCGCGCGCTGGGAGAGCGTCTCCCGGAGGCCGTCATCATCGGCGAGGAGGCGGAGGAGAACCACACGGAACTGCTCCGCACGCGCCTCGCGCTCCTGATCGATCCCATCGACGGGACGACCAATTTCATTCACAACTACCGCTACAGCTCCATCTCCGTCGGCGTCTGCGACCGCGGGACGATGATCTGGGGCGGGGTGCTCAATCCGTACTCCGGCCTGCTCTATCACGCGGAACGCGGATGCGGTACCTTTGTGCAGTCCCCCGACGGACGTGAGACGCCGATCCATGTCTCCGACCGGCCGCTGTCCTCCGCCCTCGCCGGATTCGGGACGTCGCCGTATTACCGGGACGAGCTCGGAGAAAAGACATTCCGGGCGGTCTATTCGTTCTTCCGCGCCGCGCGGGACGTGAGACGCTCGGGATCCGCCGCGCTCGATCTCGCAATGATCGCCGCGGGATCGCTCGATGTTTTCCTCGAATACCGTCTCTCCCCGTGGGACATCGCGGCGGGCTCCCTCCTTGTGACAGAAGCGGGCGGCATCATCACGCAGACGGACGGCGCGCCCCTCACCTTCGAGCATCCCTGCTCCGTCCTTGCCGGCAATCCCGTCTGCCACGCGGAAGCGAAGGGGATGGTATGATCCCGAACCAAACAAAAAACCACCGGAATGAACCGGTGGTCTTTCTGTTTTCGGGTATTACTTCTGGAGAGAATCGCGGATTTCGCGGAGAAGGAGGACTTCTTCGCTGGGTTCTGCGGGTTCCTCTTCCTTCTCCTCCTCGGCTGCCGCCTCTTCCTCTTCCTTCTTCATCTTGTCCTTCAGCTTGTTGATACCGCGGACAACGGCGAAGACGCAGAGCGCGACGATGAGGAAATTGATGATGGTCTGGATGAGAGCGCCGTAGCGGATCGCGACTTCCGCCGTCTCTTCGGTTGCTTCGGTCAGAACGACCTTCGCTTCCGAAAGGTCAACGCCGCCGAACAGTTTGCCGATCAAGGGATTGATGATGTCGCCGACCAGAGAGTTCACGATCGCCGTGAACGCGCCGCCGACCACAACGCCGACCGCCATGTCCATGACGTTGCCACGGGCGATGAAGGTCTTGAATTCGGACCAGAACGTGCTTTTTTCTGCCATAACAGCCTCCATGTAGTAATTAGTGTTCGCCGGAGTTCCCGCAGTCCTCGGGGAGCATGACTTTCGAGGTGTCGACCTTTCCGTGGATCCGCTCGTAATACTGGATGTTCGTGCGGATCAGATGCAGAAGGTGGTTGTTCTCGTCCCGTCCTTCCGCGGCGGCGACGATGAGCATTTTCTTGTAGAGCTCTTCGTCGATGCGCACGGAAAAAGTGATTCTGTTCTTCTGAGCCATGGTTTTCCTCCGGTTATGTCGGATTCATTATAACACAGTTTCCGGGCCTTGTCAATGAGCGGAAACCATACTTTGCGCTGGGAATGGGGAGAAAGGGGAAAAATGTGAATGCTTTACCACCCGAACTCCTCGAAATGCTTGTCGACGTAGCCGTGGTTGTATTCCGGACCGCCCGGGAAGTTCGCGCTCTTGAAGACGCTCGGCGGGAATCCGTCGGCAATCATCTTTTCGACGCACACGGACGTCACGCTCCACATGAGGAAGTCGGAGGCGATCCCGGATGCGGCGGCGAAACGGGGCTCAAGCCCTTCGACTTCGAGCATCGCCTCGGCTGCGGGCGCGCAGTTGTCGAGGGTGTAGGTGGCGAATTCATAGAGCTTCTTACCGGAGGGATGGACGGGCTCGACTGCCTGCGCGTAGCTCATGGAGGTCAGCGCGACGACGATCACGCCCTTTTCCACGGCGTCCCACGCGAGATTGACGACCGGCAGGGTACGTCCGGACACGGAAGAGACGAAGAGGACGTCGCCGGGCTTCAGCTCGGTCTTCCCTTCCTCATAATGCCGGTAGAACGCGGGACCGCCGCCCCGGTTCAAAAGATCGTGCTCGATCATGTGGCAGATCGAATTGAGATACACGCGTCCGCCGTGCTCGATCGCGTCCGCCATCCGTTCGCCGATCGCGATCACGGCTTCCCGCTGGGTGGAGCGCGCCTTATACAGGAGGTCGAACGCCGCTTGCTGATAAGTGTCGAGTAACATGATGAAAATCCTTTCTCTTATGCAGAATTCCGGAAGTTCGGTTTCGGATCACAGATAGAAAATATTGTCCCGGCGCTCGTTCATCACCCGGCGGTTGTGTTCGTCGCCGCCGTCGATGTTTCCGCTCATGAAGACGGGCGGGGTGATGCCCTCGGCCATGAGGATCTCGCAGACCCGGGCGACCACCGCGTTGAGGATCGCCGCACCAACGACCGTGGATGTGGACGCGACCTTCTGCGGGAATCCCTCGATCTCCACCGACGCGTCGCCGAGATCGCCGTGGTTGTCAATGAGGATCGAGGCGAAGTCGTGCAGCTTCTTCCCCGACGGATGCCGGGACGTGACCGCCGTCGCCGTATTGAGATTGGTGACGACGATGACCCGCATCCCCGCTTCCCGCGCCGCCTCCGCCATGTCGATCGTCACGGCGTTCCGCCCGGAAACCGAATGGATGATGATCACATCCCCCGGCTTTGTCTTGAGGTTGCCGAAGATGATCTTGCCATAACCGGGCATGCGCTCCATCTCGCTCGTCATCGTGGGCGGCGAGAGTTCCAGCATCATGCCGGGCGCGCGGACGGGATTGACGGTCACAAGTCCCCCCGTCCGGTAAAAGAGCTCGAGCGTGATGAGCCCGGCGTGGTTGCATCCGAACGCGAAGACGGACTGTCCTGTCCGGTTTGCCTCCGCAATGGCCTGCGCCGCCTCTTCGATCGCGTCCGCTTCCTTGTGGAACACCTCCCCGAGGATCTCGCTCACCCGGTGATAATACCGCTCCGACGCTTTCATTCGCATTCCTCCTTTTATTCCTTCAGATCCGCGGGCTTCCGATACCGCAGCTCGGCAAACTTCCCACGTAGAATCTCCATGATTGGTTCGCTCCCGCATTCCCCATCCGCAAGGAGCCGGCTGATGACGGAGCCCACGATCGGCTCGAAGTCCGGAAACCGGATCTCGGCATCCGGATGGACGGCAAGCACTTCGCCGCGGAAGGTCTCGAACATGTGCGCCGATCCCTTCCACGCACCGCCTGAGGCGATGATCGGGCCGGTCCATGTTCCGCCGCCACCTCGGATGACGGCGAGGACCTGGCGCGCCATTTCATGTCCGGCATCCGCATAGACCGCGAGGGCCGCTTCGTCCCCCATGGCCGCTGCTTTTTCCGTCAGATAGGTCACGGAAGCGACGAGGGAACGCGCGTCCGGATTGCCGCTGACCTTGCCGATCATGTCGTACAGCACGCCGAGTCCCCATGCCTCCCGGATCATCTCCGGCAGGACGGATCGGGGACCGCGCCCGTCCTCCGCGTAGATCGCCGCCTTGAGGGTCCGCAGCCCGATGTCGTAGCCCCCGCCCTCGTCGCCGAGCGTCATGCCCCAGCCGCCGACGGTCTGTACGCAGCCCGGCTGGATGAGGAAGGCGTCAGAGCCCGTTCCCGCCTGCGCGACGATGCCGTACCGCACGCCGGCGGAGGCCAGCGCGACGTGACCCTCTCCCCAGTGACGGACGGCTTTCACGGGACACCTCTGCCGCAGCGCGTTCACGAGATAGTCCGCCGGTCCGACGATCGAGGCGTCGAAGGATTCGATTTCCGAAACGTCCGGCGGGATCAGCCGATCCGCGAGCTCCCGTACCTCCGCCTCCGCCACGTCCTGCGGCCGGAAGAGGAGATTGGTGCCGCCCGATTTCGCGCGCGAGACAATGTTGAACTCCTCGTCGTAAAGGATCGTGAGGAGCTTCGTGCCTCCGCCGTCCGCCGCGATGTAGTACTTCCCCGCCATGCCGCGCCTCCTGTCCCTTTTTTCGTGATTATACCAGAATCGGGTCCCGATGTCAAGCTGTTTTTGGACGACTTCCATAAGATTCTGCACGCTCCTGCAATATCCGGCTCACACCGGCGGATCGCGAGCGGACGAACGGTCCCGTTTTCGTGATCCCGCACGGATTTTGATCGATTCCGGTTATTATAATCTGCGGTTTAATAAATCGTCGGCGGTTGAAGGACGGCGTTTTTTATGTTATAATGGAGAAAATGCACACGAACGGAAAGGAAACGCGCCGCTTGAAACACGTTCTCCGCTACGTCCGCCCCTTTTTCGGGAAGATGATGCTCGGCTTCACCTTCAAGTTCGGCGGGACGATCATGGACCTCTTTCTCCCGATGCTTCTGTCCACGATCATCGACGACATCGTCCCGACCGGGAACCGCCGGAACATCTATCTCGCCGGACTTCTCATGCTCGTCTGCTCCGTTCTCGCCATCGCCGGAAACATCACGGCCAACCGCATGGCGGCCCGGGTCGCGCGGGATACCACCGAAAAGATCCGCAACGATCTCTTCGCCCGGATCTCGTACCTCTCCGCACGCCAGCTCGACGCCTTCACCGTCCCGTCCCTTGAATCGCGGCTGACCTCCGACACCTACAACATCCACCAGATGGTCGGCATGTTCCAGCGCCTCGGGGTCCGCGCGCCGTGCCTCCTCATCGGCGGGGTCATCATCACCTTCCTGATGGAGCCGGTGCTCACCCTCGTGTTCATCGCCGTGATGCCCTTCATCGCCGTCTCCGTCTATCTCGTCACGAAGCGCGGCATCCCGCTGTTCAACGACCAGCAGGTCGCGACGGACGGCATGACCCGCATCGTCCGCGAAAACGCGCAGGGCATCCGGATCATCAAGGCCCTCGGCAAGGAATCCGCGGAGCGGGAGCGCTTCGACGGCGCCAACCGAGTCCTCAACCGGACGGAGAAACGCGCTGCCCTCAACATGGCCCTCTCCAGCCCGCTGATGAACCTCTTCCTCAACTTCGGCCTCGTCGCCGTCATCTTCGTCGGGGCGATCCGGGTCAACGCCGGGCTGTCCGAGACCGGGAAGATCATCGCCTTCACCTCGTATTTCACGATCATCCTCAACGCCGTGATGAGCGTCACCCGCATCTTCATCATGTCCTCGCGCGGCATCGCGTCCGCCAACCGGATCGGCGAAGTCCTCGACACCCCGATGGATATGGAGCCGGACTCCGCTTTCGACGCGCCGGTTCCCGAGGATGCGCCGAAGATCGAATTCGACCATGTCACGTTTTCCTACAACGGCGTCAAGTCCGACGTGGAGGACGTCTCCTTTACGCTCATGCCCGGGCAGACCCTCGGGATCATCGGTCCGACGGGCGCAGGCAAGACCACCCTCATCGCCCTGCTCATGCGGCAGTATGACGTCGATTCCGGCGCGGTCCGCATCGACGGGCGGGATGTGCGCTCGATGCGCCGGGATGAGATCTCGAAGAAATTCGGCGCGGCCTTCCAGAACGACTTCCTCTTCGCCGACACGATCCGCACGAACATCGACTTCGGACGCGGGCTTTCCGACGAAGAGCTTCTCCGGGCCGCGGAATACGCCCAGGCATCCCCGGTGCTCGAGGAAAAGCGAAGCGGGCTCGACTTTGAGCTGGCGATCAAAGGCGCGAACCTCTCGGGCGGGCAGAAGCAGCGCATGATCCTCAGCCGCGCGCTCGCCGGGCATCCCGAGATCCTCGTCCTCGACGACTCCTCCTCCGCGCTCGACTATGCCACCGACGCCCGCCTACGCCTCGCGATCCGGGATCATTTCGGCGGTGTGACCACGAACGTCATCGTCGCGCAGCGGATCTCCTCGATCTTACACAGCGACCTCATCCTCGTCATGGAGGACGGACACATCACCGGACGCGGCACGCACGAAGAGCTGCTCCGGACCTGCCCCCTGTACCGGGAGATCAGCGATTCGCAGATGGGAGGTGCGCTTCTTGAATAGAGGACCCCGTGTGGCCCGTCCCGAAGACATCGTCGTCGGGAACGTGTCGAAGAAAAAACTCAAGGTGCTCCTGCGTCTCGGACGCTACATGTTCCAGTTCCGCTGGGGCTATCTCGCCGCCCTCGCGCTCTCCGTGCTCTCGAATCTGCTCTCCCTCATCGGGCCGAAGCTCTCCGGCCGCGCGATCGACGCGATCGGGATCCGGGCCGGCGGCGTGGATTTCGACGCGGTCGTGCGGTACTGCCTCCTGATGATGGCGGCCTACGCGGTCTCGTCGGTCATGGCGTATTGCCTCCAGATCGTAATGATCAACCTCTCCCGCGGCATCGTGCGCCGGATGCGGGAGGATATCTTCGCGAAGCTGATGAAAATGAAGGTCAGCTACTTCGACGTCAACCAGACCGGCGACATCATCTCGCGCATCTCCTACGACATCGACACCATCAACGCGACCCTCTCGACGGACCTCGTGCAGATCGCGTCCTCGGTCGTGACGGTCGTCGGCTCGCTCGTCATGATGATCTCGATCTCCCCGCGTCTCTGCCTCGTCTTTGCCGTCACGGTCCCCCTCTCCATCCTCACGACGACGAAGATGGCAAACCTCTTCCGGCCCCTCTTCCGCGCGCGCTCCGGCAAGCTCGGCGAGCTCAACGGCTACGCGGAGGAATGCCTCTCCGGACAGAAGACGGTCCGCGCCTATTCCGAAGAGCCCGTCATGATCGAACGCTTCGCCGGGCGGAACAAGATCGCCGCCGACGCCTATTTCAAGGCGGATTACTACGGCACGATGGTCGGCCCGACGGTCAACTTCATCAACAATATCTCCCTCGCGCTCGTCTCCGTCTTCGGTTCCCTGCTCTTCCTCTCGGGCGGCATCTCCATCGGCGACGTCTCCTCGTTCGTGCTCTATTCGCGCAAGTTCAGCGGCCCGATCAACGAGGCGGCGAACATCATCAATGAGCTCCAGTCGGCGGCGGCTGCGGCGGAACGCGTCTTCCGGCTCCTCGACGAGGCAGAGGAACCCCCCGACGTACCGGATGCCGCACTCTTCGGATCAGAAGCGGAACATGCAAAGGATCCCGCCGTTATCCCCGTGAGGGGGCAGGTCGACACGGAGAACGTCAATTTCGGCTATACCCCGGAGCGGCAGATCATCCACGACCTCTGCCTGCACGTGAAACCCGGCATGACCGCGGCGATCGTCGGACCCACGGGCGCGGGAAAAACCACGATCATCAACCTGCTCATGCGCTTCTATGACCCGGATTCCGGCGAAGTCCGCCTCGAAGGGCAAAACATCGCCGAGGCAAACCGGTCCTCCGTCCGCCGGAGCTATACGATGGTTCTGCAGGACACCTGGCTCTTCAGCGGCACCATTGCCGACAACATCGCCTACGGTTCGCCGCGTCCGGTGAGCCGGGCACAGATCGAAGCGGCGGCAAAGGCGGCGGGGATCGACTCGTTCATCCGCGGTCTCCCCGACGGGTATGACACGATCCTCACCGACGAGGGCGTCAATATCTCGAAGGGACAGAAGCAGCTGCTCACCATCGCGCGCGCCATGATCTCGGACGCGCCGGTCCTGATCCTCGACGAAGCGACCTCGAACGTCGACAGCATGACGGAAATGCGCATCCAGACCGCGATGACCGATCTGATGGCGAACCGGACATCCTTCGTCATCGCCCACCGCCTCTCGACCGTGCGCTCCGCTGACGTGATCTTCGTTTTGAAGAACGGCCGCGTGATCGAACACGGGACCCACGATGAGCTGATGGCCGCGGAGGGATTCTATTACAGCCTCCACAGCGCGCAGTTCGTGAATTGAATACCCGCCATGCAAAAGGCTGCTCCGGTTTCGGAACAGCCTTTGTTATAGCTTGGAACGGCGCGCTCAGATCCGCCAAAAATGCGACAGGACCGCACCGGCGCCGAAGGACAAGACGTTAGCCGCAAAGGTGAGGAGAAACAGCTTCCCGGACGCGCCGAACGCGAAGGCGTAGATGACGCATTCCGCCGCGACGACGACCGCCTCCGATAGGAGGATCACCGGGATCCGGTACGGCAGGACGAGCATGAACAGGAGATTGAGGGTCAGATTCGTCACGATGTTCGCGAGAACCGTCACGGCGATCTGTTCCTTCCTCCGGTACCCGAAGAGCGCGAGAAAAGGAACCTCGATGAGGAGCGTGAGCGCGCAGGCGAGGAAAAGATTCATTTCTTCTGATGCCGCTTCACGAGAAACCACACGAGGAGCGCGACGGCGACCAGGATCACGGCGATCACGATCCACGGCACGATGCTCGTCTCCATCTCATGCGCGAAGACCTCGACCGGATCCACGACGGCGTCGGCGAGGACGGGAAGCGCGAGGGCCGATACGAGCAGAACGGCGAGCGTGATGGTGAGGATGCGTTTCACGAGATCATTCTCCTTTCGGTTTCGGGGTCGAGCGGTATCCGAGAATGAACCAGACGAGCAGACCCGCGGCGATGATGATGACGGTGACGACGAGCGCGACGATCAGCGGTGTATTCTGTCCCGCGTCGGGGTCGGCGGGAGATTCGCCGTTCTCCGGCGCAACGGGGTCCGGATCGGGCTCGTCCAAGATGAGCGGGAGCGTTTCGTCCGGGACGGGATCCGGCTCTTCCGGCGGCTCCCAGATCACATCCGCCGCCGCGGGCAGGATCAGGGACACGGCAAAGAGGGTAGTCAAGAGGATGACCAAGAACTTTTTCATGCTGCATTCTCCTTTTCCGGGAGAAGATCTCCTTCTCCCCGTTTGATGATTCCGGATGCATAGAGGATCGCGCCGAGGCCGAAGAGGAAGGACGCGAGCGTCAGGGCGCAGGCCGCGGAACCCGTCAGCGGGATGAGCATCCCGGCGATGGTCCCGGGCCACAAGGCAGAGGCGGCGAGGCCGAACGCGAATCCCGGAGAATCGGGCATCGCGCGGTAGAGGAGCCAGAGCGTGACCGGCATCGTGAGGTTGAGGGCAAACTGCCCGGCGAGGGACGGGAGCATCCAGGCGGCGCAGAAGGCGATGAGGAGCGCGGCGGCCGGGACGGAGAGGATCGCCGATTTTCGCGGTCCTATTCGGTCACAGACGAATCCGCCCGCCGTCTTTCCCGCATAGACCGCGAAGGTCAGAATCGAAGCTGCCGCCGCGCCGGTCTTCCACGGGAACGACACGACCGATCCGCCCACCGCGCGCACGGCGACGGCAACGGTCAAAAGGATCACGGCAAAGATCGGCGTCTTTACGGATCGCTTGGCGGGATGGATTTCATGATCCTCTGCGGATTTCGCCTCCCGTGCGGAGAGGACGGCAAGCAGAACGGCGACAGGGACGGCGAGAGCGGCAAAGACGACACCGGCATCCGGCCACAGCGTTCCGAGCGTCACGCCGATGGCGCCGGGCGCGACGAACACGCCGAGGGGACCCGCCCGTCCGCCGCTTTTCTCAAGCGTCCGCGATCCGCCCGCCACGTGAAAGACGCTGTTGCCGCATCCGATGAGGACGATCCGCCAGAGGCGCGGCAGGGGCAGGATGAATCCCGCCGCGGTGACGAGGATGGACAGCGGAACCGCGAGGCCGTGACGCCGGATCCTGTCCGCCGCGATCCCGACGATGCACTGCGTCGAGAAAGCAAGCGTGTTGTAGAGCAGCATGAGCGTCCCGAACTCCCCCGCGGCGCGCACCGGTCCGAAAACCGTCGCGGCGCAGAGAGCGTCCACCAGAAGGTGTGCGATGGCGTCGAAGAGCAGAAACATGAGGACCTCCGGGGACACAGCGGTTGTTCTGTCCCTATGATACCATACTCCGCACGCTTTTGCAAGCGTCTTTCCGAAGGTTGCGGCGTTCTCTGCGCGGTTTTTCTGCCGGAAGGCTCGACGCCCTCTCCATTTCATTGTTCTGTCATGAAATATCCGGTATTTGTTCACATCGATATGTTATACTGCCCAAGAGAGCCGGACCGATCCGGCAGCGCGATATCGGATCCAGACATCCGGGAGGTTTTCATGCAATTTGATTTTGACACCCCCGTCAACCGCCGCGGGACGGATTCCGCCAAATGGAACGTCCATCCGACGGAGCTGCCCATGTGGGTGGCGGACATGGATTTTAAGACCGCCCCCGCCATTGAGCGCGCGATCATGCAGCGTGCCGCGGAAGGCGTCTTCGGCTACACGACCTTCCCCGATGCGTGGTACGACGCCTATATCCACTGGTGGCGGGACCGCCATGACTTCCCGATCGAGCGGGAATGGCTCGGCTTCGCCGTCGGCGTGATCCCGGCGATCTCGACCGCGATCCGCGTGCTTTCGGAGCCGGGGGACCGCGTCGTGATGCTCACCCCGATTTACAGCGCCTTCCCCGCGATCGTCGAGGGAAACGGGCGGATCAGTGCCGAAGTACAGATGCTCCGCACGTATGAAGACGGGCGACCGGTCTATCGGATCGACTGGGAAGCGCTCGACAGGGCCCTCGCCGCCGATCACACACCGCTCATGATCTTCTGCAGTCCCCAGAACCCGACCGGGCAGATCTGGGACCGCGGGACCATGGCCCGGATCGGCGCACTGTGTCAGGCGCACGGCGTGACCGTGCTCTCGGACGAGATCCACAGCGACATCGTGATGCCCGGGAAGCGCTGCCTGCCCTTCGCCGCTGCGAACGAGGTCAACCTCGGCCTGACGGCGACCTTCTTAGCACCTACCAAGTCCTTCAACATCATGGGACTGAAGAGCGCCGCCGTGTGCGCTGCCGATCCCGGTCTGCGGGGAAAGATCCTCTCCGCCCTCGGCGATCTCGCGGGTGCAAACGCCTTTGCCGCACCGGCCACGATCGCCGCGTTCACCGAGGGAGGCGAATGGCTCGACGCGCTCTGCGCCTATATCTTCCGGAACAAAGCCCGCGTCGACGAATTCCTCGCGTCGGAGCTTCCCGAGATCGTGTCCGTCCCGTCCGAGGCCACCTATCTGATGTGGCTCGACATCGGAAAGATCACCGGGGACAGCGGCGAATTCTACCAATATCTCCGCCGGGAAACCGGGCTCTATGTCTGCCCCGGATCGTGGTACCGCGGAGACGGCGCGCGTTTTCTCCGCTTCAACGCCGCCTGCCCGCGCTCCCTCCTGGAGGACGGCCTCGACCGGCTCAAAACCGGCGTCCGGAAATACGAAGCGGAACACGGGATCACGCCATGAAAACACGAATCTTTTCAGCCCTCCTTGCCGTCCTGCTCCTCGCGGGATGCGTACAGAAACCTCCGCACGGTCCGATGCCGGAAGCCGATCCCGTCGAAGCGGAAGATCCCCATACCATCACGCTCGCAAGGGACGGGAAGACGGACTTCGTCCTGATCTGCGATCTCGGCGCTGACGACACGGTCAGAGCGGACTATTTCCGCATCCGGGATGCGTTCCGGGATCGGTACGGGGCAGATCTGCCCGTTCTCGATTCCGGCGGCCGGGAGGAGCACGACTGCGAGATCGTCCTCGCGGTGCGGAATCGCCCGGCATGCGCGGATCTCATGAAAGAGCTGTCCTCCGGGGAATACGCCATCCGGGCCGTGCGCGATCCCGACACCGGAAAAACCAAGATACTCATTGCCTACAAAGGAGGCTTTGCCAGAATGTATGCCATTGAAACCTTTCTGAATGTCTGCGGCGGCGGGGGGAATTCCTCCGTTCCCGACACCCTCGATCTAAATGGAAAAGCAGGGGACTGCATCATCGAATCCGCCATCGAGCGGCTCCGCGACCCCTGTGTCCTGGTGGAGAACGGAACGTATTACGCCTACGGGACCGGCTGGCACTGCTACAAGAACACGAGCGGATCCCTCGCCGGGCCGTGGACCGATCTCGGCGTGGTCGTCGACGTCCCGGCACACGCGAAGGATTGCCACTGGGCGCCCGAAGTGCACCGCTACAACGGGAAGTTCTACATGTTCACCACCTATCTCTCGGATGAGAACAACCACCGCGGATGCACGATCCTCGTCTCCGACACGCCCGAGGGGCCGTTTTCTGAGATCACGGGCGGGCATGTGACGCCGAAAACCTGGGACTCGATCGACGGGACCTTCTACGTCGACCCCGCCGGGCAGCCGTGGATGGTCTTCGTGCACGAATGGACCTCGACGGACGACGGCGTCGGCCGGATGGCGGCGGCAAAGCTTGCGGATGACCTGACGCACTTCGTCTCCGAGCCCGTCGAGCTCTTCCGCGCGGATGACGCACCGTGGGCGAAGAACGGCGTCACCGACGGCTGCTGGATGTACCGGACCGCCGACGGTCAGCTTCTCATGCTCTGGTCGAACTGGGACAGCGCGGGCTACTGCGTCGGGATCGCGCGGAGTGCGTCCGGCTCCGTGGAGGGACCGTGGACGCAGGATGAGAGGCTGCTCTATTCCAAATCGATGACCGGGACCTGGGACGGCGGCCACGGGATGCTCTTCACCGACACGGACGGGCAGATGTATCTCTCGATCCACTCGCCGAATTCTCCCGATGGAAACCGGTACGAAAAACCGATCTTCATCCCCGTGCGGGAAGAGGACGGAACGCTCGTCTGGGACCTCCGGGGCTGAGGTGGCGCGGATGAAGATCCTCTTTCAGGGCGATTCCATCACGGACGGGAACCGCTACAAGGACAAAGCCTCCCGCTGGGATAAAAACCATCAGATCGGGCATTCGTGGGCGTATATCGTCACCGGCGCGCTCACCTGCCGTCATCCCGGGCGCTATGCATGCGTCAACCGCGGCGTCTCCGGCAATACGGTGCGGGATCTGGCGGCGCGCTGGCGGGAGGACACTCTCGACGAAAACCCGGACATCCTGCTCCTCCTCGTCGGCGTCAACGACTGCTCGGCGATCGCCGCCGGGAACATGACGGCGGAGGAATACGGGACGGTCTGCCGCGAACTGCTCCAAACGACGCGGGAGGTCTCGCCGGCGATCCGCTTCCTCCTGCTCGAACCGTTTTTGATCGTCGACGATCCGAAACGGATGGAAATCCTCCGTGAACTGCGCCGCACGGTCCGGACGATCGCGGAAGAGGCGGGCGCGGTGTTCATCCCCCTGCAGGACGATTTCGAGCGGTTCGCCGCGCGGGACGGGACTGCTCTCTGGCTCTGGGACGGCGTGCACCCGACCGAAGCCGGACATTATTACATCGCCGAAAAGGTGCTGGCCGCCGGTTCGCACCTCTTCGGCACGGAGGAGGAGCTGTGATCCGGAACATCGTATTCGACATGGGCGAGGTGCTCTATCACTTCTACCCCGAAGAAGCTCTCGCCGCCCTTCCCCCGGACGACCGCCGGATCATCGAAGGCGCGATCTTCAAGCATCCCGACTGGATCCGGCAAGACCGCGGCGACATCACCGAAGCGGAGCTCTTCGATCTCGTGCACGCGCGCGTCCCGGAAAGGCTCCGGGAGACGGCGGATCGGTTCATCCGGTGGTACGAGCTCACGTCTCCGGTCGAGGGGATGGAAGCGCTCGCGGGAGAACTTCACGCGGCGGGGTATCCGCTCTACCTGCTCTCAAACGTCGGGGAGGCCTTTCACCGCTTCCGCGTCCGCATCCCCGCCCTGCGGTATTTCACGGGCGAATTCCTCTCGGCGGACTATCATCTTCTGAAGCCGCACGCCGAGATCTTCGAGAAATTCACCGCGGTCTACGGCCTCGAACCGGCACAATGCCTCTTCATCGACGACTGGCCGCCGAACATCGAGGGGGCGAAGAAGTGCGGGTGGGACGGCATCGTCTTTGACGGCGACGCCGACGCCCTTCGCCGGGACCTCGTCCTGCGCGGGATCCTCGCGTGAAAGAAATGGATAGGAAAAATCCCAAAGAGTCCGGTCCGCGCGATCGGGCTCTTTTTTCGCGCCGAAATACAAAAAACTGCGCCCGCATGCCCCGACGGACTTGACAGCGGCTCCCGTTTTCGCTACAATAAGGGGGGATGCGGAAGGGTCTGTCCGGTCATTCCGCATGCATGAAACCGTCCATACTCTGTACCATAAAACAAGGAGACAACACCATGTCCTGCACCACCGTCCTGGTCGGCAAGAACGCCTCGAACGACCGCTCCACCATGATCGCGCGCACGGACGACGGCTTCTTTGATGTCAAGAAGCTGATCGTCGTCGAGCCGAAGGATCAGCCCCGTACATACAAAACCGTTCTCTCGCACCTCGAGATTGAGCTGCCCGACAACCCCCTGCGATACACCGCCTGCCCGAGCGTCGACCCGAAGAACGGGATCTGGGCGGCGACCGGGATCAACGCGGCGAACGTCGGCATGACCGCGACCGAAACGATCACGTCGAACCCGCGCGTATTGGCCGCCGATCCGCTCGTGAACTACAAAAAAGCCTCCTCCCGCCGCGAAAAGGACACCCCCGGCGGCATCGGCGAGGAGGACATCGTCGTGCTCGTCCTTCCCTACATCCGCACGGCGCGGGAGGGCGTGCTCCGGCTGGCGTCCCTGCTCGAGAAGTACGGCACCTACGAATCGAACGGGATTGCGTTCAACGATGAAAACGAGGTCTGGTGGCTCGAGACGATCGGCGGGCATCACTGGATGGCGCGGCAGGTCCCGGACGACGTCTGCGTGCTCGCGCCGAATCAGTTCGGCATGGATGCCTTCGACCTCGACGACGCGTTCGGCGAAGGGCGGGCTCACCTCTGCTCCGCCGACCTGCGCGATTTCATCGCGGAGAATCACCTCGATCTCAATCAGGGCGGGCATTTCAATCCCCGCGACGTCTTCGGCTCGCACACGGACATGGATCACGTCTACAACACGCCGCGCGCCTGGTTCATGGGGCGTTTCCTCACGCCGCACACCTACCGCTGGGACGGTGAAGGCGCGGACTTCACCCCGGAATCCGACAACATCCCGTGGTGCGTCGTCCCCGAGCGCAAGATCGCCGTGGAAGACGTCAAGTACATGCTCTCCTCGCACTATCAGGGCACGCCCTACAATCCCTACACGAGCGTCGACACCGGACGGCGCGGGATCTACCGCTCGATCGGCATCAACCGCACGGGCGTGACCTCCGTCTGCCAGATCCGTCCGGACGCTCCGGAGGCGATCCGCGGGCTCGAGTGGATCTGCTTCGGCTCGACGGTCTTCGACGCGCTCCTGCCCGTCTATCCGAATGCGCCGAAGATGCCGAAATACCTCGCGGACGTATCGACCGACGTCTCGACGGAGAATTTCTACTGGGCGTCCCGTCTGATCGGCGCGCTTGCGGATCCGCATTACGGCTCGACGATCCAGATGATCGAGCGGTATCAGAACGCTGTCATGACAAAGGGCCGTCGGCTCGTCCTCGAATACGACCGGAAGATGCGGGAGACGGGCGACTTCTCGCTCACCGCGGAGGCCAACGACAAGCTCGCCGCGATGGCGAAGGAGGAATCAACCGCCGCCCTCGGAAAGATCCTGCACGAGGCGAGCGTCCGCATGAAGAACGGCTACAACCGCGCGGACAACTGATCCGTTCTTCGGGGGGAACATCGTGAACAAAGCCATGACGCTGATGCGGCTGGAGCCGGGGAACTCCGCCGTCATCACGGAAGTCGGAGGCGAAGGCGCGCTCCGGCAGCATTTCCTCGATATGGGCGTCATTCCGGGCGCGCGGGTGACGACGGTCAAATACGCGCCGATGGGCGACCCGATGGAGCTCATGATCCACGGGTACAAGCTGACCCTGCGCCTCGCCGACGCCGATCAGATCATCGTCGAACCGGTCGTCGACGGGGAAGAAGAGATTCCGGAGCTTTTGTCCGAGGAGAGCCGTCCGCGCAGAGAGGGATTCCACCCGGGGCTCGGCGAAGGGGGACGCTTTCATCCGAAGGGCTCGGGCGATCCGCTTCCGGAGGGAACCAAGCTGACCTTTGCGCTCGTCGGGAATCAGAACTGCGGCAAGACGACGCTTTTCAACGCGCTCACCGGGGCGAACCAGCACGTCGGGAACTTCCCGGGCGTCACCGTGGATCGCAAGGACGGCGTGATCCGCGGCTATCCCGACACGATCGTCACCGATCTGCCCGGGATCTATTCGATGTCGCCGTATTCGAGCGAGGAACTCGTCTCGCGCAATTTCGTGATGCAGGAAAAGCCGCGCGCGATCATCAACATCGTCGACGCGACGAACATCGAGCGGAATCTGTACCTCTCGATGCAGCTCCTCGAGATGAATATCCCGATGGTCATCGCGCTCAACATGATGGACGAGGTGACGGCCAACGGCGGGAGCGTAGACATCAACCGCATGGAAGAGCTGCTCGGCGTACCGGTGGTCGCGATCTCCGCGGCGAAGAATTCGGGCGTGAGCGAGCTGATCGAACACGCGGTCCACATTGCGAAATATCAGGAACGCCCGGCGAGGCAGGATCTCTGCGATGTGAAGCGGCGGGGCGGCGCGGTTCACCGCTGTCTGCACGCCATCGCGCATCTCATCGACGACCATGCCGACGCCGCGGGTCTCCCGACGAAGTTTGCGGCGTCGAAGCTGGTGGAGGGCGACCCGCTCATCCGGGATCAATTAAAGCTCGACCGGAACGAGACGGAGACCGTCGAACATATCATTTTGCAGATGGAAAAGGAATCCGGCCTCGACCGCAGCGCAGCAGTTGCGGACATGCGCTTCGACTTCATCGGCAAGGTCTGCCGCGAGACCGTCACCAAGCCGAAGGAGAGCCGGGAACGCCGCCGCAGCGAGAAGATCGATAAGATCCTCACGGGCCGGTACACCGCGATCCCCGCGTTCATCGTGATCATGGGGCTCGTCTTCTGGCTGACCTTCGGCGTGATCGGCGCGTTCTTCCAGGACCTTCTCGAGAGCGGGATCGAATCCCTCGCCGAAGCGGTTGACCGGACGCTCACCGCGGCGAATGTCAACGAAACCCTGCACAGTCTCCTCATCGACGGGGTGATCGGCGGCGTCGGGTCCGTGCTCAGCTTCCTGCCGATCATCGTAACCCTGTTCTTCTTCCTCTCGATCCTCGAGGACAGCGGATACATCGCACGGGTGGCATTCGTCATGGACAAGCTCCTGCGCAAGCTCGGGCTCTCCGGACGCAGCATCGTCCCGCTCCTCGTCGGCTTCGGCTGCACGGTTCCCGCTGTCATGGCGACCCGGACCCTGCCGAGCGACCGCGACCGGAAGATGACGATCCTCCTGACGCCTTTCATGAGCTGCTCGGCAAAGGTTCCGATCTACGCCTTCTTCGTGAGCGCGTTCTTCCCGGAACACGCGGCCCTCTGGATGATCGGGCTCTACCTCCTCGGGATCGTGCTCGGCATCGGGGCGGCCTGCCTCTACCGGAATACGCTGTTCCGCGGCGAGGCAGTCCCGTTCGTGATGGAGCTCCCGGACTACCGCATGCCCGGCGCTAAGAACGTCATCCGCCTGCTCTGGGAAAAGGCAAAGGACTTCTTACAGCGCGCGTTCTCGATCATCCTCATCGCGACGGTCGTGATCTGGTTCCTCGGTCGATTCGACATACGACTCAATCTCGTCACCGATTCCCACGACAGCATCCTCGCCGCGATCTCCGGCTGGCTCGTGCCGCTCATGCGCCCGGTCGGACTCGGGGACTGGCGGATCTGCACGTCCCTCATCAGCGGCTTCATCGCGAAGGAGAGCGTCGTCTCGACGATGGAACTCCTCTTCGCGGGCGGGGCGGAGACGGCGATCTCTTCCCTCTCCGCGGCGTGTCTCCTGATCTTCTCGCTCCTCTACACCCCCTGCGTCGCGGCGGTCGCGTCCGTGCGGCGTGAGATGGGCGGGAAATGGGCTGTCATCGTAGTCGTCTGGCAGTGCGCGGTCGCGTGGGTCGCCGCCTGTATCGCGCATCTCATCGGCATCCTGCTCTGAGGAGGTTTTGTATGAATCCAGCGGATCTGATCCTCGCGCTCCTCATCGCCGCCCTCCTTGCGGGTGCCGTGATCCTCACAGTGCGCCGGCGCAGAAAGGGCTCCTCCTGCTGCGGAAACTGCGGCGCATGCGGGCTGTGCAGAACGGATCGGGAAAAAACGGAACAAAAGAAAAAGTCCCCGGGGGGAGGAACATAAATGGAACTGCAAAAAGGAAGACCTCTGTCCGACGCGGGACGCCTGCCCCGGGAGATGAGAGTTTACGACGCCCTCGACGCGCTGGGGATCCCCTACGAGCGGATCGACCATGAACCGGCGGACACGATGGAGGTCTGCCGGGCGATCGACGACACGCTCGGGACCCTCATCTGCAAGAATCTCTTCCTGTGCAACCGGCAGAAGACGAAGTTTTATCTTTTGATGATGCCCGGCGACAAGGTCTTCAAGACGAAGGAACTGACCCCGCAGATCGGCGCGGGACGGCTGTCCTTCGGGGATCCCGACGATCTCGGCCGCCTGCTCGACACCCTGCCGGGCGCGGTGAGCGTGATGGGGCTATTGAACGATCCCGACGGACACGTGACCCTCCTCGTCGACGAGGACGTGCTCGCCGGGGAGACGCTCGGCTGCCATCCCTGCGTCAGCACGTCGAGCCTCAAGCTCCGGACGGCGGATGTGTTTGAAAAGTTCGTTCCCGCGACGGGTCACCGGCCGATGACAGTCCGTCTCGACGGCGCAGAATGACGGTTTCCCAGCGAAAAGGATTGACAAAGACGGCTCCGGATGATAAAATGGATCCGGACCATGTCCCACATTCTCCCGGGAGGACGGCGGATCAGCTGACTCCGGGATATCACGGAGGTACCCATGGCAGATAAACTGAGAATTGGCATCATCGGCACCGGCGGCATCGCGCACGCCCATGCGAACGCCTACCGCCAGATGGCAGACGTCGAGGTGGTGGCGGGCGCGGACATCATCCCCGGCAAGGCGCGCCGTTTCCTCGACGAATTCGGCTGGACCGATGCCGCCGCCTACGAAACCCACGAAGCGCTCTGTAAACGGGACGACATCGACGCGGTCTCCGTCTGCACGTACAACGGCCAGCATGCCGTCTGTGCAATCGCCGCGCTCGAATCCGGCAAGCACGTTCTGCTCGAGAAGCCGATGTGCGTGACGCTCGCGGAAGGGCTCGACATCATGCGCGCCGAAAAGAAGAGCGGCAAGATCGTCACGATCGGCTTCCAGCCGCGCTACAACAACAACTGCAAGAAGATCAAGCGCATCGTCGAATCCGGCAAGCTCGGGAAGATCTACTACGTCCAGATCGGCGGATCGCGGCGGCGCGGCATCCCCGGCGGCACATTCATCGAAAAGGACAAGGCGGTCTTCGGCGCGATCGGCGACCTCGGCTGCTACTCCCTCGATCTCTCGCTCAACTCCATCGGCTATCCGAAACCGCTCTCCGTCTCCGCCTACACCTCGGACTTCTTCGGCACCAATCCGAAATACTATTCCGAGGCCGACCGCTTCTCGGTAGACGACTTCTCCGCCGCGTTCATCCGCCTCGAAGGGGACATCATCCTCGACTACCGGATGGCGTGGGCGATGCACATGGACATCTGCTCCGACTTCATCATCCTTGGAACGGACGCCGGTCTGAAGGCCACCGCACCGAAGCCGAATCCGCTCTGGGGCTCGATCATCGGCGGCGACATCGCCGGGCTCTACCTGATGCACGATGAGTGCGGCGAGCCTGTCACCACGCCCCTCGCCCTCGAGCCGACGCACGGCGACATCTTCTTCATGAAGGTCCGCGACTTCGTCGATCAGGTGGAAAAGGGCGGCACGGCCCCGATCCCCACATCGCAGATCATCTACAACCAGGCGATCCTCGACGCGATGCTCACTTCTGCACGCGAAAAGTGTGAGGTCAAGATCGAGATTCCCGCAGTCTGACGCCAAACGAAAGCTCCTCCGGTTTTATACGGCCGGAGGAGTTTTTTTCATGATTTCGTTTACTTCAGCGCGGCGCAGAAGGCCTCTATCTTCGCGTCCGTTTCGGGAGCGGGCTTGTCCTTCGGGTCGATGAGCACGAGCGTCGCGGCAAAGGCGTCGATGCCGAGGAATTTCGCGAGCTTTGCGGCGGCTTTCTCGGCGCCCGATCCGCTCATGCAGGCGAAGAAGGCGAGGGATTTGCCCGCAAGCGCGTCCCGATACCGGTCGGCGAATGTGCGGAGCGGCGGCGCGAAGGTCCCCGCCCAGATCGGCGTGCCGAGGATGATCTGTTCATAATCCTCCGCATGGAAAGCGAAGGGTTCGAGGGCGGGTTTCTCCCCCATGACCGCGCTCTTGCCGCCCCAAAAGAACTTCCGGAAACCTTTATCCGGATAGGCCTTCTCCGGGACGAGGCGGATGAGATCCGCGCCGAGGATGCCGGCGATCCGTTCCGCGGCAAACTCCGTATTGCCGGACATGGAATAGTAAACGACTGCGGTTTTCATGCGTGATCCTCCTTTGCATGGTTGTTTAAAGCACGCCGCCGCTCGTGCGCTCGATGATCATGTCCTGCCATTCGCGGTTGAGCGTGACGAAGCGGGCGTTCCAGCCGGAGACGCGGACCGAGAGGGTCTTGTACTCCTCGGGATGCTCCCGCGCGGCTTCGAGGACGGCGGAGTCGATCACGTCGGTCTGCATGAAGAAGCCGCCGAGCGCGACGAAGGTGCGGTACATGGCACAGAGCGCCGCGATCCCGTTCTCGCCGGAAACCGACGACGGATGCAGCCGGATATCGAGCGCGGCGCCGGAGACCTGCTTCGAGAGATCCGCCCGGCAATAGGATTTGAGCACTGCCGTCGCCCCTTCCGCATCCGTGCCGGGCGTGGGGCTGGCGTTGCCGGAGAGGATGGCGCAGCGGCGCGTCCCCATCGGCGAGGGGATCCGTCCGGGCGCCCATTCGATCTGTCTCCCGAACGTCGAGACACCCGGAATAAAGAGGATGGGCGTTTCGTGCGCGTGGGCAAGGACCGCGTCGGCGAAAGTGTTGAGGATGCGGGAGACATACCCGTCGGCCTCCGCGTCGTCGTTGCCATAGTAGACGATCCGCTCCTTCGCGTACTGCCGCAGGGATTCCGCGCCTTCCCAGTCCCGCACGAGGAGATCTTCGAGCTCGCGGAGCGTGAGCAGCTTTTCCCGGAAGCAGAGGACGTCGATCGCGTGCAGGCTGTTTCCCGCATCCGGCGCGCCGCCGATGTGGGGGGAGAAGACCGTGTAGCGCGGTCCGCCCTCGTAATACGACCGCCCGTTCTTCGCGCAGTCCTCGGTGAAGAGCGAGATCACGGCGCACGGCGGTCCGCTGTTCTTCCAATGCCACGTCCCCGCGTCGTCGAAACTCCCCCGTCCGGTCCAGACCGCGCGGAAAACCTCGTCCGCATAGGTGCGCAGCCGCGCGGCATAGGCGTCCCAAAGCTCCTCGAAGCTTGCGTAGTCCCGCGGATGATCCGGCAGGCCGAGCACGTCGCGCATGAGGAGCGAATAGCCGTCAAAGGGACCGTAGATGAAATACGTCTCGCCGGGGATCTGCACCTCCCAGCAGCCGTCGTTGGCAAATCGCCGGGCGGCCTCGGGCGGATATCCCACGCAGGCGAGGGCGTCGAGGATCAATTCTTCGTTGTATACTGCGACGATCCCGCCGCCGTACCGCACGACCTCGGCGATCCGCTTGAGGAGCTTTTCGTCGGAATGCCGGTTCAGGCGGACCGTGACGGGAAAGTCCGAGATGCCGAGCTCTTCGAGGATGTCAAGGACGAGATAGGTCACGGGATTCGTGACGTCCCGTCCGTCCGCGCCGATCCCGGAGAGAACGATGTTCTGGTAGTGCTGGGCGTCGCCGCTCCCCGTCGGGGTGTTCGACACGATCCATTCGCAGCCCTTGATGAAGAAGTGCGCGAAGATCTCCCGGGCCTCGTCGAGGGTAAGGCGTCCTTCGGCAAGATCGCGCGCGAGGTACGGCCCGAGCATCTCGTCGATCCGCCCGATCCCCGGCCAGTTCCCCGTGAGGCGCGTGAACGCGAAGGTGATCCACAGGCTCTGTACG
Organism: Clostridia bacterium; assembly: GCA_017550315.1. Taxonomy (GTDB): domain Bacteria; phylum Bacillota; class Clostridia; order Oscillospirales; family CAG-272; genus UMGS1696. The sequence goes on from JAFZPN010000079.1 coordinate 27,756, forward strand.
GCTTCGTGGAATGTCCGGGCGGGCTGCATCGGAACGCGTTCGAGGAGAGCATGGCATTCCGGGTTCTTCTCCGCAGACTCTGCGAGGATCCGGCCGTGCCAGAGACGGAAGGCCGCCGCGGCGCGCTTCAGATAGGCGGTATAGGGCCGGTCGGCGTATTCGTCGAGCTCCGCTTCGATTCCGTCCAGCCCGAGCGTGAGGATCCGCCCGAAGCCGAGCGTCACATGACTGACGGAGGAGAGCACCGCGCGTCCGCCACGGTAAGCCGGCACGACATGGCCGATAGCTGCGCCGAGGGTCGCCGATCCGACGATGCGTTCGCCGTCGACAAAACGGAGCGGACACTCCGCGGCGATGGTCTCGACGGCGCGGGCGTACTGCTCGTCGGGGGAGAGTGCGTCAAAATCCGCGATTCCGTCGAGGGAGACGGCGGGATGGGCGATCGCCTCGTCACCGTACTTGCCCTTCATGCTCTCGAGGGCGTAGCGTCGCGTTTCTTCGGACAGACGGATGGGTCGTTCCCTGCCCGTTCCGCATGGGATGATGGTCATAAGCGCCTCCGGTGATGCTGCATTCTGCTTTCATTATAGACCGGGACGGGGAAAATTGCAAGAGGATGCGGAGATTTTTGCGGGAAGATCGGCGTCCGGCACGCCTTGACATTCTCCCCGCGATGTGTTATCATGGGGCATAACAATGAAAACACCGGGAGGACATCATGTTTCAGCATCACGACATCACCCGCGACGCCTGCATGCTGCGCGGACCGCTCCGTCACCGCGGCTACGACTGGTGGTGGCATTCGTTCACGGCACAGGACGCAGAAACCGGGGAGGATCGCCCGTTCTTCATCGAATTCTTCCTCTGTAACCCCGCGCTCGGCGGAGACGAACCGATCCTCGGTCAGCTCCCCGCAAACCGCGAGGCGGGACGGCTGCCATCCTACCTGATGGTCAAGGCAGGCGCGTGGGGCAAAGATCCGCGTCAGCTGCACCGTTTTTTCGGATGGAACCGGGTGAAGGTCCGCATGGACGCGCCGTATGCCGTCGAGGCGGACGACTGCACGGCCTCCGAAACGCGCCTGACGGGACACATTTCGATCACGCCCGAGGAGGCCGCGGCTCATCCGGAATGGATGTGCGACGCCGGGGAGATGGCGTGGGATCTGATTGTCGACAAGCAGATCGCGTTCAACGTCGGATACGGGGCGAGCAAACCCCTGCGCGACGCCGAAGCCTTCGCGATGTACTGGCACGCGGAGGGCATGAAGAGCGCATACGCCGGGACCGTCACCTTCGGCGGCAGGACCTACACCGTCACGCCGGAGAAGAGCTTCGGATATGCCGACAAGAACTGGGGCCGTGACTTCACGAGTCCGTGGGTCTGGCTCGCCTCCTCCTGCCTGACGAGCCGGATCACGGGAAAGCGGCTCGAAAACAGCGCGTTCGACATCGGCGGCGGGCGTCCGAAGATCTATTTCGTCCCGCTGGAGAGGCGGCTGCTCGGCGCGTTCTGGTACGAGGGGCGGGAATACGATTTCAATTTCTCCCACGTCTGGCTCAACGTCAAAACGGAGTTCTCCTTCGAGGAGCGGGAGGACGAGGTTGCCTGGCACGTGCGGCAGGAGAACATCCGCGCCGCGATGGAGACCGAGATCACGTGCAAAAAGTCCGAGATGCTCCTCGTTAACTACGAAGCGCCGGACGGAACAAAAAAACATAACCGGCTCTTCAACGGCGGAGGCGGCCGCGGAATCGTCCGGCTGTATGACAAGGTCGGCGGCACGCTCACGCTCGTCGATGAGATCGAAGCGACGCACGTCGGATGCGAATACGGGGAATATGGAGAATGACGATGGAACTCGAAGCGCTGGATTTTGCCCTCACGGTCTCGAAGCTGAAAATGGACGCGCGGATCAACTGCGCGGCGGACTTCTTCTTTCTCGGCAAAACGGACGAAGAGCTCTCGCTCGTGTGCCGCACGGAGGACACGCCGGCAGAGACGCTCGCGCGGGAGGACGGCTGGCGAGGTTTCCGGGTGCGGGGTGTGCTCAACTTCTCCCTCACCGGCATCCTCGCGCGTCTGACCGCCATCCTTGCTGAGGCAGAAATCGGCATTTTCGCCGTCTCGACCTACAACACGGACTATATCCTTGTGAAGGAAAAGGATTTTGACCGCGCCGTCCGGGCTCTCACCGAGGCGGGATACCGTTTCGTGTGAATCATTCGGCGTGCTTTTCCCGCGTGAGGAGCATGGCCAGAGCGATCGCCGCGATCCCGCCCGCGAGCTTGCCCACGATGAGGGGCACGGCGGTCGACGGATCGACGGAGAGCTGGAACGCGAGGTGATCGCCGATCATGAAGGACGCCGGCACGAGGAACGCGGCGTTCACCACGAGTCCGCGGTCGTTCATGTTCTTCGTCATCCCGAACATGGGGATCGCGTTGACCGAGGTCGTGACGATCCCGAGGATCGATGCCCCGTCCATCCCGGTCCGCGCGCCGAGGCGTTCAAAGAAGCGGCCGCAGAGTTTTTCGAGGAAGTACAGGATCGTGAACGCACCGGCGAGGAAGATCGCGATGGTGCCGATCACGAGCATGCCCTCGTCGAAGGTCCCGAAGTCCGGAACGTCCCAGTTCATCACCTTGACGACCATCGCGGCGGCGAGGGCGGCGGTGAGGATCGCCGTCAGCAGATACCCGAAGACCGTGACGATCTTCACGGTCACGCGCTCGGCGAAGAGAAGCCCGATCACGAAGAGCGCGGAAAAGAGGAAGAGCGGCGTCAGATTACATAAGAGCGTCCGGATTCCCACCCCGAGGCAGAGACCGCCGACAAAACAGGCGACGGGGACCGTGCAGAGGCCGATCGCCAGACCTTTGGCGAGTAGCGGCTTGCGTTCCTTCGGCGTCAGGGCGAATCCGACGGGAAAGGCGAACATGACGGCACATCCCATGGTGCTCCCGACGACCGACCCATTCAGCCGTCCGACGGCGGGATCCCTGGCGAGTGCCAGCGCGAGCGGCCATCCGCCCGAATCGTCGGCGAGGAGAAGCCCCGCGAGCAGGGACGGATCGAGGCCGAGCTTCCCGCAGACCGGGGTGAGGACCGGCGAGAGGAGCTTGGCGATGAGGGGCGCGATCGCAATGGGGCCGATCATCGCGAGGATGAGGGTGCCCGACGCCTCAAAGCCGCGCTCGAAGGCCTTGCCGGGACCGAACCGGCAGCCGATGGCCCGGTCCGCCGCGCCGATCAGGGCGAAGAAGAGCATGATGACGGAGATCCAGGTGCCCGCATCCATGAGAAGCCTCCCCTTTCCGAGTTTTCGCACAGAACCCCCGCAGAGGATCCCTCCGCAGGGGTTTTCGTTTTGTTGAAAGCGCTTTATCCGAGCAGCGCCATCTCGCCGAACTGGACAATGCCGTCGTTGACGATGACGACCTTATAGTACTGGTATTCGCCGGGCGTATCGAAGGCGAAGACGGTCCAGCAGAAGTTCGCGGCAGGCAGCGCGCTCCGCCCGTCCTTGACCTCGGCCATCTTCTCCCAGCTCTTCCCGTCGTTCGAGCCGTCGATGGTCCATTTCTGCGGGTTGCGCGAGGTGTAGTTCCGCGTGTCGTTCGCTGTCATCAGGGCATAATGCGTCGGAGAGACGGCTTTTTTCAGGCTGAACGTGACCTCGGTATCTCCCCACCAGGGTTCCCAGCAGTATTTGGTAGCCGCTTCGCCGTCGAGGAGGTTTTCCACGCCCTCGCCGCCGAAGCCGTCGAAGTTGCTCTCGATCTTCTTCACGCCGGCCGATTCCGTGAGGTCGGTCAGGGACTGGAGAAGCTTCTTGGAATTCTCGTCCGCGTATCCGCCGTCGTCCGCGTCGCGGCTGCCGCCGAAGCGCATGGTCGTGAAGTCCGCCTGATGGTAGGTCTCGTCGAGCCAGGCGATGCGCTGTTCGATCCACGAGGCAAGGTATTCGTAGTGCGCCGTATAGGTCTTGAGCCGCCGGATCGCCTCAGTCTCGCGGTTCTGGGTCGTGCCGAAGATCGGCCAGCGGATGAAGTTGCGTTCATACGAGCGGAGCTTCGTGGAGCCTTCCTCGCGCACCATGCCGGGCAGGGTGTCGATCAGGCTCGCCTTGACCTCGTCCCAGCGCGCGACCACGAGCTCGCGGAACCACTCATGCGCCATCGGCATGTAGTACCACGGATTGCCGCCGCCGGATCCGGAGCGCGTCGCCGCGAACAGCCCGTCGATCGTCTCCTCGCCTTCGTTCGCGTTACCGAGCGAAAGGTCGAAGTCCCAGATCGGCCCGAGGAAGAGCTTGCCGCCCTTTTCCTTGTAGAGATAATAGCTGTCCCAGCCCACGTCGAGGTTCTTGACGACCTCCTCCGCGAGATAGGTGTCGACCATCGAATCGATGTCCATGAGCGCCTCGATCTCTGCCCGGTCGCCGCCCTTGAGGGCGTTGTAGCACTGGTCGAGATAGTCGCTGATATACGCGATCTGAGACCGCTTGGTACCGCCGTCCTCGGAGAGATCGCTGTGGACTTTATACATCTTGCCGTGAGACATGAGGACGTCCCCGTCGGCGTAGCTCGAGAGCTCCAGGAGATACCCGATATCGGTCTCGGTTTCATAACCGTTCGTATCGATGTTCACACGGGCTTTGGAATCGCGGATCTCCTCGGCGAGCAGATAGACGCCGCGGTATTCGCCGTTGAGGTAGACCTCCACCGACAGCGAAGCCGGAGAGAATGCAACGCCGTCAAAGGAGCGGGTGAGCTCGAGGGCGACGTGGTTGCGCTGCAGCGACTGGTCGCAGACGTTTGCAAGCAGGACCCAGACCTTGTCCTTCCCCGTGCCGAGGTCGAAGAGATTGACCTTCTCGGGGAATTTCATTTTATACGATTTCTTTTCATATCCCCACGAATTGTTGCCGCGCCCGCGGATCTGGATGGTGTCGTCATACAGCCACTTCGTGTCGGTCCCGAGGATGCGGAACTCGGCGTGTATGTAATCCTTCTTCGAGCGGACGTCGACGCCCGTTTCCGTGTCGATGGCGATAACCGGCATATCGAGGAGGTCGTAATCGAAGATCGCCGTGAGGATCGTGCTCTCGGACAGATTTTCGATGGAATCCGCGCGGACGGGATCGGTCAGGCCGTCGGACCAGCGCACGAAGCGGTAGCCGAAATTCGCCACGGCTTCGACGGTCTGGGCCTGTCCGTTGAGCTTGCGCAGGCCGCCGTTCTTGACGGTCCCGGCAGGCTTGTAGTTGACGGCATATTCGACGTAGAGAATACCGTCGTCCGGGATCTCTTCGGCGTCGTCGGGCGCGGTCGGGAGCCAGAGGCCTTCGGCGTCGGGACCGGTCGGGGCGGACGGTTCCGCACTGTCACCGGGCTCTTCGGCGGGTGCATCGGCGGACGGTTCTGCGGGTTCGTCGGACGAGGGATTTGCCGGGGTCGACGCGTCGGTTTTCGGGTTCTGGTTCGACGGCGCGACTTTCTGGCAGGCGGGAAGGGCGGAGAGAATGAGGAGCGCCGACAGCAGGCAGAGCAGGCCGCGGCGGAGATGGGTGATGATCATGAATGCAGGATTCCTTTATCGTGTGGTTCAAGTTCAATATTCGTCGCTCTCGTCGTAGAGGCTTTCGTCGACCTCGGCGAGCGAGAAGATCGTTTTCGGGCCGGGATCGCGCTTGACCCAGCGGCCGTCCGTAAAGTCCGGGATGGCGACGGGCGCGCTGCCGGTGGCGATGGATTCCTCGGAGAGCTCGGCGATGGCCATGAGGGTGGCGGAGTCGTAGACGTCGATCGGGGTCTGGATCTTCCGGCGGACGGCGTTCAGAAATGCCCGCATGACGAGCCAGTCCATGCCGCCGTGACCGCCCGTGAATGCGCCGGCGCGGGATTTCTTCCAAAGCGGATGCTCGAATTCCGCCCAGTAATTCTCCATCGGCTCCCAGCTCTCGCCGGGGGAGCGTCCTTCGATGTGGAGCGCGTGAAGATCCTCCATCCAGAGGCCGCAGGTGCCCTGTACCCGTCCGCCTCTCGAATAGGGGCGCGGGGAGGAGGTGTCGTGCGTCAGGACGATGGTCTCGCCGTTCGCGCAGCGGATCGTCGTCGTGACGATGTCGCCGAGGCGGATGTCGGCGTCCGCGAGGGGGTGATCCGGGCCGAAGTGGTCGCGCACGTACTTTTGCAGACCGCGGGATTTGGTCGCCATCGAATTGAGGCTCATCATACGGTTGCCGCGGTTGATGTCGAGGTAGGTCATGATCGGGCCGAGCTCGTGCGTGGGATAGAGCTCCGCGTTCCGGTGCAGGTACTGCCACGTCCGCTCATGGTCGCGCTCCATGCCGTTGGAGATCGAGCGCAGGTCGTGCTGATAGCCGCCCTGACAGTGCAGGATCTCGCCGAAGAGGCCCTTCTTGATCATGTTGAGGATGGTCATCTCCTCGCGGTTGTAGCAGCAGTTCTCCATCAGCATGCAGGGGACGCCGGTCTCCTCATAGGTGCGGACCAGATCCCAGCACTGCCGGATCGACTGCGCGGGACCGACCTCGAACGCGGCGTACCGTCCGGTCTTCATCGCGGCGATGGCGATCGGAACGTGATCGTTCCAGTAGGTCGTGACGAGGACGGCTTCGCTTCCGTCGTCCCGGGCGAGGACATCGCGGTAATCCGTCGACCCATAGACCTCGTGTCCGTAGCGTTCGGCGCACATCGCGCGCGCGGCTTCCATCCGGTCCTCGTGCTTGTCGCAGACGGCGGTGATCTCCACGTCCTCCATTTTGAGAAGCTCGCCGAGCCACCACTTGCCCCGTCCGCCGATTCCGATGATGCTCATTCTGATCGTCTTCATAAAAACGCCTCCCTGATGCCGGGTTAAATTCAGTTTCCTACATTATAGCAGACCGGGCGGCCCCTGTCAATGGATCGGGGCGAAAACCCGCGGCGCGCGGGAACTTTTGACGATAAAACAGCGGCACACCTTCCTTGGCATGCCGCATGTTTTTATCGTTTATCGGATCGCCGCGGTCCCGTGCCAGCGCATCCCTTCCCCCTCATAAAGGAGCAGATCGAGCGCGCCGGATTCGATGCGCCGCCGAGAGTCCGCTCCGAGGACTTCGAGCGCGTCGGGGGGCAGCCGGAGCGTGACGTCCGCGGATGCGCCGGGGACGAGCGGGATACGTGCGAAGTCCTTCAGCTCGCACTGGCGCGGGATGACGGATCCCCGGTAGCGCCGCACGAAGAGCATCGGGACCGCGTCGCCCGCCGTCTGCCCGCGGTTCTTCACGCGGAAGGAGAGGGTGATTCCCTCTTCGCGCACGGTTTCCGGGAGGGGTGCCGGGTTTCGCGGATCGCCGGGCATAACGGGCTCATCCCCGACCGTGACAATGACGTCCTCGAGGGCAAATTCCGTGTAGGTGAGGCCGAAGCCGAAGGGATAATCCGGTCTGCCGGAGGCGTCCGCATAGCGGATATCATAGGATGCGCGGCGGTTGTAGGCAGCCGGGATCTCGCCCGTCGTGCGCGGGATCGACACGGACAGCCGCCCGGAGGGATTCACGTCGCCGAAGAGGATCTCCGCGACCGCGATCCCTGCGGCAGGTCCGGCGTAGAACGCGCAGAGCAGCCCGTCCGCGAGGGGCGCATAGGAATCCGAGGCATAGGGACGGCCTGCATTGAGGATCACGATGAGGGGCTTCTCCGGAATGGCCTCCCGGACGGCGGAAAGCAGGCTTCTCTGCCACAGGGGAAGTGCGATATCCGAGACATCGACGCCTTCGCCGCAGTCCGTGAGATTGCGGGTGAGGCCGCTGTCTCCGGTGTGCCGCACGGCGCCGTTGTCCTCGAAGACCATATCATGGAACCGCGAAGACGATCCGCCGAGCACCACGACCGCCGCATCCGCCCGCGCCGCCTTCTCTGCCGCTTCCCGGATGTACTCCTCAAGCTCTTCCTCATCCGCCGGGACGGGACCCGCGTGGTCGAGGATTTTGCAGGACGTGCCCGCAAGCGCTTTCCGGATGCCCGCGAGATAGGACACGGACGCGCCGGGCTTCTGCGGCGGGGTGTAGTCGCCGAGCTGGGCATAGACGTCGTCGGCAAACGGACCGATGACGGCGAGGGAGGAGATCGATTTTTCGAGCGGCAGGACGCCGTCTTTGTTCTTTAAGAGCACGACCGATTCCCGCGCGAGCCGGACCGTCTCCGAATGCTCCGCGAAGGAATAAACCTTCGGCTCGCCCTCCTCCATGAAGGGATGCTCGAAGAGTCCGCGCGCGAATTTCAGACGCAGCACCCGCCGCACGGCCTCGTCGATCCGCTCCATCGGGACGAGTCCCCGCTCGACCGCCTCTTCGAGCGCCGTGAATCCGCGGTCCCAGAGGCTGACGTCGACGCCGGCATTGATGGCCGTTGCGCCGCGGGAGGCGAGATCGAAGGAGGAGACCAGATCCAGCCGGTCCACCGCCACGCCGTCCGCCATGACGATCCCGTCAAAGCCGAATTCGCCGCGCAGGACATCCTTCAGGAGCCACGGATTGCCGTGACACGGGACGCCGTCGATCTCGTTGTACGCCGCCATGACGCCCGAGACGCCCGCCTCCGCCGCCGCGCGCACGGGGGGGAGATGGATCTCGCGCAGTTCGCGTTCGCCGATCCGGGCCGCGCTCGCGTTGACGCCGCCCGTGGTCTCGCCCTGCGCCGCGCAATGCTTCGCCACGGCATCCATGCCGCCGCGTCTGAGGCCTCGCACCGCCGCCCCCGCCAGCCTCGCGGCAAGGGTGGGGTCCTCGGAATAGCATTCCTCGCTCCGGCCCCAGCGCGGATCCCGGCACATATCGAGCATGGAGGTGAGCGCGAGATCGGCGTGGAGGGCCTTCATCTGCGCGCCGACGACGGCAAACGCCTCCTCCGCGAGCGCGGGATCGAAGGTGCAGCCGAGGGCGAGGTTGAC
>JAFZPN010000080.1 GCA_017550315.1 Clostridia bacterium
CCTTCCGTCCGCGATCGCCGCGTCATGGCTCGGAGCTCCCGCGTGGGTCGTGTTCGCCTGCCTGAAATGCGATCAGATCCTAAAATGCATCGTGGCATTCTTCAAGATCAACAGCTTCAACTGGATGCACAACCTCACGAGAGATACGGACAAGTCGGGAGAACCGGCGTAAACACAAAATAAAAGGAGCAGAGATATGCAGTTCATCATTACGGCACACGACGGCGCGGGGACGCTTGAGAGACGGATGCAGGCGCGCCCGCGTCATCTCGAAAACCTCGGAAAGATCAAAGGAAGGATCCTCTGCGCCGGAGGACTTCTGGATGAGAATGGGAGGATGAAGGGGTCCGTCCTCGTCATGGAGTTTGAAAACAGGGCCCTTCTCGAGGAGTACCTCAGGTCCGAACCCTATCTTCTCGAACACGTCTGGGAGAAGGTCGAAGTCGAACCGATGAACGTCGTTCTTCTGAACGGGGAAAAGGTCGGCGGATAAGCAAAATCCTACATCGAAAAAGGAGAAATGATATGAATAATTTCACGTTTTACTCCCCCACCTGCTTTGTATTCGGCAGGGAGACGGAAAATCAGGCCGGAAGCCTTGTCCGGCGTTTCGGCGGCACCCGCGTTCTGATCCACTACGGCGGCGGCAGCGCTCTGCGGTCCGGGCTGATCGACCGGGTCAGGGCGTCGCTCGAGGGGGAGGGCATTTCCTCCGTCCTGCTCGGCGGCGTACAGCCCAATCCCCGCAGCGGGCTCGTATACAGCGGGATCGATCTGTGCCGCTCCGAAGGGATCGATTTCATCCTCGCGGTCGGCGGCGGGAGCGTGATCGATTCCGCGAAGGCCATTGCGGCGGGCACGGTGTACGACGGCGATTTCTGGGATTTCTACTGCGGGAAGCGGATCGAAAAGGCGCTGCCCGTCGGTACGGTCCTGACCATCTCCGCCGCGGGAAGCGAAGGCAGCCCGGACAGCGTGATCACGAAGGAAGAGGGGATGTTCAAGCGCGGCGCGAGCGGCGACGCCGTCCGTCCCCGGTTCTCCGTCCTCAATCCGGCACTGACGGAAACCCTTCCCCCCCATCAGACCGCCGCGGGCATCACGGACATCATGGCCCATCTGTACGAGCGGTATCTCACAAACACCGCGGAGGTGGAGGTGACCGACCGGCTGATCGAGGCGCTGCTGCTCACCATGATCCACGAAGGGCCGCGCGTCATCGCCGATCCGCACAACTATGACGCCCGCGCGAACATCATGTGGGCCGGCATGATGGCGCACAACAATTCCTGCGGGGTGGGCCGCAGTCAGGACTGGAACAGCCACAACATCGAACATGAGCTGTCCGCGCTCTATGACTGCGCGCACGGAGCGGGGCTTGCCGTCACGATGCCCGCGGTGTTCTCCTATGTGATGGAACACGACGTCATGCGTTTTGCCCAGGCGGCGGTCCGTGTCTGGGGATGCAGCATGGACTTCCGCCATCCGGAGGTCACGGCGCGGGCGGGAATCGAAGCCTTCCGGAATTTCCTCGTCTCCATCGGAATGCCTAAAAACTTCGAGGAACTCGGCGCGAAAGAAGAGGACATCCCCGCGCTGGTCCACGCCCTCTGCTGGGGCAACGGACGGCAGGGGAGCATCTCCGGCTTTGTGACGCTCAACGAAGAGGACTGCGGGAAGATCTACCGCATGATGGTTTGATGCTGTCATCGGCGGAAAAACGCGCAGACCGATGAGAAAAAGAGGGTTATCATGACGACGGATCTGTTTCGCGAAGCCTCCCGGGAAGAGATTGAGCTCGTGACACGGGAAATCCTCGGGGATGCGGTGCTGTCCTTCCGGCTGCTCTCCGGAGGCTTGTTCAATACGTCTTATCTTCTCGAAACCGGGAAAAACGGTACCGCGGTCCTGCGGCTCGGTCCGGTCAACCGCCATCTGCTCCTGCCCTACGAGCATTTTCTGATGGAATCCGAGGTTGAAGTCTACCGCCTCTGCGCGCTGTACGGCATTCCGGCATCCGAAGTTCTGGCGGCGGACACGTCAAAACAGGTGATCGACCGGGACGTGATGTTTGTCCGGTATATCCCCTCCGTGCCCCTGTCGGAGGTCGAAGACTCGCTGGAACCGGGCGAACGGGAGGCGATTTTCGGCGATCTCGGCCGCGCGATGCGCGCATTCAACGGGATCGAAGGCGTACGCTTCGGGCGGATCGCTGACGTTCTGCACGGCGGCGGTTCTGCGCGGTGGAGCGACGCGCTCGGGAAGGAGCTTTGCGAGTGGGAATCCGTATGCAGGAAGACCGATTTCGTCCCCGCGGAGCAGTACGGACGTTACCGGACGGCACTGGAACGGGCGAGGCCCATCCTTGACGAAGTGAAAACGCCGCGTCTGCTTCACAACGACCTGTGGAGCGGGAACGTTTTGCTGACACGGGACGAGACCGGCAGACGCCGCTTTGCCGCCGTCATCGACGCCGACCGGGCTCTGTGGGGGGATCCCGACATGGAAGTCTTCTGGCTCGGGAAGGACGCGAAGGCATTCTGGGACGCGTATTCCGCGCCCCGGTCCGAATCGCCCGATACCGGCATCCGCCGCGCCTTTTACCGGATGCTCACCCACCTGTGGGCAGTCTATATCTATGGATTGGAATACCAGTCTCCCGATATTGCCGTCCGCGAACGGAAAAGAGCGGACGAGGCGTGCGATGCCGTCCTTGACGGAATCAGGAAGAATCCCAAAACGAAATCGTAAAAGCGTCACGCCCCCTCGACCCATTCAGGAAACGGAGTCGAGGGGGACTTGTTTATTCCCGAAGGAATGCTCTGCCGAGAAAACGGATGCGGTTTTCGATCTGTTCTTTCACGATGCTGCTTTTTAGCATCATATCGTATCCGTGGACCGTTCCCTTTGTGTTTCGGATTTCAACCGCGATCCCAGACTCGCTGAGCCTCCCGGCGTAAAGGACCGCTCCGTCGCGCAGGCAGTCGAATTCCGCCGTTTCGATATAGGTCGAGGGTATCCCCTCATACGATTCCGCCTCTATGGGCGAACGGTAAGCCTTCTTTCCCGCAGATTCATCCTGAACATACCATTCTCCGTAGATCTTCATGTCGCGGGTATTGCACATCGGGGTATCCGTATATCGTCTGATCGATTCGGTTTCACCGCACTCACCGACGGAGGGGTAGGTCAGAAGCTGTGCGCATGGCGGGGGAAGACGGCGGTCGACAGCCATGAGGCAGACTGCCATGGCAAGCGTTCCGCCGGCACTGTCCCCGCCCACAGCTGTCGGCAGGCCCTGTGCATGGTTCAGGAGCCATTGATATGCCGCGAAACAGTCTTATCGAATATTCCGGACTGTCATGGGCTAAACGCCGTTTCTGATAGATTGTTTTCCTTCGCCAGATTTATCATGGATTTTTCACTGATACACCTGTCCATGACGCAGACGGCGGCGGGGTTCCCGGAAAACGGCTTGTCTGTAAATGCATCCACAATATATTGCTTCATTATGCTTCTTCCATAATCATTTGATTTCCCGATGATAGCCATGTTCGGTACGATTCATGGAATTCCGTGCTTCCTTCAGGCTTTTATAGATTTCAGACGATCGAGCAGTTCGATTTTCTCGCGCAGGGTTTTATCCGTTTCGTTTCCTCAGAACGGTTCCAGCACCAGAGACGCCCTTTCCGTATCGCATCTCTGGAGCAGGGACATGGAATAGATGGAAGCCGTATGTTCCCCCTTTTCGTCAAAGGACTGATACAGCCGATACGCCTCGTCAAACCGCTCCTGCCTATCGATAGCGTAAAGCATACTTCCCGTCCAGATATCACGGTTCGCCTGTTCGTCCCATTCAAACAGATTCAGCATATCCCGGCTGAAGGATTCCATCGCCGCATACTCTTCAGCATCGTCAAAGAATCTGTTGATCCCGAAGATGAGCGTAATAAAGTCGTCTATGATCTGTCTGCCATATCTTCTGTGAATCTCCGGACTCGGAAAGGGGATGGATAACGCGGACATGCGCACAAGCCCTTTCGCGTTCATCCGTGCCTGCGTGACAATAAAGTATCGGGCGGCGGGCCAGAACTTCTGAAAGGAGCGCGAAATGTTTTCCGCGTTTTCTGCCGTCCCGCCCCACTTTCCGTCCATGGAAAGAATCAGACAAAGAATGGGACTATTGGTTTTGCTCCATTTGAGGATTTCGTTCTGCAGCTTGCGGGAGGGGATGATCATCTGGAATGGCACCTCCGATGAGGAAAGAAAGCGTGACAAAGACCAGATGATAGATCCGGGCCTCTGTATCAAAGGCATTATACAACAAGACCGGAAGAATGGAAAGGGATTTACGGCCAATTACTAAAAAGTTTACATTTATGTGTAAAAATACCTTCTCTCAACCCGTATCATGGAGTTTCAGCCGGATCCGGAGCAGAAATCAGCTTCCGGGTCAACACGGTCGTGCCTGCCATGATCTGTTATCACTTTCTGCCCGGCATGATCATGCGGGGAAGCGGACGGATCGTGAACACGACGAGCGGCATTTCTCTCGATGTATGTCAGGCCGGGTATTCAGCCAGCAAGGCGGCTCTCGACAAAATCACGATCGATCTGGGCAGCAGAGTGCAGGGAACGAATGTGATGATCAATCTGACGGATCCCGGATGGTGCCGGACGGATCTGGGAGGTCCCCACGCGCCGGACGCCCCTGAGAGCACGATCCCCGGCGTCGTTGTCGGTGTGTTTGCGGACGACGGGAAATCCGGCAGGATTCTCGGCGCCCAGCATTTTGCCGGGATGACTCTGGAGGAAGCTGTCCGGAAAGCGGAGAGGGAGTTCGACAGCCCGTATCGCAGATAAGGGTGATTCCCCTAAGACAGAACCACGTCCCGGATGAGAGAGATCGCGCTGTACCCGCCGCTGAAGGTGAACAGCCCGATTTTGGCGAAACTCAGAAACAGATCAAACAGCCTCCCGTCCTCCGGATCCGTGATTTGCTTTCGCAAACGGACAGCGTTTTCCGATGCACTGATTGTTCTTCGCGGAATGGGTGCAGACGACCTCCGGCTTTTCCATCTCCACGCCGAAGTATTCCTTCACGAAGTCGACGGCGGACAGGATCGACAGGTACGAATCCCGCTTGCAGCACCGCGGACCGCCGATCTCGCCGATGGCGCCGAGCGATTTCGCCGTCATTTTGTGCGACAGCGCGAACGGCTCCTCGGTCAGGGGCGTGGAGCCGGAAATGATCGAGACGAACATGCCGGAAGAGATCCCCGCGCCGCAGGCACCCCAGAAACCGCACGCGCCGCCCGGCACGCTCTTCCCGCGGTTCATCATCTCGCCGAGCGACTTTTCGAGGTCGATCTCCCCGCCCGCGTTCCGATAGGCCGTGAGAAGCGCCGCGCCGACCATGACGTGGTGCTCCGGCCCGTGCATGTGGCAGAACGGGAGCGCCATCATTTTTTCGAGGATCAGGACGGGATCCTTCGATGTCTCGCTGAGGCACAGACCGACAATCGCGTCCATCCCGGCGGTGTGACACGCGCCGCACACATAATGGCCCCGGACACAGCGGGTCTTGCTGTTCTCTTTCCTGTGACAGACCGTGCACTCCATCGGCTGATCCGCTTCCAGATATTCAAGCGGGGAGCCGCAGATCAGGCATTCGTCGTTCATCCGCGTTCTCCTCTCTGTAATTCGGTTTCGGCAATACCCGGCAGCCGGGCGAAGAGCCTGGCTTTCAGGAGTTCGTATCTCTGCCGCTTTTCCTCTTTGGCGAAATGCGTCTCCCGGAACTGTTCGGGGCAGTCGGCGTAATTCAGCGTTTTTTCTCCGAACTGCTCGCTCGTCAGATCGAACACGCAGTCGTCGACGACGTTGAAGCAATGGTAGTTGCCGTCGCCGAGCGGTACGCCGAAAACCTTTCCGCCGTACAGATCCTGCAAGAGAAACGCGGTGATCGAGCACTGACCGAGCGTCTTGTTCTCCGGCGACCAGTCGGAGCGCATCCGCGGCGCGCAGGTATCCGCGCACCAGATTTCCGAGAGCAGATCGTAATAATCGCGCGGCGTCAGTCCGCGTTCATCCTTGATATCGGCGCTCTCCCAGCCGTAAAACCCGTATTCCGCCATTCAGTTGCCCCCGCAGGAACCGTGCCCGCAGCCGCCTCCGTGGTGTCCGCACGCGTGCTCTTCCCCGTTTTCGTTACCGCAGCTTTCGCCGTGGCGTCCGCACGCGTGATCTTCCCCGTGCCCATGCCCGTGGTGATCGCATTTCGCGTCGGGATCGAACCGGAGCGTCCCTTCCGCCAGCGCCTTAGCCGCAGCGTCCGCCGATCCCGTCACGCCGCCGTAAAGCGCGATCCCCGCTTCCGCCAGCGCGTTCTGCGCGCCCATGCCGATGCCGCCGCAGATGAGGGCGTCGACCTGCGCCGCTTTCAGAAAGCCGGCCAGCGCGCCGTGACCGCTTCCGTTCGTCGGGACGATCCGCTCTCCGACAATTTTCCCGTCCATGACGTCATAGATCTTAAACTGTTCCGTGTGTCCGAAATGCTGAAAGATTTCTCCGTTTTCGTAAGTGACCGCGATTCTCATGGTATTCTTTCCTTTCTCCGGAATCAGATCCGTTTTTTGATTTTCCAGCGCATAACTCCCGCCCCGGATGCGAAGCTCCTTGCCGTCGACAAGGGCTTCGGCGATCTTGCGGCGGGCGTTTTCGTAGATGGCGGTGACGGTGGTCCGCGCCACGCCCATCCGTGCGGCGCATTCCTCCTGCGTCATCCCCTCCCGGTCGAGCAGCCGAACGGTCTCGAACTCATCGAGCGTCAGAACGACCGGATCGCCCTCTGGATGCTCCTCCGGCGAGAAGACCCAGCAGTCCGGGTATCCGCCGATTTTTCGGCAGCGCGGTTTTCTCGGCATGGTTCCGCCTCCTTTGCTGTCTTATGTCAGAAATCAGTATAGCACAATTTCGGACTTATGTCAAGAATGATTTCGAGGAAATCTTTACGCGACGTTTTTATTTCATCCGCTTCTCGAACCGGAACATCCCGTCGAAGCTGTCGTCCCCGTCATACGCGTTCTCTTCTCCGGTCTCGGGGTCGTGCGGATCGGGATGGAACCGATTGAAGAACTCCACGGCGTGGAAGCCGCATTTGTTGATGTAAAAGTGAATGTTGCGCGTCTCGAAATACGGCGTGCAAGTCTCCCAGACAGTAACGTCAGGATACAGCCGTTCCACCTCGCGCCACGCTGCTTGACCGATCCCCTTGCTGTGCGCCGCGGGCTCGACGAACAAGAGCTCCAGATCTCCCCGCCGCGTCTCTTCGTCGATGTGCAGAACAACCCCGCCGACGATCTGACCGTTTTCGCGGATGCGGTAAGCGGTACCCCCGTCGATGCTCTGCTCGATGGTCCTGCGGGAGATGATTTCGCCCTCCTCCTCAAAGTGGTCGTCCCGCTGCCCGAACTCCTGCATGGCGCCGAATTTGAAGGCGTACTGGTTGTCCTTGATGAACTGCTCGCGGTCGTCCTCCGTGAGGGGCGTGAGGGTGATGTTCTTTGCGATCATAGCTAACCTCCAAGAAAAAATGCCCGCAGCAAAAACTGCTGCGAGCGCACTCGTCATCTTATCCGGCAGGCGGCCTGCAAAGCGAGCCGAAACACGCTTTACGATCCCCTACGCTGCGGCGTACTGCCCTCCGATGAATCGTAAGAATTATATCATGTTTTTCGGGGATTGTCAATACATAGCGGCGTGATCCGCGGGATGATATTATATTGCAATTACCTGCTGAGTCATGTGATATGTCTCAAAGAGACGATATGGTCATGAGCGAGAGCTTCTTCAGCGTCTGATCTCATCCGTCCTTCCGGAACCGCAGCGTGACCGCCGTGCCCTCGCCGATCTCGCTCTCCAGCGAAACAGCGGCGTGATGCAGCAGCGCGCCGTGCTTGACGATCGAGAGGCCAAGGCCCGTGCCGCCGATCTCCCGGGAATGGCTCTTGTCCACCCGGTAGAACCGCTCGAATACCCGGTCCCGATGAGCGTCCGGGATGCCGATGCCCGTGTCCCGCACCGTGAGCGTCACGTCCGAACCTTCGTCCGTGATCTCCACGTCGACCGATCCGCCGTCCTTGTTGTATTTGATCGCGTTGTCGCAAAGGTTGTAGACCATTTCGTTCAGGATGCGCCACACGCCGCGGACCTGTCCAGAACCGGTCAGCGTCATGGTGATACCCCGCTTGTCCGCAGCAGAGCGGAGCGTGTCGAGCACATCCGCCGCGAGATCCCCGAGCTCCACCGTCTCCCACTCGTAGGACACGCCTTCCTCGTCGAGCTTCGAGAGCTTGATGATGTCGTCCACGAGTGCGATCATGCGCTGGGACTCCTTATAGATATCGCTTGCGAATTCGGCCGTCATGTCCGGCGAGACCATGCCGCGCATCAACAGTTCCGCGAAGCCGGAAATGGAGGTGAGCGGCGTTTTGAGTTCATGGGAGACATTCGCGGAGAACTCGCGTCTGAGCTGTTCCCGCTGCTCCTGCTCCGTGACGTCCACCGTCAGGATGACCGCGCCGGAAAGCCGCCCTTTCTGCAGGATGGGGGAGGCGATGATCCGCATGGTGCGGGCGTTGTCCGTCTCAAGCCGGGTTTCCGTCCGCTTTCCTTCAAGCGCGTCCCGTACGGCCTCCGAAGCGGCGGACGCGGGGGTCTCCGGAAACGTGTCTCCTTCCTGCGCGTCCCGGAACAGTTGCAGCGCTTCGCTGTTGGCCGAGAGGATCACGCCGTTTCTATCGAGCAGAAGGAAGCCCTCGCTCATGGAATCCGTCAGGGTGGTGAATTCACGCTGACGGGCGAGCAGTTCTTCTTCCCGTTCCCGGATCGTCAGGTTTTGTTCTTCGATCCGTCCGACGAGGGGGGCAAGCTCCGGATAGGCCTTCGACGCGTCGGGATGATCGAGGTCGATGGCGTTCACGGGCGCGAGGATCTGCTTCGATACCCGGAACGCGAGCGCGCCGGAGACGAGCAGAACGAGCACGACTACCCAAAGCACCGGGGATACGGCCTGAAGGGCGTAGCGGAATGCGCCGAGGGGCCTTGAAAGCCGGAGCACGGTCCCGTCTTCGCAGAGCACCGCGCAGTACATCGTGGACTGCCCGGACGATTCCGATTTCCGGATGCTCTGTCCCTCCCCCGCTTCGCGCGCCGCCGCGACCTCCGGAAGATGGCTCTGGTTGCCGACGGTACCCCCGAATTCGCTGTCGTACAGCACCGTTCCGTCCCGGTCGATCCATGTGATGCGGTGCTCGTTGTCGAGTGTTTCAAGATATTTCTCCCCGGACAGGGCGATCCCGTTCGCCGCGTAGACTGCTTCCTGCCTGAGGGCGTCGTAGGTTTCTTCCTTTGTCTGCGTGTACTGCAGGCCGAAAAAGACCGCCGCGCAGAGCAGAAGCACGGATAGTCCCACGAGGAACGTGTTTTTGAAGATTTTCGCCGTCATGCGTCTTCCCCCTTCATCCGGTAGCCGATCCCCCGGACCGTTTCGATGGTTGAGCCAGCCTCGCCGATCTTTGCGCGCAGCGTGCGGATATGGACGTCCAGCGTGCGGTTCTCGCGCTCGGCTTCCAGTCCCCAGATCCGGTCCATGATGACGGAACGGGTCAGCACCATGCCCCGGTTTTCGCAGAACAGGCATAGGAGGGTGAATTCCTTGTAGGTCAGAGCGACGGGTTCTCCGTTTACGCGGATCTCGTGCCGGTCCGGGCAGACGTACAGCGCACCGATGCGGTATTCCGAGGCGGCGGGCGTCGAATCCGTGCGGCGGAGAAGAGCGCGGATGCGGGCGGCAAGCTCCATCATGCCGAAGGGCTTCGAGATGTAGTCGTCCGCTCCGGCGTCCAGTCCCTCCACGCGGTCATACTCGCTGTTCTTTGCCGTCAGCATGATCACGGGCAGGGAGGCGGTGGCGGGTGAAGAGCGCAGCTTTTTCAGGATCGAGATGCCGTCCTCGCCGGGGAGCATGATATCGAGCAGAACGAGGTCCGGTTTTTCGCGCTTCATCGCCGCCCAGAAGGCAGAGGGCTCCTCGAACCCCCGGGCTTCGACCTCCTGACTGCGGAGCGCGTACACCACGAGCTTGCGGATGCTTTCGTCGTCTTCAAGAAGATAAATCATGGTTTTCTCCGTATTTCGGATTGATGAGACCATCATATCATATTCCGGGGCCGATGTAAACAGATTTTGTGCGATTTAACGCCGATTTAACACGCCGCGCGACTTGGATTTAACCCGAGGGGGGTATACTGACTCTGGAATAAAGAAAAAGATTCATGATGAATCGGAAAGCGTGGGAAGTTGAGCTTTCGTGAAATTATGACCCTCGTCGGCGGGGTCGCGCTCTTCCTCTTCGGCATGACGCTGATGGGGGACGGGCTGAAAAAAGTGGCCGGCAGCAAGCTGGAGCTGGTTTTATACCGTTTGTCCAGCACCCCCTTCCGTGCGGTGCTTCTGGGAACGGGCGTGACGGCGGTCATCCAGTCGTCCTGCGCCACGTCGGTGATGACAGTCGGATTTGTCAACTCCGGGATGATGAAGGTGCGGCAGGCGGTGAGCGTCATTCTCGGCGCGATCCTCGGCACGTCGATCACCGGCTGGATCATCTGCCTCAGCACGGTCGGCGGAGGCAGCGGCATTGCCAGCATATTCTCGACCGCGACCCTGACGGCGTCGGTTGCGCTTGTCGGGATCCTGTTCCGGATGTTCTCGAAAAAGCAGACGCTGCGGCATGTGGGCGACATCATGATGGGCTTTGCCGTTCTGATGTTCGGGATGAGCTCCATGTCCGGCGCGGTCTCCTCCCTCGGTGAAGCGCCCGGATTCCGGACCATGCTCATCTCCATGTCGAATCCCCTGCTCGGCATCCTCGCCGGCGCGGTCTTCACGGCGGTGCTCCAGTCGGCGTCCGCGGCAGTCGGTATCATTCAGGCGCTGTCCATGACGGGCGAGCTTCCGTTTGAGACCGCTCTGCCTCTTCTGATGGGCGTGGCGATCGGCGCGTCCTTCCCCGTGCTGCTTTCCGCTGTCGGCGCGAATACGGACGGCAGGCGTGCGGCTCTGGTCTATCCCGTCGCCGGTGTCGTCAGCGCGATGGCATGCGCCGCGGTCTTCTACATTGCAAACGCGATCTTCCGTTTCCCCTTTCTCGAGGAGATCATGAACCCCGTGCGGATCGCTGCGCTCAATACGGTGCTTCGCTTTGCCATGGTCGGCCTGCTTGCGCCGTTCTCCGACGTGCTCGAAGCGCTCGTTGCGCTGCTCGTGCCCGGGAAAACGGACGAAAGCGACCCTGCGCTGCGGCTGGAAGAGCGCTTCATCCGGCACCCATCCATCGCCGTGGAACAGAGCCGCCAGACGGTCGAAGCGATGGCCAACCTGACCGAGGAGTCCCTCGATGAAGCGCTCGAATTGCTCCATACGTTCAGCGCGGACGGGTATCAGGCGGTGAAGGACAAGGAGGTCGCGGTAGACCGCTACGAGGACGCGCTCGGGACGTACCTCGTCAAACTCACGGGACACGAGCTGACCGAGCGGCAGAACAAGGATGTGTCGAAATTCCTGCACACCCTGTCCGATTTCGAGCGCATCTCCGACCATGCCCTCCGGATCGCGGACAGCGCGGCGGAGCTCAAAGAGAAAAACCTCGTCTTCTCCGGCGAGGCGAAACATGAGCTTGACGTGATCGGAAGCGCGGTGCGGGAGATCGTGCGGCTGACCTTCCGGGCGTTCATCGACGGGGACCGGGAGGCCGCTGCGCGGGTGGAGCCGTTCGAGGAATGGATCGACAGCCTGTGCGGGGAACTGAAGCTCCACCACGTCGAACGCCTGCAGAAGGGACAGTGCACCATTCATCAGGGGTTCGTCTTCAACGATCTTCTGACCGATTACCGGCGCGTGTCCGACCACTGCTCCAACATCGCCGTCGCCATGATCGAACTCGAAGCGGATCTGTTTGACACGCACGAATATCTGAGCCAGGTCAAGGAAAAGCGGTCCGCGGATTTCGACCGCGTTTACGGCGAATACAGCGCGCGGTTTGCGCTTTGACCCGATTTGATGCGGAAGGAGGGATGGATCCATGAAGATACCGTACAATCATTTCGTGCCTTTCGCCGTTTTGGCGCTGGCAGTGCTGATCCTTGCGGCGGGCGCGCTTCTGATCCCGCAGAAGGAAACCGCCTCCTCCTTCCTGACTTTGACCTATCCCTCGCCCGAACGGTCGGAATCGCTGCTTCTTGTCTGCGGCGGCGTGACGGCGGTGCTCGATCCCTCGGAGGACGACGAGGAACGGCTCGCCGTGATCCTGAGGGACAGACGGATCAAAAAGATCGACTTCGTTTTCACGACAAAATCCCGTGAAACGATTTCCTCCATCGCGGACATCCCGGTCGGGGAAACGGTCCGCCTCGGCGACTGTCCGGACGGGATCCCGATCGGCGAAGCGCTGCTCAATATGAAGTCCGGCGTTCCAGTTTTGCGTCACGGCAATATGACGATTGATGTCCTGCCTCTCACGAACAGTCATCCCCGGCTTCGCGGCGCGTCCGTGCTTGTCAGCGACGGCGAAAAGATCCGCGTTCAGCCGGACGGGAGCAGGTGGGAGTGAGGAGGAAGATGGGAAGGTTCATGTTTGATTTTCCCTGTTAGTGTCTGATTTCTTTGCAGTACTCCTCAAAAGCTATCAAATCCTTCACCGCACGGTCGCGGAGCTCGGATGCGTGTCTCGACCACGCCTCGAACTCCCCGGCCGTCATTTTCTTTTTCATATACCGGGCATCACGCGCCATAGGCTGTGACGTATCCGCCGTCCGGGTTTTGTGGATTTCCAGCGCCGCCGTCGTTTCCTCTTCCGTTGCTACCCTGGTTGAATGGAAGAAAGGTCGTATTGCTTCCCATGAGGCGTGTAGTCATGGATGCGCGGTAAAGATCCAAGGCGAAATATACCAGGATACGGCGATTGAACTGAAATGCTTCTTCTAGCGGATCCCGGTCCGTCATCCACTGGGCAATGGCGTTGTCGATGTTCTGACCGGTAAGCTGGTTTTTCAACTCCAAAGCGACCAGGGGTATATGGTATCTCCCATTCTCATCCCGATGCTTGATTCGATGGCGGATCTCGAAATAAACGACAGCCCTTTAGCGGCATAACGTATAATTTTCGAGAAGCCCCCTGATATGTGCTGTGTCAATGACTGTTCACAAGAAATGCTTGCTCCTCATTATACCACATCTGAATTTAAAAACATGATTTCTATGAAAAAACCCCGTATTTGCCATTCAGCCATTACGGGCTTTTCTCGTGTTATGGTGAACGGTATCGCATCCAGCTTTTACCGTGCGACGGTGATCCCCATCACGCCCGCGACGACGTCTGGGCAGGTGGTCTCGATTGTAACAGACGCGAGCACGATGCCCTCCCTCAGAGGCCAGCGGAGGATGAGCGCGCGCAGGTTTTCGCCGAGCGGCAGGACCTCGGGCGTGAAGTTTTCGAGCAGTTCTTCGTCATACGGATTGAACACGTCGCGGCGGACTTCATAGCCCTTCGTGGGCGCACGCTCCGTGTACGGCGAGAGCTGGATGTAATTCCGCGGGTTTACGAGGGGGAGGATCTCTTCCGTTCCATCGGCATAGCGGAAGATCAGCCGGGCATTTTCGATCCCGCAGAGGTTCGGGTTGGTCGATCCGGCGACGACGACAAACGCCATCCTGCCAGCACGGTTCACGGGGATCTGTATGCTGTCCGGATAATTGTCCCAGAGGGAGGTGAAAACGATGTTGCGCTCCCCAGCTTCGATACGCACGGGAACACCCGCCAGGCTTGTGAGCAAGCCGGTTTTTTCGATCTTCATTGCGAGTGGCTGAATCCCCCAGAACGGGAAGGTCCAGAGAGAATAGCCGTCGTATCCGATCTCGGCATGACAGCCCCTTGCCGGCCGCGGGGTGCGATAGTCCTGATGGAAGATCTCTGTCACGTCCGCGTTGCAGTACGGGCTGAGATCGACCGTCTCAAACCGCGCGTTCTCCGGGACGGGTTCGCGCTGACGGCGCAGCAGCTCCGCCTCGGCGGGATCCTCCCCGAGGTCGAATAGGATCGGACGGTACCATCCGCCGGAGGTCTCGCGGAACATCATGTGGTGTCCCCAAGGCGTCTCGGCGGCGTTCTGCGGGTCGACGATCCCGGTCATGTCCTCCGGCAGGGAGGTCAGTTCCTCCGGCTTATCGAAATCGCGGAAGCCTTCGACGTTGAGTTTCAGCTCCGCCTCGTCGGTTGTCCCCATGTCCGCTTCGACGATCATGCCGCCGACCGCGGGGATCAGCCGCCAGCTCTGTGCCCCTTCGACACTGAGGAGCCTGTCCGCGTACAGCCGCATCCGGAGGGTGAGCCGTGCCGGACGTGTCAGGCGGACCTTCATGCCCGTTCTTGTATAGTTCAGTTCAAAATCCTGCGTTTTGATCCTGGCTCTTTCCCACGACGCCGGGATCGACGGCTCGAGGGTGACTTTGCCGTTCGGGTAATCCGGGCGGTATCCGAACAGCCCTTCCACGACCGCCCGCGCCAGCTGGGTCGCGGCCTCGCTCGTAGGATGGGTCAGCTCGCCCGGAACAACGGAATCCAGCGCGCGTTTCGCCAGTCCCGAGAGGACCGCGGCGGATTCGTCCGGCTTTCCGGCTTTGAATCCGGCAATGGCAAGCTGCATGTTTTCCCCGGGGGAGCATTCCCGCACCGACCAGATGCCGGGCGTCCAGTTGGAGATCCAGTAAAGCCCCTTTTCATCCCGTTTCAGAGCCCAGCGGGGATAGTCCACGTTTTGGAAGGCTTCGAGCCCGCTCACCAGCCCGCATTCGATCGGCAGAAAGGCGGCGTAGATCCACGCGTCCGGGTGCAGGCGGCGGTGTCCTCCGTATTCGGCGAACTCGCCGGGATACCCGCGCTCCGCGATCCAGAGCTTGTCGAAGAAGGCTTTTTTGATTTTCTTCGCCTTCCGTTCGCACGCCTCCCGCTCTTCTCCTTCCGTCAGCTCCGCAAGGGCTTTGTACTGGTGATACACATAGCAGGTCTCCTCCACCGCGCCGCCGGGCGTATAGACGCTGTCGGTCGGCCAGGTGTTGATGACGCTCTCGTACAGTCCCGTCCCGTCGGGATCGAAGCATTCGTCCTCGCGCTTCAGGTGCAGCCGGAGCATGTCGCGCAGGATCGCCCCGGTCTCCTCGTCGCCGCTGTACCGCCAGGCGGAGATCATCTGGTGGAAGAACTGGGTCTGCATGTTGTAGAAAAACTGATCCTCGGCGATGTATCCCTGCCCGTAGAAGCGGGAATCGCCCGCGGGAAGCGTGCCGCTCTCGTTCCGCTCGTACCCGCGCTTCGTGTCGTCCTTGATCTGCGCTTTTGCATATGCTTCGAGGGTGGCCTTCGCGCGGTCGTGCCAGCCGGGGATGTGCTGTCCGTGGAGCATCCACCCGACAAGGGGCTGGTTCCAGCACATATTGCCGTGCACGGACTTCGGCGGATGCCAGCAGCCGTTGATCTCCGCGACCGCCGCGTGCGCCGCCGCGTTGATGACCTCGTCCGGGGTCTCGACATCCAGCGCGTTCCACAGCTCCTCCCCGCGTTCCAGTCCCGCCTGGAACAGGGCGGCAGGGGCCTCGAAGGCCAGGTCTTCGGGGACGGCGGTTGACGCGGCGAGATAACGCCGGAAGGAACCGGAGATGATCCCGTTCTTATCCTCGCAAAGCCCGTCGGAGACGAGATACACCCTTCCGGCGTCCCCGAACCGCCGTGCCGCTGCCTCGCTTTCGATATAGCAGACGCCGTTTTCTTTCCCGGAACGGTTCCCTTCGAGCCACGCGGGATCGAATTCGGTTTCAAGCAGAGACTGATCCCCGGAGAACGGGGAGAAATTCCACTCCTCGCTCGGCGACCAGCCCGGATCCGGTTTTTTGTTGACAATGCCGCGGAAAACGAAGGTCAATTCGGTCTCCGGCTCGGCGCGGACGACGAATCCGAGCCCTTCTCCGGGCGTCGTGACGGTGAGCTCAAAGGGCTCTTTCCCGCGCACCGTCCAGCGGACGATGTTCGGGCTGTATTCAAGGCGCACATCGTCTTCCTCGTCGAGGGGACGTCCGTCCCGGAACAGCCGCAGCGTCCCCAGAATCCACCGGTTGTGGCAGAAGCGCAGGTGGACCCGGTCCCCCGCCAGGATGTACGCGCTCGTGTGTCCTTCATAGAGGGCGCGGTTCGAGTAGTGTTTGTCGGCAAGTCCGTCGCCGACGATTTTGCCGCCCACGGGCTGGTATCTGGTCATATCGGCCTCCAAGATTGTTTCCTGTCAGTTTTTTGTGGAAGTGATAACGGAAAGAAATGTTCAAGCCTCTCTGCCGAAGAGATACCGGTCGATCCCTTCCATCGACTTCGTCCCGTGCCACATGTGCGGGCCGGCGAAAATGTCGTGGCAGAGCAGGTCTTCGCATCCGAAGAGGCGGTAGGCAGAGCGGACCTGTTCCACGTAGGGCTTCACATTGTCAAGCCCGCCCTTTCCGTTCAGCGGATCAACGTCTCCCGTCTCGATCACGAAGGGCCGCGGAGCGATCAGCGAACCGATGTCACCGACGTCGAAATTCTCCCACATGTGGGGGGATGTAGTTGCAGGAGCAGTTGTACATTTCGAGCAGAGACTGCTTGAAGCCGTAGAAATACCCGCTGCACGCAGCATAGGCGATCCGATCCTCCATCGCCGTGAAATACAGGGTCTGCAAACCGCCGCCGGAGAGGCCGATGCACCCGATCTTTCCGGGATTCACGTCGGGCTGGGCCTCGATGTAATCCGTCAGGCGCATCAGATCCCACACCCACATCCCGGTCACGCACTGGCCGAGCGGGAGGGCCATGAAGTTGAGATAATAGCAGGAGCTGGAAAGGCGCGCCCCGGCATGATCGCCCTGCACGTTGATTTCCCGTCTCTCGCCGAACCCGCGCGCGTCGGGACAGAAGACGATCGTGCCTTTTCTCACAGCCTGAACCCCGTAATCGTAGTTGTGGACCCTGATCGCCTCGGCGAGCTCAGGGAAGAATCCGTTCCCGGCGACGGCTTCCTTGCCGCAGCTTCCGTGTCCGTGGGAGGCGATCACGGCGGGGCGCTTTTCCCCGTCTGCGATCCCGTCCGGGACGAGCCGGTAGAACGTCATCAGAACGTCCGGTTCGGTTTTGATCGTCCACTTCTCGCGGGTGTAGCCGTCCATCTTTTCGCTCGAAAGCAGCTCCGGCTCCGGCTCGCACCACGTCATCCGATCGAGACCAAGCAGAGAATAGAGCTTTTTCCTTGCCTTTTTCTTCCAGATTCGGTATTCAGCAGCGGATTTGCATTTCATGTGCATCGCGGGTTCATAGTTTTCCATGATCGCGACGAAGTGCGGCAAGCATTCGTAGTATCGGCTCATCGTTCAGACTCCTTTCAGACCCTTATCTTCTCCCGTCAGGAAAAGAACCGCGGGAGCCATTTCTTATTGGCGTTCAAAAGGTCGTCGCACAGCTCCGGGATCCGCCCGAAGTCCATCGTCCCGGTGGAGGGATCGAGGCTCATGGCTTCGACGAGCAGACGGCGGTCTCCGTTCAGCGCGGCTTCCACCACAATTTCGTTGATCCCGGTGTGGAGATAGCAGAGGTGATGAATGGGACGAGGCAGCTCTCCGGCCGGGAGAGGCGTGATCGAGCCGTCCTTCTCCTTCCGCACCAACGTCTCCACGATCGCTCCCTTCGGAAGATTGGAGATCTGGCCGATGTTCGGACGGTTGCAGATCGTGACCATTTCGGTTTTATCGAGGTAGGACTGCATGATCCCGACAATCTCCTCCCCGGAACGGCTGAACGTCACGGGCTCTTCGCCGCTTGCGATCCGGTCGATGTACTGCTTCTGGAGAACCTTGTCCAGCCGCCGGGAATCCACTGTGGTTTTGAGAACGCCGTACTTCATGCCAAAGCCCGTCTGATTGTTGCAGAGGGAAGGCCAGAATTCGATAAGGTGCCGGTCGCCGGGGATGGGCAGGTATCCGAACTGACGGCACAGCGCCAGCTTGGCCTGACCGTTGTTGGCGTAGGTGTCGGTCGGGACATAATCAGGGCCGATATCCTGAAAGCCCTCGTGTTCCTCGGCGAACTGACGGATCCTGCCGAGCATGTCCTCGCCGTTCAGATTGGCCTTCACCAGCCAGATATAGTGGTTGATCCCGGCGACGGCATAGTCGAATCCGATTTCGTTTAGATAGGAGTAAAGATAGGTGCCGATCTCCATGCCCCGGGGACAGTTCAGTCCGAGGATCCTGCCGAGATAATACCCGAGCTTGTTGATTTCATGGCAGATCCCGTAGACGGTAACGGTCTTCGCGGGGAGGTTGAATGCCTTCGTCACCGCGGTCATCGGGTTGGTGACGTTCAGCAGCACCGCGCCGGGACAGACCTCTTCCATGTCCCGGGTGATTTCATACGCGACGGGAACGGTCCGCAGGGCGGCGGAGATCCCGCTGATGCCGCAGGTCATGGAGACCGGGAGCCGGACGCCGTATTTGACCGGGATTTCCAGATCGTTCCGGAAAGCGTCCATCGCGCCGGGCGAGAAGGTAGTCAGGACGAAATCGCATCCCGCGAGCGCGGCTTTCCGGTCTTCGACGATCGAGACGTCAAAGTTCTTGTCCGTCAGCTCGTTGAATTTAAGCAGCATGTTCTTCACGCTCGTGACGTGGTCGGTGTTCGGATCGACCAGACGGATCTCCCCGCCTTCGACGCCGTTCAGGGTATAGACGTCCTTCATCAGGCCCCGCATCCAGTTGACGCTTCCGCCGCCTATTACTGCAATTTTGATTTTCATGACGGTATTTCTCTCCTTCAGGTCTTCCGGGGTGTGAACCGGATGGAATACTATGGATTCCCGCTGTTATTATACCGTATCTCATGCGGCCTTGTAAAGGGAAAATCGAATCAAAAAATCAGAAAATCCGCTCATTTCCGGGTCGATATTCCTTTCCCGGCGTGGTAAAATATATGAAACAGCTCCGGAGGCAGCCATGAACGGCGAAGTTGATGTCGAAGTCGATCTTGTGGAAGACAAAGTGGCAGTTCTTGTCCAAAACACGATCACAAATGTGTACGACAATTATGCAAGTAACGAATATCCCACAACGCATCACCAAAAGCACGAGCTCTGCGCATGCCGTACGCCCTCGGCCATTGCTTTTTGCGGAGACAATACGGTGCGGCTCAGCGGAGATTTTGCGGTTTTCTATCTCGATCGGTAAGCCTGAATAAACAGAATACTCCTTCTCTTTTCCGTTTTCCGGTACATAAATAACGATCTGCTGTTGAGGTTTAATCACGCGCCCGGATTCATTTCGTTCAGATATGCGTTCAGAATCCATCAGAAGTCGGAAATCCATGCTGCGATGGTGGAATCATGGAGGGAAACTGATGAATGATTATGAAAAGGCACCTCAGATCGAGATGCCTTCTCTTGATTTCCCGCAGGGTGTGGGATTCGAACCCACGCGGGCTTTCGCCCAAACGGTTTTCAAGATCGTGTCCGGTATCGGAAAATGTCGGATTTTGGCAGATGATGACGGAAGCTACCGGAAGATAGAAGAGGCCGAAAAGTGAATAAAAGGGTTTCCGCATATCCGGGCAAAAAACTTTTCGGGAACTGTACAGGCATTGGCTTGACGAGGTCTTTCTAATATTCTGCGGGTTATGTTAGAAAAAGTGTTAGAAAGACGGTGCACTCGCATCAATACATGGGAACACCGGTGCTCCCTAAATCTACCGGTAAACAGATCAAGGACCGGTTGCAAATCAGATAATAGGTGACTGATAGAAGACCCTCGTGCTCAGGTCCAGGATCAGTTTTGCGTTTCCGTATTTCGTTCCGGTTACATCATACTTACCCCAGACATCAGCACGGGTGTAGGATTCCTTGTGCGCTGTGACCGGCTGGAGGGAGTACCCGCCATCCTCGCGATTCAGGCCAGCAAGAGCGCGGATTGGGGAGAGGATCGTCTGGACGGAGAGCAGAGGAACTACGTCAGAAACATCCCCGAGACGGCGGACCGTACCTTCTCTGGCTCCGTTAGAGAGAAGGGGAGAGCCGAAGGCAACGGTATTCAGAATGTTGTAATTCCGCTTTATCGTAGAATCTGCGGCGACCTGTTGGGCGATCATCCCACCGAGACTGTGTCCTGCGAGGATCAGATTGGATCCCTTCGGGATGTTTGCGGAGATGATGTTTACAACATTGTAATAGTAAGCGCTCTTGAGGTTGAATCCGGAGAAAAGATCCGTGAGGGCTTCTGTGGACTGGTTGAAAACCCATTCGGTTCCGGACAGCGTGATTAGGTAGACGGACTTGCTGGAGAAGGTGGTCTTGAGGGTTCCTTTGGTGATCGAAATTGGACCCTTCGTTCCCTGATTATATCCGTCAGACACGAGCTGTGCGATCTCGGCAGCGTTCTTGTAGGTGGTCGAGCTCGCAGATACGCTGGTCACAAGCACGGACAGCATCAGGGCAAGTACCAGAAGTGTTGAAATGAGGCGTTTCATAAGTGCTCCTTTCCATCAACTAGTTAGGTGTTGGCTAGCCTTGGATAGAGATATGCCGGGCATAATCAGTATATCATACCGGAGACGGATTGTAAAGAAGGAGCAGGGATTTTTTGTCAGAAAATTGACAGGGCGGATCGATTCCCCTGACGAAGTAGGCTGTCAGCCGAATGGCATCGGACCATTTTGTCGGGGGGAGACGGGCTAAACTGTCACCAAGCAGCCGAAGTAAATTGTCGTTCCGGTACGCCCCATTTGACTGTGCCTGCTTGCAAAGGGCTGCTTTTTCTGATATAATAAATAATGAAAGCAAAGACACGAGTTGATAAACGGAAATCAAGAACCACATCGTGCAGTCACTGCGACGAGCGCTGTCCCTTCGGCGTGGAGCAAAGCGTGCGAATGCGGGAAATCGCGGCTTATTTCGCGGACGGAACCGGAAAAGATTGATCGGTCCGGCATGCGCGTTCCCGCATGTCGTATTCGGCTTATTCCGCATGGTTCTGTCCGGCATGTCCGATTTCGCCGGAAGGCGACTATTTCCAACTCCCGCACGACGTTCGCTGCAGCTGGAATGCTCACGGCGGGCACGTTCGGAAGATTTCCTTCATAGTTCGGAGAAATCGGACGGCGGCTCTCTTTGGTCCAACTGTTTCCGGAACAAAAACGCCTGCCGAAGGAGCGCCATTTTTCACGCAAGTGCAGGATAGTGGCATAATATTGCCGATTCATTATAGTATTTTTTTCTCAAGCGTGATACAATCAAGGTACCATCATTTCGTCGGGAAACAGTCAACAAACAGACGTCCGACACAAAAAAGGAGTACCTTATGAAAAAAACGCTTCTTCTCTCCCTCCTTCTGGTTTTCCTTCTCATCGTCTCCTGCGGCAAAGCGGATACGCCGGCCGAAGGGCAGACCGCTGACAACACCGGTACGGCAGCCGATGCCGCAGACGCCGCGCCGGACGCTTCCGCCGGGACGCCCGATGCGAACGCTCCCGAAGCGGCCCCCGAAGCGGTTCCCGCCGGAGAACCCGCCGCGGAAGCTGCCGCTGAACCGGCCGGTCAGGGCGAACTACCCTTCACAACGGACGGAGCGCACGATCTCTCCGGGGATATTCTCTATTGGGATTTCGAGCTTAACGACGGAGACGGAAAATGGTTCCTCGGGGATGACGGCACGCAGATGAGCGATCCGCTGACGGAGGATCTCCTCCGCGAATACCGCTATTTCGTCGTCACCTACGAATGCGGGAACTGCGACGCTGATTCCCAGATTGCCCTGATGTTCAAGTATCACCACGACGATGACACCAAGACAGAATACCTCTGCAACGCCTGGCAGCAATGGGGCCCCGCGGGGATGACGTTCCAGGCTTCCGAATTCGCCACCGACACGGTGTATGAGGAAGGCGCGTTCTACGTCCCGACGTCCCTATTCCTCGAAAACGAGAATTACCGCGCGGGCGACATCATCGACCAGATGGGATTCGCGGCGGTCGAGTGGTCCGGCACCTATGTCAGTCTCACGATCACCGGCGCCTACCTGGCGAAATGAGAGGAGATAACGATGAAACAACTTCTTGGAATTCTTCTGGCCCTTCTCCTTCTTGCCTCCTGTGCGGCAGGGACTGCCGGAAACGACGGAACCGAAGCGCAGTCCGGCAATCCGTCCTCCGACCCTTCCGGGACGGGGAGCGACACGCCTGAGACGCAGGTCCACGACCGTGTGCCCGCAATGGATTTCGGGCAGGATATGGATCTGCTCATGTCCAATATCAGCTGGGCGACGACGAATATCGTCGGGGATGAGATCACCGGCGACCTCATTGGAGACGCACAGTACAATATGAAGCTCTCCATGGAGGAACGCTTCAACACGACGATTAACGAGATTTACACGGACGATATCTGGAGCACGGCTTATGTGACCCGGCTGATCACCGCGGATGACGACACCTATGAGATCTGCTTCGTGCTGGACCTATACGCGCCCGGATACGCCAACAGCGGACTCGTGCGTTCTCTGGAGGAAGTCCCGTACATCGATCTCACGCAGCTCTACTGGGACCAGAGCCTGCATCCCTGCGTCACCATCGCGGGGAAAACCTGGTTCGCATTCGGCTGCTTCGACCTCTCCTACTACGACCTGACGCACATCCTGACCTTCAACAAGTCGCTGAATCAGGATCTGAATCTCGACGATCCCTACACCCTCGTGAAGGAAGGGCGGTGGACGGTCGACGCGTTCGAGACCGCGGCAAAGGCGGCGGTCCGCGACGTGGACGGCGACGGCACCATGACCGAGGCGGATTCCTGGGGCTTCACGAGCGTTGCCAAGCAGATCCTTCCCTGCTTCTGGATGTCGGCGGGCGAACAGAGCATCGCCAAAAACGAAAAAGACCTGCCCTATCTGAACATCGAAGGGAACGAACGGTTCTTCAACATCTTCGGCCGCATGTACGCCGTCATGTGGGACAACGAGATCTGGTGTCCCAACACCGAAGACCAGAACTTCTGGTCCGGCAC
The DNA here is from genome assembly GCA_017550315.1 of Clostridia bacterium. GTDB lineage: Bacteria > Bacillota > Clostridia > Oscillospirales > CAG-272 > UMGS1696. The sequence continues at coordinate 23,172 of JAFZPN010000080.1, forward strand.
GGTCAACATGTTCGGGAACAACCGCGCGCTCTTTGCCGCCCAGACCTTCTATTATCTGAACGAGTTCCGCGATCTCGACGCGGACTTCGGCATCCTGCCCTATCCGAAATTCACGGAGGATCAGGACGGCTATCACAGCCGCGTCGAGGGCGGATGCAAAATTGCCGTGATCCCGATCAACAACAAGAATCCCGAATACGCGGGCGCGCTGCTCGAAGCGATGGCGGCGTACAGCTACCGCGAGATCATTCCGGAGTACTACGAAGTCGTCCTGAAGCGGAAGAATTCCCGCGACGAGGATTCCTCCGCCATGCTCGATCTGATCTTCTCCACCCGCAGCTATGACCTCGGCGACACCTGGTGGTGCAACGAACTGCGCGACGGCATGTTCAAGCCGATGTTCCGGGACAATGTCCGCGATCTTGCTTCGGAAATCAAAAAACGCAGCAAGGTCATAACCAAAACGATCGACAGAGCGATCTCAACATTTGTCGGCTGATCGGGAACCGGCCGCGCCGACGAGCAGGAATCCGTATGAACCTGAACATTTCACTTGAAATAGAAAACCGCCGCGAAAAGAGCGAATTCCCGTTCTTTGCCTACTGGATGCCGGACTATGGCGAGAACACGCCGCTGGTTCCTCCGCACTGGCATCGGGAAATGGAGATCCTCTGGTCCGAGGACACCGCCGGGATCCTCTACATCAATGACCGTTCCTATGAGATCAAGCCGGGGGATGTGTTCTTCATCAATCCCGGCTGCATCCACCGCACTTTCCGGAAGACGCACGGGTTTATGTCGCATGTGGTGTTCGACCCGTCGATCCTCATTACGGGAAGCAGCGGGAGAAATCCGGTCAATCAGATTCTTGCCGATCTTGCGAGAGAACGCGTCGGGCTGCTCGAAGCGCCGGAAGGGGAATTTCTCGAAGCGCTCAGGCCCCTTCTGCGCGATCTCGTGACGCACGGCGAGCACACGGTGGAGATCGGCGCGGAAAGCTGCCGAGTCACGGCCATCCTTTTCAGCGTTCTTGCCGAGTGTTTCCGGTTCGAGGCTTTTCGCAGGGAAGGCGACGAGAATCTGTACGGTCTGCGTTATATCACGCAGATGATGGAGATGATCCGCGACCGCTTTGCCGAGCCGATCAACGCGGAAAGCCTCGCGGCGTCCGCTGGGATCTCGCAGACGTATGTCTATAAGCTTTTCCGCGATTATGTCGGTTCGTCCCCCGTCAATTACATCAACGCGGTCCGGCTGAGAGAGTCCTACCGTCTGCTCGAGGACGGGCATAACGTTACGGAAGCCGCGGTCTCCTGCGGCATCCCGAACACCAGTTATTACATCAAGCTCTTCAAGGAAGCCACCGGCATGACGCCCTATCAGTGGCTCCGGACGAGAAAGGAACATCTATGATTCAGAAAGGCACGCTCATTCCTCTCGACGGCGCGGTCCTCCGCGTCCTCCCGTATTCCGGCCGGGTCATCCGCATGACCTTCGGCCCCGCCGACAGTCCGGAACCCGCCTCCTTCTCCGTCACCGCGCCGATGCCGGACGATCCCGTCTGCGAGGCGCGGACCGACGGCGAGCGCATAGTCGTCACAGCCGGGGAGCTCACCGTGACGGCCGGGAAAACAGGCGTGACGGTCAGCCTCGGCGATACGTACCTCACCCGCGCGCACGGCTTTTCCCTGACGCCGTATGAGATCAGACGGCAGACCGGCGGGGACGTGACCTTCCGTCAGACGGTCGACGGCCTCCGGGCTTCCCGCGAGGGCGGGGACGAGGAATTCGTCCGGCAGTCCAGCCACGGAAAGGTGACCTTCGATTTCACGGAGGAGGAGACCCTTTTCGGCCTCGGCAGCCACGAGGAAGGGTATCCGAACCTGCGCGGGCAGTTCGTGCCGCTGTATCAGGAGAACATGCGCATCGCCGTCCCCGTCTTCGTCAGCACGAAGGGGTACGCCGTGCTCGTCAACTGCGCGTCCGTCATGACTTTCGACGCGACGGACTGCCGGCGGGGGAAGTTCTTCCTCGATTCGGCCGATGCCGTGGACTTCTGGGTCGTCTGCGGCGGGGACTACGCGGGCGTATGCCGGGGACTGCGCGCGCTTACCGGGGAGACGCCGATGCTCCCGAAATGGGCGTTCGGCTACGTGCAGTCGAAGGAGCGGTACGCCACGCAGGACGAGCTGCTTTCCGTCGCCCGGCGCTACCGTGAAGAGGGCATCCCGATCGACACCCTCGTGCAGGACTGGCTGTACTGGCGGGACGGCTGCTGGGGGGACAAGCATTTCGACAGGAACCGGTATCCCGATCCGCAGTCCCTGACTGACACGCTGCATGGGATGGATTTGAGACTCATGATTTCCATCTGGCCGAACCTCTCCGGCGACACGGATGATCGCCGGGAGATGCACGAAGCCGGGTTCCTCCTCAGCGACGGCTCGACCGTGAATTCCTTCGACAAAGGCGCGCGGGCGATGTACTGGAAGCACGCCGAAACCGGCCTGTTCCGCTATGGCATCGACGGCTGGTGGTGCGATTCCTCCGAGCCCTTCGACGCCGGCTGGGGCGGGAAGGAACGCGCGCCGCTGCCCGAGCGGATGGCCAAATCCGTCGGGGAGTTCAAGAAATACCTCGACGACGGCGTGCTGAACGTCTATTCCCTCCATCATTCGATGGGCATGTACGAGAATCAGCGGAAGAACAGCGAAAAGCGCGTCGTGAACCTCACCCGCTCGGGATTCTGCGGTCAGCACCGCTACGGCACCGTCGTCTGGTCCGGAGACGTCAGCGCGAACTGGGAGACCCTGCGCCGCCAGGTCCGCGTGATGCAGAACTACGTTGCGACCGGCGAGGCGTACTGGAACTCCGACATCGGGTCCTTCTTCGCCGCAGGTGGGTACGAGTGGTTCCGCGACGGCGACTACCCCGCAGGCTGTGACGATCCCGCCTACCGCGAGCTCTACACGCGCTGGCTGCAGTTTGCCGCGTTCACGCCGATGATGCGCTCCCACGGGACGAACACGCCGCGCGAGGTCTGGCGCTTCGGCGAACGGGGGACGGCGTACCGGGACGCGATCGAAAAGGCGATCCGCCTGCGCTATGCTATCCTTCCCTATCTCTATTCGGTCCATGCGGCCGTGACCTTCGACGGCACGATGCCCGTCACGCCTCTCGCGCTGGCTTATCCGAAAGACCGGGAAGCTGCGAAGGCGAGCGGCGAATACCTCTACGGTCCTTCCCTCCTCGTCTGCCCCGTCACCGATCCGGGAGCCGATTCCGTGGAGGTCTGGCTCCCCGACGGAGGATGGTACGACTACGAAACCGAAGAATTCTTCGCGGGCGGCCAGTATGTGAAGGTCCCGGTCGGCATCGACAAGATCCCGCTCTTCGTCAAGGCCGGAGCGATCCTTCCAGTCGCGCCGCCCGTGCAGTTCACCGCGGAACTGACGGGAAAGCCGTATGAACTGAGAATCTATGCGGGTGCGGACGGGACGTTCACCCTTTACGACGATGGCGGACTCGACTACGCATATGAACGCGGCGATTACACCGCCGTGACCTACACGTACCGCGACATAGACGGCACCGTGACGGAAACCCTCGCCGGGAAACCCGACTGGAGGCATGACGTGACCGTCCGGGTGGTCGGGCGGGATCGTTAAAACACGTTTATTGCAAGGATGGATCCCTATGGCTTATCTTTTTGTTCACTTCACCAGCCGCGGATACGACGACCGCGAATGCGTCTGGTTTTCCGTGAGCCGCGACGGGCTTCACTGGACCGATCTCGGAAACGGCGAACCTGTTCTGCGCTCGAACATCGGCACCCGCGGCATCCGCGATCCGTTTCCTGTGTACGACGCGCGGCTCGGGAAGTATTTCATCCTCGCCACCGATCTCAATACCGAAGGGGGCGACTGGGACCGGTTTTCCCACCGCGGCAGCCGGTCGATCCTGATTTGGGAATCACAGGATCTGATCCGCTGGTCCGAGCCGCGTCTCGAGAAACTGGCACCTCCGGACGCAGGCTGCGCGTGGGCGCCGGAAGCCGTATGGTGTGCCGAGCGGAAACGCTGGCTCGTGTTCTGGGCCTCGTGCATCCGGTTGGCGGGCGATCCTGTCCCCAAACAGCGCATTTACGCCGCGTTCACCGACGATTTCCACCGCTTCAGCCCGACGTTTCTCTGGATCGAGGGACCGAACGACATCATCGACACAGACGTTGTGCGGGATGGGGACTTCTACTATCGCTTCTCGAAGGACGACAACGGTAAGATCATCACAGTGGAACAGAGTCACGTGCTCGTTCCGGAGAACGACGGAGGCTGGGAACGTGTTCCGTGCCCCCTGCTCGACGGTTTCTACGGGCTCGAAGGCCCGGCGGCGTACCGGCTCGCGGAGCGGGGAGAGTGGTGCCTTCTCGTGGATCAGTACCGCGCCCAGACCGGATACCTGCCCCTTGTGACGGACGATCTGAAGTCCGGCGAATTTCGCGTGCTCGCGCCGGAGGAATACGATTTCGGAAAGCGCCTAAAGCGTCACGGCGGAGTGCTCGAAATCCCGGACAGTGCGGCGGTCCGGCTGACGGAGGCGCTCGGAGTTGCGGGATCATGACAGGAAAAACACGGACCTACGGTCCGCACGACTGGCACAGAGGGCTGTTCGCGGGGAACGGGAAACAGGGGCTGACCGTCTACGGCGAGGCCGACGACGAGATCCTCGTGTATCAGCATATGGATCTCGTCCTTCCCACATGGGAACCCCGGTTCACCCCGCCCGAGGTGCGCGGTCAGCTCGAGGAGGCGCGTCAGAGCGTGCTCCGTTTCGACGACGAATGGGACATTCATCACCGGAGGCGCACGTTCCTCTACCCGTTCCATCCCGGGATGCAGCTGCACGCCGTCCGGGAGGATGCTCCGGGATGCCCGGCAGAACGCCGGGGAGAGATGCGTCCCGACAGCGGGGAGATCGTTCTGCGGGATCCCGCTGTCTCCGAGCGGCACTTCGTCTCGGTAACGCGGGACGCGGTTTTCTCGGAATTCACGTCCTCCGGGGATGAGCGCATTTCGCTTGATCTGTTCCCCGCCCTGCCGGAGGAGATGCCCGGATTCCATCGGGATCGCCCGGACGCGCCGGAAGCGAAGATGAAATTCCGGTTTTATGCCGGGGAATCCCATCTCGCGCTTCTCGGAAGGTATCACGACTATGCGGAAAGCGACATGAAGGGCTGCGGGTTTCTCACCGTCGTGAAAATCGTTCAAGACGGATCAACAGTTCTCTCATGGGTTGAAAACCGTCCGTGCCTCTCGATCCGGGACGCGCGGAAAATCACGCTGATCGGCGCCACGGTCCCGCTTTCCGGGCTGGCCGAGCCGGATGCCCTGTTCGCCGGTCCCGCCGAAGCGCTTGTGAAAGAGGAGCTCGCCGGGCTCGACGTCCTTTTCGCACAGGTCGGCGCAGATTACGACGCCGCGCTCGCAGAAGACCTCCCTCTCCGACGCGATCGGGACGGACGGAATACGCTCGCGGTTCCGAGAGACGAGGGGGACGAAGCCCTTACGCTCGCGGAACTTCTCGCAAAACAAAAAAGCGCACCCGCCTTGAACGGAGAGCTCCTTTCGCGGCTGTACCGCCTTTCCCGGTATATCCTGTCCTCCGCGGGGACTTACACCGCTCCGCGGCTCTGCGGCCTGTGGACGGGTCAGTGGTATCCCGGCTGGAACGGGTACTATACGATGGACGCCAACGTCAACATCCAGGTTTCCGGCATGAACGCGGGGAATCTGCCCGAGGCGGCAGAGGGGTATTTCCGTTTCCTCGCGCTGCAGCTGGACGACTGGCGGGAAAACGCCGCTCTGGTCTACGGCATGACGGACGCCCTTCTCTGCCCGGTCAACACGGACGGACGGCGCGCCGTGATGGTCGAATACGACATCGGTTATCCCTTTGAATACTGGAACGCGGGGGCTGCGTGGATGCTGAATCCGGTGTTCGAAGCATGGCAGTGTTTCGGCGATCTGCCTTTGACGTGGAAAGGTGCGCCGGAGGGAGGACTTGCGGAAGGACTGCTGCGTCCCCTCGTCCGGATGACGCTGAACTTCTGGCGGCAGCTGCTGGACCCGGAATACTTCACGGACGCCGCCGGAGAGGCACGGTATGAACGCGGCAAAATCCGGCTCGAAGCGGGAGAGCACTATCTCATCCTCCCCGGCTATTCACCCGAAAACCACCCTGCCGGACGGCGCAGTCCGCTTACCATGAACACGGCGATGGACATTGCCGCCGCGCGCGATACGATCCGCATGGCAAGGCTGTTTGAAACCGCCGTTCCCCAATCGGGCAGGACCGGAAACGGCATCCTCGAATGGGACAGCGAAGAGATCCTCGCGCTGTGCAATGAGCTGGAGGCAGGGCTTCCTCCCTACCTGACGGACGAAAGCGGCGCGCTGAAAGAATGGGCGTATCCCGGGTATCGGGAGAACAACGAACACCGCCATGTCAGCCACCTGTACTGCGCATGGCCGGGATATGAGACATACAGCGATCCCGCGCTTCATGCCGCCGCCGTCCGCGCGCTTGAAAATCGCAGGCAGTACAACGTCGGCAAGGACGACACGGCCTCCCACGGCTGGATCCACCGTCTGCTCGCCCTCGCGCGGCTGGGGGAACGGGAAGCGCTGGCGAAAGACCTGTTGCATCTCGTATCAAGCGACGTGTTTTACGAAAACGGCATGACCGACCACAACCTCGACCGCCGCCTGAACGTTTTCTGCACGGACACGCTGCTGGGGCTCGGCGGGATCATACAGGAAATGCTCGTTTATTCTGATTTCCATTCCGTCGAGCTGCTCTGCGGCTTGCCGCCGGAGTGGAGGACGGGCAGCTTTACGGGCCTTCGCACCCGGTGCGGGTTGATTCTGGAACGGCTCGACTGGGATCTTGACGCCGGCATCGTGACAGGGGAATTTACCGCATGGAGGGAGACGGAAGCAAAGATCTCGCTCGGTCTGCCAAAGACGTTTGAGAATCCGGACAGAGGAAGCAGAAAGTTCACGAGCGGAGAACGACTTGTCCTGACATGGATTTCCCGCAACTGAAAATGACTATCACGCCTCATCAAAAGAGGGCTGTTGACATAGCTTGGCTGAAATCGGGCTCTTCACAATTCGAGAGGATACGGTAAGAGCGCGGCACGGGTAGTTCTTCGCTGGAATGCGCAGCGCGGTGTGTCCATTATTCCGAAGTCTGTCCATGTGGAGCGTATGGAGCAGAACATCGACATCTGGGATTTCTCCTTTACCGATGAGGAAATGGCAAAGATCGCCGGGAAGGATCTGGGACACAGCAAGATCGTGAACCACGATGATCCGGCATTCGTGAAGTTTGTGCAAATCTGCACTAAGGAGCACAGGATATCATGAAGATTCTGTTTTTCAACAGCAGTCCGAATCCGAAGGGCAACACGGCTTCGGTCTCGGTACCGGCACGGTTGCGGAAGGCTGGATCGAAAACGCTGTAGGGTTCTGGGAAAAACAGATAGAACAAAAAATGAAAGACGGAAAATATGGCAGTCAGTAAGCGGTGCCGCCGTCGAGACTCTGCTCGATCGTTACGCGGGAGATGATCTCGCCGTCCTCCTCGAAATGGTTGTCCCTTTCCCCGAACTCGGCCATTGCGCCGTATTTGAAGGCGTACTGGTTGTCCTTGATGAACTGCTCGCGGTCGTCCTCCGTCAGGCGAGTAAGGGTGATGTTCTCTGCGATCATAGCTTCCTCCGAGAAAAAATGCCCGCAACAAAAACTGCTGCGAGCGCACTCGTCATCTTATCCGGCAGGCGGCCTGCAAAGCGAGCCGAAACACGCTTTACGATCCCCTATGCTGCGGCGTACTGCCTCCGATGAATCGCACATAGTATATCATAATTTCTATATGGATTGTCAACACATCGAGACCGGTCCCGATGTTTTCGTGCTTTCGTACTTTCATTCGTGCTTTATGCTTTATCGGCACAGCGCGAAGATCGATTATGATGGTTATTTCCGTCCGGATCCAGTACCTTCCCCGCAGCCCGGATCAGCTTCTTTTTCGCTTCCTTCGCATTCTTTGTCCAGAACAGTCCGTCGAAGGCGTGGGTCTTTCCGTGAAACACGTCAGCATGGGCTTCAACGCCCGCTTCTCTGAGCTTTCGAACATAGGTCAGGGTCTCGTCGTAAAATGGCTCGCCGTCTTCCACATAGGTGTAGCAGGAGGGCAGACCGCGGTAATCCTCCGCACGGGCGGGACTGGCATAAGGAGGGACTCTTTTCGTGCCGTACAGGTCCCCGAGGTAATGACGCCAGCCCCAGTGATTCCTCTTTGTGTTCCAGACTCGTCCGTGATTGTCCCGGGAGGAATCCGTGTCTTCGCAGTCGAGCATCGGGTAGAGGGGAATCTGAAAACGGATCGGAATTCCCCCGTGATCCCTTTCGTACAGGCACACTGCAGCCGCAAGCCCGCCGCCCGCGCTTTCCCCGCCCACGACGATGCGGTCCCGCTCGACGCCGAGCTCCTCCGCGTGGTCGTACAGATAGCGGAGCGCAGCAGTACAGTCCTCAAGCGCGGCGGGATACGGAGCCTTCTTTGCCAGCCTGTACTCCGGGGAAACGACAACTCCGCCGAATCTCTTCGCCAGCACCCGGCCCATTGAACAATATACCATGGACGCCATGCCCAGCACATACCCACCACCGTGGATCCAAAGGATGCCGGGACCTTTCCCGTATGACAGGACGATGAGCTTCATCCTGCCACCCGGCGTATCGATCACACGCTTCATTTTCTCTGAAACCTTTCGTCTGCTTGTTGGTTTACCCTCGCTTATTGTGTCCCCGGAACATGCCGCTGCGATCCGGTTTCCATCCGACCATGGCAGCGCGGCCTTCGGGCGTGATGGGCTTGATCCATTTCCCGCTCCAAAGATGGATCTGCATGAGGACATACCGGATCGGCTCGTCGGCATAGCAGAAAACGAAGACCGCGATGGTCGGCAGCTTCCACACCATGCCCGTCAGCCAGACGGAGGGGACGACCATCGCCCACATGAAGACGATCTCCATGACCGTCCCGTACGTGGCGTCCCCGGCGGAGCGGAACGTGTCGTTGTGCGTCCAGTTGCCCATGCGGATCACCGCGGCGACAGCGTAGACGCACAGGAAGCCGAACGCGATGCGGAAGCTGTCTCCTTCCATGCCCATGAG
>JAFZPN010000081.1 GCA_017550315.1 Clostridia bacterium
CGCGCTCGGGACGACCGGGTTGTCCACCGGGATCACGCCCCTGCTGTCGACGCCCGCGCGGCTCTGCCTCATTCTCACCATGTACGTCGGCCGCCTCGGCCCGCTCACCGTCGCCACGCTCCTCGTCCGGAAGAAGACCGCTGCCGTGTCGCGCGCGGAGGAGGAGATCCCGATCGGGTGAGGGGTGCGGGGCAAAGAAAAGAAGGTGAGTTTCTATGTTTTCATACACATTAGAAGATGTAAGCACTCTTCTTCGAAAATATGGAATGAATGCGTCGTTGTTGAAGGTGGAAGAACTTCAGAAATATGACGACGACGATGAGGACGGTCAGCTTCGTGTAATCGTCAAGGTGACGCTGGACGGTTTTCCTCCGTTGGTCGTCAAAATCAAAGACGACCGTGATGTGTCTGAAACGGTTTTCGAGAGTCAATGCAGGTTTTCGGAGACACTGGCTGAAAGCGGCATCCCTACGGCGCGGATACTCCCCGTTGCCGGAGAAAACCAATTCGTCCTACGCGCGCAGATCGACGGTCGAGCCGTTTTCGTTACGGCAGAGGCCTTTATGGAAAATGAGGTCCGATTCGTTGACGTGGAGACCGCGGAAAAAAAGGGAGCGCTTCTCGCCCGTTCTCATAATGTGTCGGAGGAGCGAGAATGTCATGTCCCGAACAGAGTACTTTTTGATCCTTTCGAGGATAACGCGCTCTTTTCCGCTTTGGAGTTTCTTTCGCTGAGTGACCGTTTGGCCGGAGAAAACCTTTTCCTGCACCGGCAAATCGCGGAGGAGTACCGGCGGATCATGGCAGAGCTTGAGCCTCTGCGCCTGCGTCCGAGATATGCGGTGCAAGGGGATATCAGCATGTGCAACTGCTTTTTCATGTCCGACGGGGGAATCGGATTCTTCGACTTCAACAATGCCGGAGACTGTGTACTCTTCTGTGACGCCGTCATGCAAGGCTTTTTTGTCGCCCGCCAGATGGAGTATCCTCTGGACAGATCCTTTTCAGACGAAGACCTTGTAAACGCTTTCTTCCGCGGATATTGCTCAGTGCGTCCGTTCAACGAGGAAGACAAAAGGTTTTATCCTCTTCTCCGCGCGGTGATTGACGCATTCTGGGCCGACGATATCGGTTGGAGCAGCGATAACGGCTGGAGTCCCTGCAAACCGGAAGCCTTATTTGCCGCCGTGGAGCGCGGAGATTCGCAGGCAGTCCGGCAGAAGCTGGAAGAAATTCAGCGTAAGCTGACAAAACACAAGTAAAACCTTATACCATATCCCGAAAAAATAGTGCAGCGAACGGAGCATTCCGTCTGCGACAGGAGAAGGAGATCCATCACATGGCCAGAAAAACAAAAAAAGACGAGCAGCTCTACGCCGTCATCGGGCTCGGGCGGTTCGGGTTCGCGCTGGCGGAGGAGCTGGCGTCGAAAGGGAAGGACGTCCTCGTGATCGACAAGGACCGCGACAAGATCAACCGCGCCGCGGAATTCACCGACAACGCGTTCGTGACCGACGTCCTCGTCGCCGACAATCTTGTGGCTGCCGGACTCGCGGATGCGGACGTCGCCGTCATCGGCATCGGATCCCGCATCGACGTCTCCATCCTCACGACGCTCAACGTCATGAAGCTCGGCGTAAAGCGCGTCATCGCCAAGGCCACGAGCAAGGAGCAGGGCGAGGTCCTCGAACGCCTCGGCGCGGAGGTCATCTACCCCGAGCACGATATGGCCCTGCGCCTCGCGGGACGGCTCGCCTCCCCGCACATCCTCGAATACATCAGCCTGTCCGACACCGTGGACATCATGGAGCTCGCCCTCACGCCGCGCGTCGACGGGAAGACGGTGCTCGAGCTCAACGTCCGGAAGAACTGGGGGCTGAACATCATCGCCATCCGGCGGGGCGGGGAAGTCACCACTGCCATCACGCCGCAGACCGTAGTCCGCGAGAAGGATACCCTCGCCGTCGTCGGCAAGACCGAGGACATCCGACGGTTTGAAGAGTATCTGCACGAACGGGACTGAGGAGGGAGCGGCGACCTTCCGCCCGCATGGAATTACGAGGTGATATGTGAACATCATCCTACGCATAAGGGATCTACTCGAACAGGATTCGGTCAACCGGATCACTGTCCCGCGGGATATCCTTCTGTATCTGTTCCTGATCCAGTTCCTCCTTCTGGAAATCTGCGCGTTCTTCTTTCACGGGATCTGGATTCTGATCGTCGTGCCGATCGCGATCCTGACTTTCTTCTATCTTCGGTTTTATTATCGGTTCTGGAAACGGTACTATTCGCCCGTCACCTTCTGGATTCAGCTTGCGCTGTCCGGTATTCTGACGGGGGGACTGTGCTTCCTTCTCAGAACGTATGTCATAACCGGAAACGTATTCTGACAGGGCAAGGAGGGCTTCATGAAGTTTTTTGACAGAACCGACGACGTGACCGTCTCGGAAGGGATTCTGAAATTCCTGAAACTGGACGACCTGCTCTCCATCCGCAACGGGAACATCCTCGATTATCTGACGACGGACATCGGGATTTTGGAACGGAGAAGAAGAGTCGTTTCGGATACGTCCCGCATCCCGGGCTGCGCAGAGATCGTGGAATATCTGGTCAAGCAGCTGACCTATATTTCCGAGATCACGAAGAAAAAGAGCGTGTCCGACGTGGAAGAGCGCTCCCTGTATTCGATCCGGCAAACCGAACTCTATATGGAGATCGTGGACAGGACCGCAGAATTCTGGAAAGCCCGTCGGGAAGAGTTTCAGTCCGACGATTACCGCGCGCTCTTTGCCCATATTCTCGATATCTGCGAAAGCTCCGAATACAACAATTTGAAAAAGGGGACAGCGCGGCTCATCGAAGATGTCACGAACGTGAAAAGCATCTCACTCGGATTCAATTTCGACGCTTCTCTTGCGCCGTATGAAGCGGGCGTCATCAGCGTCAATCCCTATTACATCGAATCGGGAACCTTGATCGACCGGCTTCTCCGGCTGGATTTTGACAACAAGAACGTGTCGATGGCCCCGCTCGTATCGGCGAAGAAGAACGCACGGATGGAAGACTTCGACGCGATGGAACAGTCCATTTACCGCGCGCTCGGACAGGTTTTCAAACGCGCGATCCGCCAGTGGGAGCCGGAGGTCAGCGCGTATATCGCGGACAAGCTCTCGTTCCTGATCGAAGCGCTCCCCTCGTTTGAGTTCATCCTGAAAATCAATCAGATCACGGACAGGATGAAACAAGCCGGCTTGAAGCTCGCCGAGCCGGTTTACTGCTCCATGCCGGAGCGGGTCTTGGAAGCCGACGGACTGTATAATCCCGTACTTGCCATCAACCTCGCGGAGAAAGGGGCCGGTTCCTGCGTCACCAACGATTTCCGCTTTGACGAACAGGGAACGGTCTATATTCTCACGGGGCCGAACAACGGCGGCAAATCCGTCTTCATGTCGTCCGTCTGCATCGCGCAGATTCTCGCGCAGCTTGGAATGGAAGTGCCCGCGAAGCGTCTGCGGATCAGTCCGGTCGAAGGGATCTTCGTTCACATGCCATCTTATGAAGGGCTGAACGCCAAGGGCCGGCTGATGGACGAATGCGACAAAATCAAGCAGATTTTCGAGAAAATGCCGGAATACTCACTGGCGGTATTCGACGAGACCTACTCCTCTACCGACCCCGACGATGCGATAGAGCTTTCCGCGCATCTTGTCCGCGCGCTGTCTGCAAGACGTGTCAGAAGCATTTTCGGAACGCATTATCACGCGTTGAAAGCCCGCCTAAGCGAAGAAGCAACGGAAGGCGTGGACTATCTGACCGCCGGACTGGATTCCGACGGCAGAAGAACCTACCAAATCACCCGCAGTACCGAAGACAACGCAAGCGACGGATTCATGATCGCGGAGAAGATGGGCGTCACGTTCGAGAATCTGGCGAAGAGGAATGTTGGAATTGAATAGAGGAATACCGTTACCGTCTGCATCTAAGGTGTTTCATGACAATATCACAGAAAGGACACAAACGATGAAAATCACCCCCCTTCTCGATCTCGCGCCGCAGCCGGGCAATCCCCGCAACAGCGAAGGCGCGTTCCTCCCCCTCCGCGACGGACGCACCGCGTTTCTGTACAGCCGCTATGCCGGCAGCAGCGCGGATGACCACGCCTACGCCGAGATCGCCGTGATCTTCTGGGACGGCCGGACCTTTACAGAGCCCCGCATCCTCGTGCGTCCGGAGCCCGGCACCGACGAGACCAACTGCATGAGCGTCTCCGCTGCCCGGATGCACAACGGCGACGCCGCGGTATTCTATCTTGTGAAGCACCGGGGCATCTCCTCCGAATACATCCTGCGCCGCTCGCCGGATGAATTCGAGACCCTCGGCGATCCCGTGCGCGCCGTCCCCCCGTACTATCCGGGGTATTACGTGGTGAATAACGACCGCGTCGTCTCCCTCTCGGACGGTCACTGGATGACCGCCGCGGCTTTCCATCCCTCGGCCATGGGCTATCACGGCCAGCCGGACCATGTGGACAGCCGCTCGAAGGCCGCGTTCTACGCCTCCTCCGACGACGGCGCGACGTGGGAACAGCTCTCCGACTTTATCGCCCTGCCCGGCGGCGCGCATTCGCGGTCGGGGCTGCAGGAGCCCGGCGTGATTGAATTGCCGAACGGGGTGCTGTACGCCTATTTCCGCACCGATCTCGGCCGGCAGTACGAGAGCTTCTCCCACGACAGCGGACGCACCTGGACCGCGCCCCAGCCCTCCGGCTTCACGGCCGCCTGCTCCCCGCTCCTCATCAAGCGAAGCCCATATGACGGGAAATACTATGCCGTCTGGAATCCGATCCCCGAGACGCCCTTCCGCTGGCACTGGACGAAGACGCCCTCGATCTGGACGGGCGGCCGGACCCCGCTCGTGATCGCTTCGTCCGACGACGGCCTGCATTTCGGCGCGCCGGAGATCGTCGAGGACGACCCGGAGGCGGGCTTCTGCTATCCGGCGATCGGCTTCACGGGTCCCGGCGAGATGCTCCTCTCCTACTGCGCGGGCAGCGGATCCCTCGGCGACGAGGCGTGTCTCGTCCGCACGCGGATCGTGAAAATCGCGCTCTGAAGGCAGAAAGAACGAAAAAAGGAAAAATCAGCCGCCGGATGCGGGAACTTTTCGTGCCTCTGCGGCGTCTAAGGAACGGCACGCGGCGCGAACTTTGTAAAAACATTGTGAATTTTACGCCGATGTGCCCCTCTGTGCCGCGGAATGCGGTATAATAATCATGGCCCCGTGTCGCCCCGGCACGGCGGATGACAATCGGAATTCCCCTGCCTCGGCAGGAGACAAGAAAGGAACCATATATCATGAAGAAGAAAACATGGATCTGGCTGCTGACAGCGGTCCTCCTTGCCGTCATGGTTCTCCCCGCGGCGGTGTTTGCGGCGGATGCGGAACTGTGGGTAGGCGCCAAGGATACGACGACGTATCCATCTACTTATGCCATTTCCGCCGAAGCGATTCCGGAAGGAACCGAGCACTGGCAACCGGCGGACGAAAGTGTTGCGACTGTGAACAATGGCGTCGTGACCGCAGTCGGTGAAGGCGAAACAGAAATCTACGCTTTCAGCGCAAACTATGCTGAAAAGTTGGGCACTTGGACAGTTAAGGTGAATGTACGTAAAGCGGTTTCCCTCACCTTGAAAAACTCCCCGACCAAGAAGGAATATGCAGATAACCAGTCTTTCTCTCCCGCCGGTATGGTGGTTGACGTGACTTATAACAATACCGAAACAGAAACCGGTGTTGCGCTGACCGATTCCAACTGCTCATGGACGCCGAGCGGCAATCTCGACGCGGGGACAACCTCCGTGACCGTGACGTATGACGGTGCGTCCATCCCCGTGGAAAACATTAAAGTTGTTCCTTTTGGTGTGAAGGAAATCGAGATCACCGATACCCGCAAAGAATTCACAGACGGATTTACCGTCGGGGACACGCTTTCCGAAATTAAGATCAAGGTTAAATATACCGACGATACCTTCGCCGAGATCTCCGGCGGTACCGGCTATTCCATCGAGCCGAGCACAGCCCTCAAAGAAACGGACGAGACCTGCACAGTTTCTTATGGTGGAAAGACCGCGACAAAGAGTATCACCGTCAAGCCGAAGGCCCCGACCTACACGCTGAAGATCGATGTCAGCGGCCTCACGAAGAAAGAGTATAAGGTCGGTGAAAAGCTCGATCTCGCCGGTGCCAAGATCTCCGTGATGGAAGGAAATACTGTTCGGAAATCCCTGACGACGGACGAAATCAAGACGCTGAGCAATCAGATCAACAAAACCTTTGAAAAGTCCGAGATCGGCTCGAACAACATCTATAACTTCAATGTGAAGGTCACGTACAACAGCCAGGAAGTTTCCGGCTCCGTACAGCTGACCGGCATCAAGGTCGTGGAAGGCAAGGAAGATCTCGACCTCTACGAAATCGTAAACGTCGAGATGGAGAAGAACGCTTATCCGGTCGGGTACCGCTTTGCGACGACGGACATTGATTTCATCCAGTACACCCAGTCGAGAAACGGTTCCGTGAAGAAGCTCTACTCCGACGACTTTTCGAAGTATTCCAATGACATCGATATCGAAGTCCTGACGGTCGGCAGCAACGGCACGATCAAGGCCAAGTCCTCCTCGTCTTCCTACCTGCGCACCATCCAGGATGCGGACGTGCAGACCGACTCCAAGGGCAATAAGTTCGTCACCCTCCGCGTTTATATCGACAGAGATGACTTTGATGTCGACGTTCCGATCGGCGATCTCGGCGGCGTGTCCGTTTACTACGGCAGCACCCTCCTCACCTCCTACGACGATATCATGGACGCCCTCGATGCGATCGAAGACGGCGACTCCGCGCTGACCTCCTATGCGTCGAGAACCTCCGGTACCTACAACATCCGCCTCGGCGAGGACCAGAAGGTCACGAAGAACTACAGCGACTACGATCCCGAGCGCTACATCTCCATCGACCTCAACGGCCACAACCTCACGTTCTACTCCACGACCATCGGCGTCAGCTCCCGCAACAAGTACACCGTGAGCGTGACCAACACCGCTTCGACGACCTCGAAGTTTGAATACTACGATCTCGACGAGACCCTCCTCATCGACAAGGGCGAGACCCTCACCTTCGATTCCGACCTCGGACGCGATGAGGTTCCCGGCCTCTACACCGTGAAGATCGCGGATGTGACGAACGGCAAGGTCACGGCGAAGCCCGCGGCCAACAGCAAGAATGAAGTCTCCATCGCACACGGCAACGACATCACCTTCACGATCACGCCGAACGAGAATTATCAGATCGACACCGTGAAGCTCGGCTCGACGACTGTATCCACGACGTCTTCGAGCAACAGCGCCTACACCGTGAACGCGAACACCGGCGTGGCGACCTACACGATGAAGAACGTCATCAAGGACGGCCAGACGCTGACGGCGACCTTCAAGCAGATTCCGAAACAGGAAGAGCCGAAGAAAGAAGAAACGCCTGCCAAGCCGAAATGGGTGAATCCCTTCACCGACGTTCCCGAAAAGGCGACCTACTATGATGACGTCCGCTTTGTCAACGAAAACGGCCTGATGAACGGTATGAGCGTGACGACGTTTGGTCCGAACCAGACCATGACCCGCGCACAGTTTGTCACGACCCTCGGCAGAATGTACTTCTCCGACTACACGACGACCGAAGAGAAGGATGCCGCCGTGCTCCGCATCTACGGCACCAACTCCGATTTCACCGACGTCAGCTATGACATGGGCGACATCAAGTACGCCGTTCCGTACATCAACTGGGCGACCGCCAACGGCCTGATCCTCGGCTACGGCGACGGCACCTTCGGGCCGCGCGACAACATCACGCATCAGCAGATGTACATCATCATGTACCGCTACGCACTTCTCATGGGGAAGAAGCCGAGTGTTGCCAATGTGACCCTGAGCATCCCCGACGCGAACAAGATCGGCGAATTCTGGAGCGAAGAGGCCCGCGAAGGCGCGCTGACGGCTGCCAAGTACGCGCAGCAGCAGAACTTCCTCGTCTCCTCCGGCGCGATGGATCCGTCCGGCAATGCGTACCGCTTCGAGCTCGCGACGCTGCTTCATAAGTTTGCCGTCAACGTCCTCCAGTGGAAGGACTGACCGGCTGACCCGCACATATCCCCTCCATAGAAACCAAAGCTCCTCCCGCTGCAAAACGGGGGGAGTTTTTCCATGTATGCGATCGCGCGCGCAGCGCATACTGAGAGCGAGAGAACAACGAAAGCGGGAATTCAAAATGAAACGAGCGGTCTGCGCGTGGCTGGCGGTTTTGACCGCGCTGCTTCCGGCCGAGGTTTCGGCAGCGGATCCGGACCCGGCCGGGGCAGTCCCGGAGAAGCAAATCGAAGAGAAGGCACAGATCCGGCTGACGGAGCGGGATCGGGCGTATTTTGCGGCCATGCTCGCGGCGAACTACGGCGGTGAACCGTACGCGGCGCAGGTGGGGATCGCGGCGGTCGTCCTGCGGCGGATGGGCGAGGCGGGATATCCGGACAGCGCGGCGGGGGTGATCGCAGCTCTCGCGTCCGAGGGGGAATTTACGAAGACGCCGTCTCCGGGGGCGGATCCCGGACGTCTGCGGCGCGCGCGGGATGCGATCCGGGACGCGCAGGGGGGCATGGACCCGTCGGGCGGGGCGATGGTGTTCCGCTCCGCGCCGGCCGCATCGGGGTTTGATCTGCGCTTTGACGACGCGCGCGAGGACGCCGCCGAACGGAAAGCCGCGGAACTGCTCGCCGACTGCCGCGTCGTGTGCGGACGGATCGGGTTCCGATAACAAAACAGGGGAGGGACGTTCCTTTTCGGAAGCCCCTCCCCGTGCTGTTCTGGGGAATTAAAGGATCACTTCGCCGTAAATCTGGCCGAACGCGCAGGCGGCGTTTGCCTCGTCGGTGTCGATGTGCATCGCGGCCTTGAACTTCGGGCTGACACGCACGACGATGTCGCCGAAGGTCAGGGAACGGCCGTCGGAATCGATCTTCACGGAGACGATCTGCTTGTCCTCGACGCCGAATTCCTTCGCGTCTTCGGGCGTGAAGTGGATGTGGCGCTTCGCGATGATGACGCCTTCGGCGATCTCGATCTCGCCGGCAGGGCCGATGAGCTTGCAGCCCGCGGAACCGGCCACGTCGCCGGACTCACGCACGGGAGCGTCCACGCCGAGGGTGCGGGCGTCGGTGAAGGAGATTTCGACCTGCGTCGCGGCGCGGGCAGGACCGAGGATGGAGACTCTTTCGATGGACTTCTTCGGGCCGACGACGGTCACGCGCTCTTCGCACGCAAACTGACCGGGCTGGGAGAGGTCCTTCTTCTTCGTCAGGGTCGCGCCTTCGCCGAACAGGATCTGAATGTGTTCTTCGGTCAGGTGGACGTGACGGGCGCTGGTTTCAACCAATACTTTTGCCATGTGGGATTACCTCCGAGTTCGTGGTTATGGAAAATTTCATCCTTTCTATTATACCGCGGGGGAGGGGCGTTGTCAAGGGGTTTTCACGAGGTTCTCTTCACGCCTCCCGCCACGCGCGCACCCAGTCGATGCGGCAGTAATCGGGCAGTTCCTCCTCCACGATCGGCGCGGCCCACGATCCGAACTCCGTTGTCAGCTTCATGTAGCCGGGTTTTTCGCAGATCCCGGGCTCCGACGTGCGCCAGGTCTCTTCGCCGTCGATATAGAAGACGTATTCGTCCGGCGTCCACTGGAATCCGTAGGTGTGCCAGCCCTCGTAGAGATCGGAGCGCCGCGGCAGGACCTTCGAGACCGATTTGTGCGCCGCGCCGTATCCGTCCCAGTGGATCGCGTGATTGACCCCGCGCCGCGCGCATTCGCCGGTCTCGATGATGTCGATCTCCGCGCCGCTGACCGCCGTGCCGTCCTCCGCGCCCACATCGCCGCACATCATCCAGAACGCGCCCCAGAATCCCGTCGTCGCGGGGAACATCATGCGGCACTCGAAATAGCCGTATGCCTGCTCGAAGAGGCCGAGCGTGCGGACCGCGCCGGAGACGGGCGTCCCGTCGTCATCGATGCGCGCACGAAGCCAGAGATTCCCGTCGCGGACTTCGACTTCGCTGTTCCGCCAGTATCCGCCGACGTCCTGACGCTTCCACTCGGGACAGAGGGCCCATTTCTTCTTGTCGAGCGCATCGCCGTCGAATTCGTCTTCAAACGAGAGGACGTACGTCCGACCGCCGACGGTGAGCGTATCTTCTTGCGGTTCCGGCACAGGCTCCGGCTCAGGTTCGGGTTCTGGTTCTGCATCGGGCATGTCCGGCTCGGCGGGGAGCGTCTCTTGCGGTCCGGCTGCCGGCGTCTGATCCGGCGAGACCGCCGGCTTCTGCGCACAGGACGCGAGGAGCAGCAGGATGGCAAGCATCCAGAGAACAAGGCGTTTCACGGTTCGGCCTCCTGATTTTATAATGAGGATGAGATATCTGCTTTCAGTATAGAGGGCAAAGCGCGGCGCGTCAAGGGCGGGGACGAAGAATTTACAGCGCGTTCAAAATCGGAAAGGCGGGATCCGACGCAATTCGTTGCATTTTTTAATTAAAGGCGCAAAGAAATTCGATCTTCCTCTTGCTTTTCACAGGGAGGTGTGTTATAATGGGGCCAGAATCATTCCAAGGGAATTCCATTTCAATCACATCAGCAAAGGAACATCATTATGGCTAAAAAATACGACGCGCTGAAGCTCGAAAACCAGCTCTGCTTCCCCCTCTACGCCGCCTCCCGCGAGGTCACCAAGCTTTATCACCCCATGCTGACGGATCTCAACCTCACCTACACGCAGTACCTTGTGATGATGGTGCTCTGGGAGACCGATCCGATCACCGAGAAAGAGATGGGCAAGCGTTTGCACCTCGACAGCGGCACGCTCACCCCCGTCCTGAAGAGCCTCGAGGCGAAGGGCTTCATCTCCCGCTCCCGCTCCAAGGAAGACGAACGCGTGGTCATCGTGGATCTGACGGACACCGGCCGTTCCCTGAAGGACAAGGCTGTCGGCATCCCCGCGAAGATCGGCGGTTCCGTGAAGCTTGAAGAGGACGAAGCCAAGACCCTGTATGATCTTCTGTACAAGCTCCTCGGAAACCTCGAAAACGAATGAACGCCGGGAGCGTGCAGTCTCTGGACCGCGCGCTCCTTTTTTTGTTTTGCCCGCTCTCTTGACAAATCCGCGCCGGGCGTGCTATACTTAACGAAAACGACCGTATCGCCTATCTTTTGTATTTGAATTGAAGGAATCCAGCATGAGAGAAGACATCCGCAGCTTTATCGCCAACGTCCAGAAGCCCGGGCGCTATACCGGCGGCGAGACGGGCAGCGTCATAAAAGATCTCGCCGACGTGAAAATGCGCGTCGCGTTCTGTTATCCCGATACCTACGAGATCGGCATGTCCAACCTCGGGATGCGCATCCTCGTCGACTGCTTCAACGGCGTGGACGGCGTCTGGTGCGAGCGCGTCTATGCGCCGTGGACCGATATGGAGGACGAGATGCGCGCCCGCGGGATCCCGCTGTTCACCCATGAGAGCGGCGATTCGGTCGGGCTTTTCGACGTCGTGGCGTTCACCATGCAGTACGAGCTCTGTTATTCCAACGTCCTGAATATGCTCGACCTCGCCGGGATCCCGGTGCGGCGCGATGCGCGCGGAGAGGACGCCCCGATCGTGCTGGCGGGCGGTCCCTGCGCCTACAACCCCGAGCCGATGGCCGATTTCGTCGACATCTTCTCGATCGGAGAGGGCGAGGAAGCGCTTCCCGAGCTCGCGCGCCTCTGGCTGGAGATGAAGGAGAACGGCACCTACACGAAGCGGGATTTCCTCTACCGCGCCGCGACCGATCTGAAGGGCTTTTACGTCCCGATGTTCTATGACGTCGCCTATCACGACGACGGCACGATCGCGTCCATCCGGCCGAACGCGGAAGGCGTCCCCGCCGTGGTGACGAAGCGCGTGATCGAGGACTTCGACAAGTGTTATGTCCCGCTCGATCCCGTCATGCCGAACATCGAGACCGTGCACGACCGCGTGACCATCGAGGTTTTCCGCGGATGCACGCGCGGCTGCCGGTTCTGTCAGGCGGGCATGGTGTGCCGCCCGGTGCGCGAAAAAACGCCCGAGACCCTCAACTGCATCGCGAAGACCATGATCGAAAACTCCGGCTACGACGAGATCTCCCTCTCGTCCCTCTCGATTTCCGACTACACCAAGATCAGCGAGCTGACCGACATGCTCCTCGGCTGGACCGACGATGCCATGGTCAATCTCAGCTTGCCGTCCATGCGCGCCGATTCCTTCACGAAGGAACTGATGGACAAGATCTCCTCCGTGCGCTCTTCGACCTTGACCTTCGCGCCGGAAGCCGGGACCCCGCGGCTGCGCGACATCATCAACAAGAACATCACGGAAGAGGAAATCCTCCGGGCCTGCCGCGTCGCATACGAAGCCGGGAAGAATCAGATCAAGCTGTATTTCATGGACGGCCTCCCGGGCGAGACGTCCGAGGACATCGCGGGGATCGCGACCCTCGCCTCGCACGTTGTGGACGAATACTACCGCACGCCGGGGAGGAACAAGGCCCGCCAGCCGCAGGTCACCCTGTCTGTCGCGTGCTTCATTCCGAAGCCCCACACGCCCTTCCAGTGGGAGCGGCAGAATCTCCCCGAGGAGCTCGAGGAAAAGCAGAGCTTCCTGTCGGCGAAGATCACCGATCGCAAGGTCCGGTACAACTATCACGACGCGACGGTGTCCCGCATCGAAGCGGTGTTCGCGCGCGGGGACCGCAGACTCGGACGTGCGCTGGAAGAGGCGCTCCGCCGTCACGTCCGGTTCGACGCGTGGGAGGACACGTTCTCCTATGACGGCTGGATGGACATCTTCGCGTCGACCGGGATCGATCCCGCATTCTACGCCAACCGCACCATCCCGGACGACGAGATCCTCCCGTGGGACATGATCTCCTGCGGTGTGACGAAATCCTTCCTCCTCTCCGAACGGCACAAAGCGCAGGAGGCGATCGCCACCCCGAGCTGCCGCGAACACTGCTCCGGATGCGGCGTCAACCGCCTCGTCGACCGGCAGTACTGCCGCTGGTGTCCGGGCCATCCCGAGAGCTCCGACAGCGCGGGCCGGATCACGAAAGAGGGCGAAACAACAGAAAAACCGGCGGAAGAGGCGCCCGCGAAGGGACCCGTGAAGCCCGCGCGCCAGATCCGCATCCGGTTCCGCAAGTTCGGCGCGATGCTCTATATCTCCCACCTCGACCTCGCGAAGACCGTGATGCGGTCCATTGTGCGGTCCGGACTGCCGGTTTACTATTCCGAGGGTTTCAACCCGAAGCCGAAGCTCGTATTCGGGACGCCCCTGTCCGTCGGATGCGGAGGAGAGGCCGAGATCCTCGATATCCGCCTCATGAAGGCCGTATCGAACGCCGAGATCTTGGAGCGGCTTTCCGCGGTCATGCCGAACGGGATCGCCATCACGGCGGTGTATGAGCAGAAAGGGAAGCTCACCGACGTGAAATGGGCGGAGAACGTGATCGAGTGGCGGAATGTGAACGTGGGTCCGGAGACCGCCGCGGCGATCGAAGAGATGTTCCGCTCGCCCGTCGTGATGATGAAGAAGTCGAAGAGCGGCGAACGCGAGGTCGACATCACGACCCTGATGCGCTCCCTGCGCGCCGAAGTTGGAGAGGGGACCCTGACCGTCACCGCCGTCACCGCGGCCGAACAGGCGAATTACCTCAATCCCGAGTACATCGTGCAGGCGGTGGAGGGAAAGTTCGGTATCTCCGGCGAACGCGGCTGGCATGTCATCACCCGCACGAAACAGTTCCTCGAAGACGGCGAGACGGAATTCCAGTGAGCACAAACAGCTGAATCGAATAAGAAACCCGCGGGGATCACGTCTCCGCGGATTCTTTTCGGATGCAGGTCACGGCGCCGAGATCGTCGACGGTCAGCACGAAGACGTCGGAGACGGCTATTTTCCGTTTTTTGAGTTCTTCGTCCAGCCGCGCGCGGTCCCACCCGGCCCGGGCGAGATTCCGTGAAATCACCTGCCCGTCGAGGATGCAGGCGTGCGCGATGCCGTGCTCGTCGGGATTGAGATGCAGATCGGCAGGCGTGGCAGGCGCTTTCGCGGCGACCGGGAAGACCGAAAGCTTGCCGTTTTCCTCGAGGATCGCGTAATAGACGTCCGCCGGGTCGGAAAAGCCCTTCTGCCGCAGCTCCGACATCAGCTCGTCGACTTCCATCCGGTTCCGCCGCATCTCGCGCAGATCGATCTTGCCCCGGCAGATGATGATCGACGGCGCGCCGTAGAAGAACTTTTTGAGGCTGTTGAAGCGCAGAAGCAGGGAGGAGATCAGGAATTCGAGAACGAGGAGGATGAGGACCGAGACGATCCCGCGAAGGAGGGGGAACTGTTCCGTCGTGATCGGCGCGGAAGCGATTTCGGAGAGCAGGAGCGTGATGATAAACTCCGAAGCCTGCAGCTCCCCGATCTGCCGCTTACCCATCAGGCGTATGACGATCAGAAGAAAGAGATAGATAAGAACGGTATGGATGCATGTTGTAATCATATCCAAAGTGTGCGCACAAACACCCCCCCGTATTCGTCCAAGATGCAGAATCGTGTGAAAATCGAAAATAGCCCTTGACAACCGGGAGGCGAAGTGATAGAATAGCGGAGCTGTCGCGAAGAGGGCAGCGGATCACGCATCCGGGGAAGAGGCTGAAAGACTTTGAGGAAACTCCGAGAAACTCTGAAAAAACCTCAAAAAAAGTTTGGAAAACCTCTTGACAATCTCCGGCCGATGTGATAGAATAAACGAGCTGTCACCCGGGGGGCACCTCCACAGACAGCGAATCGCTCATTGAAAATTGAACAACAACGAAATGTACGAAAAGACTCCGAAAATTCTTTTGAATTTAAAGAA
>JAFZPN010000082.1 GCA_017550315.1 Clostridia bacterium
AACGGAAGCGCACAGGTCAGCTATCGTGACATCGACATCGCCGCGGTCCTCGCCGACATGGCGCGCGCCATTGTGGACGAACCGGACGCGGTCTCGGTCACCGTCGAGGAAGCGGATGACGGCACGGTCTACACCCTCAAGGTCGCGGAAAACGACATGGGGATGATCATCGGAAAGCACGGCAAGATCGCCCGCGCGCTCCGCACCGTCGCCAAGGCAGCCGCCAAGATCTCGGACAAAAAGATCACGGTAGAGATCAAATAATTCACGCGGGAAAAACCGCCGGACGCTCGTTTGAGTGACCCGGCGGTTTGTTTTCTATTTTCTGACCCGCACACGGCGGAAGAGCGCAGCCATCCCGGCGAGGGCTTCGGGGGTCTGCTTCGCGAGTTCCCCAAGACCGAACTCCCGTCCGACGGAGGCATATTTCGCCCCTGCCATCGCGTTGTAGGGCAAGAGCTCGACCGGCGCGTCGCCCGCAAAGTCCGCGATTGCCGCGAGGTTCTCCCGCGTATCGGTGATCCCGGGCACGAGCGGGACGCGCAACACGAACGGCTTGCCGCTTCCCATGAGCCAGCGGAGATTATCGAGGATCTGCCCGTTATCCGCGCCGCAGTATTCCCGGTGCTTCGCGGGATCGTATAGCTTGATATCCGCCATCACGAAGGCCATCGGCTCGATCGTCCGGCGGTAAACGTCCGGATCGGCGTAAGAGGAGGTCTCGAGGTCCGAGGCGATCCCACGGTCCCGGAGCAGCAGCGCCGTCTCACGCACGAAATCCGCCTGCAGAAGCGGTTCCCCGCCAGAGAAGGTCGCCCCGCCGTCCTCCCCGAACAGAGCGGCGTCCTCGGCGATCCGGTCGGCGAGATCGGCAGAAGTCCAGCGCGTCCCGGCGACGGAGAGGCATCCGTTCGGGCAGACGTGGAGACAGCGTCCGAAGGGCCGGCATTCCGGATGCGTGCAGGGCTCATAGCATCGGCCGCAGTGCGCGCACCGGGCGGTCTTGACGGTGAGCTGCGGTTCGGGCGAGAGCCCCTCGGGATTGTGGCACCAGCGGCACCGCAGCGGACAGCCCTTGAGAAAGACCGTCGTGCGGATCCCGGGTCCGTCGTTCAGCGCAAAGCTCTTGATATCGAAAACGGTGCCGACGTGCATGATCCCTCTCCTTTCCCTGCCGCATCGCGGTCAACTTGCGAAGCAAACTTCACCCGCGCGGCGGCTTTCACTCCTCACGCTTTCATTATAGCAGATTTGGGAAGGGTTGGCAAGGGCTTGCGGAAGAGAGACAAAAAAACAGATTTCTTCAAGAAACCTCTTGACAACCCCGGGATGTTGTGTTATAATAACCAAGCGTCCGATGAGAATCGGCGCGAACCGAATAAGGGGGAATTCCCGAGTGGCCAAAGGGGACAGACTGTAAATCTGCTGGCACCGCCTTCGGTGGTTCGAATCCACCTTCCCCCATACAGCACAGCAAAAGAGAGATACGCCAGTATCTCTTTTTTGCTGTATCCAATCGAGGGTGGATTCGAAGGGCGCGTGTCAGAAAACAGTCCGGTGGACTGTTTTCCCGCGCCTCACCCAGCTTGCAAGCTGGCGAATCCACCTTCCCGCGCAGCCTCGCAGAAAGAACACTCTCAATCTTGACAAATCCGCACAAATGTGCTATACTGCCATCAGCGAATTACACATTCCAATAATCCAAACATAAGGTGGTTGTCATGAAAAAAACGATGACGAAGCTCTGCGCGTGGCTCCTCGTGCTGGCAATGCTGGCGCTGACCGCATGCTCCGAAAGCGGAACCAACAACGAGACGCCGAACACCCCGGACGGCCAGACCGAAGCCAATCCCTCCGGCGGCGACGAGGTTCCCGAGACCGAAGCCGAAGAGCGCCTGAAGCCGAACATCCCCGAGACGGGCGACTACGGCGGAGACGAGATCTACTTCCTCGTCTGGGAACTTCCGGACTGGGCGAGCACTGTGCGTCAGTACCGCGACATCTATGCGGAAGGCCTGACGGGCGAGGCGATCAACGACGCGGTGTTCAACCGGAACACCCTGATCGAGACGAACTACAACGTGAAGATCACGCAGGAGCGGATGAACATCTCGAACATCGACTCCGCAATCGGCAAGGCCGTGACCTCCGGCGACGCGACCTACGACGTGGTCTATCCCCGCCTCTATGAAGCGGCCGGTATGTATCAGAAGAATTACTTCCAGAACCTCATGGAGGTCCCGCACATCGACTTTGATATGCCGTGGTGGGACTCCAACTGCGTGAATTCCCTTTCCACGAACGGGATCCTGCCCGCCGTCGCGACTGCGATCAATGTCAATGACAAGGATGCGACCGCTGCCATGGCTTTCTCGAAACAGGAGGCGCTGAATTACGGTCTCGAGGACCTGTATACCGCCGTCCGCGAAGGCCGCTGGACCTTTGACATGATCGCCGCGCTGTCCGAACAGTGCACCCGGGACACCAACGGCGACGGTACCATCACCTACGACGACTTCTATGGCTTCCTCGGCAAGAATGACGTCATGACTTCGTTCTGGCACGGCGGCGGCGGTCTGCTCTGCACCAAGGATGAAGAAGACCAGTTTACGTTCTCCTTCGGCACCGAGCATGACATCGACGTGGCGCTCAAGGTCATCGACATCATGCAGCAGACGTGGTTCTTCAACCAGCACCTGCATTCCGAGATCGACGATACGCGCTTCACCGAGCTCTTTGAGACGGGTCACGGTCTGTTCTTCTGGATGCGGCTCGACGAAGTCACGAACATGCGCAACGGCGACACGGACTTCGGGATCCTTCCGACGCCGAAATACGACGAGGCGCAGGAGAAATATTACAGCTTCGTGTCCCAGCACACGACGGGCCTCATGTCCATCCCGCTGACGATCGCGGGCGACGCGCTGGACGAGCTCGGCATCATTCTGGAAGCCCTCGCAGCGGAATCGCAGTACACCCTGATCCCCGAGTATATCGAATCCTCCCTGAAGACAAAGTATGCCCGCGACGAGGAGAGCGCGGACATGCTCGACATCATCATCAACAACCGCGTCTACGACCCGATGGAGATCTACAACTTCGGCGGTTTCGCGAGCACCTTCATGGGATACGGTCCGAACAACACGACCGACATCGCATCGAACGTCTCAAAGCAGGCAAAGATTGTCAACAAGTCGATCGAAAAGCTCATCAAAGCGCTGACCGGGAACTGATCTCCCGGAAACAGAAAAGAAAGCCTCGTCTCCGGGGCTTTCTCTTTTTGTCAGGCTTCGATGTCGCAGAGCGGAATGATCTCGTAACCCTGCTCGCGGATCCAGTCGATCGCCAGCGGGATCAGCTTGGTGTTCGTCTCGGAGACCGTGTGGAACAGGTAGACGCAGCCGGGATGAAGCTTCGCTTTCAGATTCGCCAGCGACGCGTCGAGATCCGGCTGGTTGTCGACCTCCCAGTCCGTGTAGGCGAACGAATAGAGGGCGGTGATGTATCCGAGCTTCTCGGCGTAGGTCAGAACCCAGTTGTTGCAGTTCCCCGACGGCGGCCGGAAGTACAGCATCGGCGGCGCGTCCGGGAAGGCGGCATAATACTTGTTCTCGAGTCCGATGACCTCGTTGTAGAAGGTCTGGACCGATACCGCCGTCAGCATCTCGTGGTTCAGCGCGTGATTGGCGACGATGTGTCCCTCGTCGAGCATCCGGCGGATATAGTCCGCGGCGGAATCGACGTAATAGCCGTTGATGAAGAAGGTCCCGGAAACATGCTTTTCCTTCAGGGTGTCGAGAATCATGCCCGTGAGACCGTCCTGCTCATACCCGCAGTCAAAGGTGAAATACACCACCTTGCGCGAGGTATCGCCCCGGTAAAAACCGCGGTGATCCGCAAAGGACTTCTGCGTCGAGGCGGAGCGCTCCCAGAGGATCGTGCTCTCGCCGGTCTCCTCGTTGTATTCCGCCCTTCCGGAGAACCAGTCCTGTCCGTTCGGCTGGCCGTTTGCGTCGTAGCCGACGTCGTCGAACGGCACGTTCGGGATGTCGTACATCGTATTGAGGTTCTCTTCCCCGCTCCGGTCCCGCTCCGGGAAGTCGTATACGAAGGTCCCGTCCTCGAACTTCCACCAGTGTCCCGCGGTGATCGTCGGGTATTCGCCGGCCTCTGCGCGCGCGGGATCCGGCTGCCCGTCCGGCGTCTTGGCTGCTTCCTCGGTCTCCTGCGGCTCCGTCTCCCAGGCGAAGATATCGCCGTTGTTCTGAGGCGTCTCGGGTCCGGGGTCCGCCGTCGGGACCGCGGGATCGGTCGTCTTCACCGGGTCGGCAGCTGTCTCGGACTGCGCCGGGCGAAGGGTGCATCCGGCAAAGAGGAGCGCCGTGAGGAGGAGGGCCGCACCATGTCGGATTGCGTTTCTCTTGTCTTTCATCATACCTGTCCGTTTCGGATCGTCAATTCGGATGCCGGATCGCGTCCAGCTCTTTCGTCTTTTTGAGGAGCGGTTTCCGGCCCGCAAAGCACACGATCACGCCGAGAAGGGCCGCACCGAGGAATCCGGCGAACACGCCTTCCCAGCCGAAGGTCTCGGAGATCGCCCCCGTCACCGCGCCGGAGACTGCCGCCGCCGCGTAGGAAAAACTGTTGAGGATGCCCGTGATGAAGGCCGCCCGTCCGACCTTGCCGAAGTGCAGCGGAATGAAGGTGAGCAGCATCGTGTTTGCGCCGAGCATCGCCGCTGAGGAACACGCGAGCAGGACCGTCGCAATGATCGCCTGGACCGCGCCGCCGTTCGCATGGCGGAGGAAGAGGAGGAACAGGCCGAGGGTCAGGACGCTCACGCCGAACATGACCGCGCAGGTGCCGAGCTCGCCGATCTTTGTCTGATGCAAAACGAACTTCGCGGCATACGCGCCGAAGATGTTCACGAGCGGCAGGATCGTGCAAATCAGGGAGACCGTCGATGAGTCGGAGATGAACCGTTCGTTCAGCGCGGTCGGGATCCAGAGATCGAGTCCGTCCTTCAGCATGCCGTTGAAGAGGATGCCGCCCGCCGCCGCGAGAAGGCCGACGCAGAGGAGGGTCTTCACGGGCGCCGCGCCGGTGCTCTTCTTCCCTTTCTCATCCAGCGTAACCTCCGGCTCCTTCGTGAAGTCCTTCAGCGTGCGGAACAGAACGTAGAGCAAAATCCCCATGACGACGAGAACGGAACCGCAGGCGGCGAACGAGGCGCGCCAGCCGAAATGCTTCAGCATCACGGCGCAGATCAGATAACAGAGCACCGTCCCGACGGGAATGGTCGCCGACAGGGAGGCTGCGCTGTCCTGTGCGACCTTCTCCGTCGTCCAGGTGGAAACCGCGCGGATGACGGGCGCCCAGAGCATCGAGCAGAAGAAGCCGCAGAGGCCCCAGAACACGATGAAAAGCGGGACCGAGGAGGAGACGCTCATGAGGATGTTCATGCCGCCCGCGAGGACCAGCCCGGCGGGGATCATGAAGCGCGGATGCAAGCGGTCGCCGAACCAGCCGTTGACCAGCTGACCGACGGCGTAAGCCGCGAGGAAGCAGGTGCCGATCACGCCGCCCATGGCCTTGTCGCAGACGCCGTCCGCGATCATGTCCGTAAGGCAGACCGACAATGTTTTCTTGCCGATATAAACGGTGGTATAGGAGATCCAGCAGAGGATCACGAGACGGTACGCCAGTCTCGTCTTCTGTTTTTCGTCGTAGTTGTCCATGATGTCCCTCAGAAGTTCCGGTATGCGCAGGTATCGACGATGACGGTCTCCGCGTTCGTGAGCGTATCCGCCAGTTCTTTCAGCCGCGGGAGCACCGGGGCTTCGCTGTGATAGTGTCCGGCTTCGACGGTGAAGAGTCCGTCCTCCGCCGCGTCCTCGGCCATGTTGTATCCGGCGTCGCCCGTCAGGTAGGCGTCGAATCCGCCGGCGAGCGCCTCGGGAATATAGTCCTTCCCGTCCCCGCCGCAGACCGCGATCTTCCGGATGAGCCCGGCGCAGTCACCCGTCACGCGGACCGTTTCGCATCCGAGCGCTTTCTTTACGCGTTCCGCGAAGGCAAGCCCCGTCATCGGCGGGACCTCCGTCCAGCGTCCGACGAAATGCCCTCCCGGCGCCTCGGAGACGCCGAACCCGCCGCGGTTCTCAAAGCCCAGCTGCCGCAGCAGACAGTCGTTGACGCCGCCCTCTCCCGCGTCCAGACGGGTGTGAAGGGAGATCACCGATACGCCGCCCAGCGCAGCCCGCAGGATCCGCCGACCGCCGGGGGTGTCCGGCACAGCCGCCTTCGCGCCGCGGAAGAGCATGGGATGGTGCGTGAGGACGCAGTCAAAACCGTGGTCCGCCGCATATCCGATCACGCCGGAGGTGGCGTCGAGCGCGACGATCACCCGCTTCACCGGCACGTCCGGATCGGCGGATACCATGATCCCGTCGTTGTCCCACGGCTCGGACAGGGTTTTCGGATAAAGCGCAGAGAGATGCGCGTGAAATTCTCGTACCGTCATGGCGTCGCCTCCAAAATGGCAAGGATCTCGTCCCGGAGCGCCTCTGCTTCCGCTGTATCAAGACCGCCCGCACGCCGTCCCGCGATCTGCGTCTCGACGCGCGCGAGCCATCCTTCGGCGAACGGCCGGAACAGGGGCTCCTTTTTCTCGATGTTCACCCGGCCGAGCAGAAGCTCCGCCGGGGTGTATTCCCGGATCTGACCGTCGTAAGCCGCGAGCAGGCAGGCATATCGCTTCCCCGCCGCTTCGCAGAGACGCTCGTCGAGGATCGCAAAGCCCGCCGCCCCGAGAAAGAGCCGCAGCTCTTCCGGGGAGGACATGGGCTGTAAAATCAGGTGCACGCCGGGCTGCCGCGTATAGTCGGACGCGCCGACGATCCGCGCGATGAGCTCGCCACCCATCCCGCAGACATAGATATCGCGCACGCCGTCCCGCTCGGGGTCGAGGCCGCAGAGGCCGTCCGCGCGCACGAAGCGCATCTTCTCCGTGACGCCGTATTTCGCCGCATTGGCCTTCGCCCGGAGCAGCGGTCCCTCGTTCACGTCGGACACCACGGCAAAGGGCGCGCGTCCGTCGAGAAGCAGGAAGATCGGCAGATAGGCGTGATCCGTGCCGATGTCGGCGAGGACTGTACCATCGCGTGCAAAGGATGCCGCAGCGGCAAGCCGGGGATCGAGCGGGATCATCATCGCATCCTCCTCCGGGAAAAAAGGCAGGCTCGTGCCCGCCTTCTCGTTATTCCTGCTCTTCGGTTTTCGCCTTGAGAAATTCGTTGAGCTGTTCAATCAGCTCGTCGGGGTCGACGCCGTGTACCATGCAGGCTTCCTCCACGGTCTCCATGCGGGAGACGGGGCAGTCAATGCAGTGCATGCCGGCGGAAAGGAAAACCTCGGCGGTATCTTCGTCGTAGTCCACGATATCGCCGATCAGGGTTTCAAGGGTAATCTCCATCGTTCAGAGAATCCTCGCTTTCGTCAGAATAGGCCGGGATCTGTCCGTACCCGCCGTTAGTTTGCCTGCGGGAGCGGGATTTCATCCGGAACCGTGATCTTTTTGATATCCGCGCCGAGGGAGCGAAGTTTGCTGCAGATATCGTCGTAACCGCGCTCAATGAGGCGGATCTGTCCGATTTCGGTGGTCCCGGGGCAGGTCAGTGCCGCGATCATCACCGCGACGCCGCCGCGCAGATCGGTCGCGATGACCGGCGCCGGTGTGAGAGGCGTGCCGCCTTCGATCACGAGAATGCGCCCGTCGACCTTGATCTTCGCGCCCATACGGCGCAACTCTTCCACATAGCGGAATCGGTTTTCAAAAATGCTTTCGTTGATGTAGCTCGTACCCTCCGCCGTGCAGAGAAGCGCGGCCATCTGGGGATGCATGTCGGTCGGGAAGCCCGGATACGGGAGGGTCTTGACGGATGTGCGGCGGATGTGCTCGCCGGAGGTGACCATGACCGCGTCGTCGAATTCTTCGACCTCCGCGCCGATCTCGATGAGCTTCGCCGTGACGGACTCGAGGTGTTTCGGGATGACGTTCGTGATCTTCACTGCCCCGCGTGTCGCGACCGTGGCCACCATGAAGGATCCGGCTTCGATCATATCCGGGATGATGGCGTAGGTGCAGCCGTGCAGCTCCTTTACGCCCTTGATCTTGATGACATCCGAGCCCGCGCCGCTGATCTGCGCGCCGCAGGTGTTGAGGAAGTTCGCACAGTCGACGACGTGAGGCTCTCTCGCCGCGTTGTCGATGACGGTCACGCCGTCCGCCGTCGCCGCCGCGATCATGACGTTGAGCGTCGCGCCGACGGAGGAGAGGTCGAAGAAGATGTTCGCGCCGACCGCGCCTTCGGATTCGATCTCGACATAGCCGCCTTCGGTCGACACACGCCCGCCGAGCGCTTCAAAGCCCTTGATGTGCTGATCGATCGGACGGACGCCGAAGTTGCAGCCGCCGGGAAGACCGACCTTCGCGTGGCCGAAGCGTCCGAACTCGGAGCCGAGGAGGTAGTAGGACCCGCGGATGCTGCGGACGAGCTCGTAGTCGCTCTCCCCGCAGATCACGTCGGTGCAGTCGACTTCCCATGTGCCACGGGAGAGCATTTTCACGCGCGCGCCGATCCCGCGCAGGATCTCGAAGGAGGTGCGGATATCGGAGACGTCCGGGATGTTCTCGAGGACGCATTTGCCTTTGACCAGGACGGATGCATATATAATGGGGAGCGCGGCGTTCTTGGAGCCGGAAATCTCCACCTGTCCAAA
>JAFZPN010000083.1 GCA_017550315.1 Clostridia bacterium
ATCTCGATCATCGTCCCGTTCCTCAACATGGCGAAGCAGTTCACGGGCAACGTCAACAACCTCTCCCAGCAGATCAACTCCATCGTCATGGGCATGGCGGGCGCGGACCGCGTCTTCTCCCTCATCGACGAGGAACCGGAGACGGACGAGGGCTATGTGACGCTCGTCAACGCGAAGATCCGGGAGGACGGTTCGGTCGAAGAAACGGAGGAGCACACCGGTCACTGGGCGTGGAAGCATCCGCACGGCGACGGTACCACGACCTACACGCCTCTCGCGGGCGACGTCCGCCTCACCGAAGTGGACTTCTCCTACGACGGCGAGAAGCAGGTCCTGACCGACGTCACGGTCTACGCCGAGCCCGGTCAGAAGGTGGCCTTCGTCGGCGCGACCGGTGCCGGCAAGACCACGATCACCAACCTCATCAACCGCTTCTACGACATCGCGGACGGCAAGATCCGCTATGACGGGATCAACATCAACAAGATCAAAAAGGCCGATCTGCGCCGTTCCCTCGGGATCGTCCTGCAGGACACGAGCCTCTTCTCCGGCACGGTGCTTGAGAACATCCGGTACGGACGCCTCGACGCCTCGGATGAGGAATGCGTCGAAGCGGCGAAGCTCGCGGGCGCGGACGATTTCATCACCCGTCTGCCCGAGGGCTACGCGACCGTGCTCACGAACAACGGCGCGAACCTCTCGCAGGGCCAGCGTCAGCTGATCGCGATCGCGCGGGCCGCCGTGGCCGATCCGCCGGTGCTCATCATGGACGAGGCGACCTCCTCGATCGACACCCGCACGGAGGCCATCGTCTCCCGCGGCATGGACAGCCTCATGGAAGGCCGGACGGTGTTCGTCATCGCGCACCGCCTCTCGACCGTCATGAATTCGGACGTCATCATGGTGCTCGACCACGGACGGATCATCGAGCGCGGCTCGCACGACAAGCTCATCGCCGAGCGGGGCACGTACTACCAGCTTTACACCGGCGCGTTCGAACTCGAATAAGGAGGGACACATGAAATTCATTTCCTGGAACGTCAACGGATTCCGGTCCGTCCTCACGAAGGGCTTCGCGGATTTCTTCGACGCGGCGGACGCGGACGTCTTCTGTATACAGGAGACGAAGATGCAGCCCGGGCAGGCGGAATTCGCGCGGGACGGCTACGCGGTCTATTATTCCAGCGCGGAGAAGAAGGGCTATTCCGGCACCGCGGTCTTCACGCGCCGGGAACCGAAGGCGGTCCTCTACGGCATCGACGGCAAGTACAGCGACGAGGGACGCCTCATCACGCTCGATTTCGGGGATCTCTACCTCGTCAACTCCTACACGCCGAACGCCCAGCGCGAGCTCACCCGCCTCGATTTCCGAATGGTCTACGAGGACGATCTGCGCGCGTATCTCTCCGCACTTGACCGGGAGAAGCCCGTTGTGCTCTGCGGGGATCTCAACGTCGCGCACGAGGAGATCGACATCAAGAACGCGAAGTCGAACATCGGCAACGCGGGCTTCACGTACGAGGAGCGCGGCAAGATGACCGAGCTGCTCGCGGCGGGCTTCACCGACACCTTCCGGTACCGTTATCCCGACCGCGCCGACGCCTACACGTGGTGGTCCTACATGTTCAAGTCCCGCGAGCGCAATACCGGCTGGCGCATCGACTATTTCCTCGTTTCCGACCGGATCCGGGACAGGATCGCCGAAGCGCGGATCTATCCCGAGGTCTTCGGCAGCGACCACTGTCCCGTCGGTCTGACGCTCTCGGAATGAGGGCGGCGCACCCAAAACGGAAAATTTCACGCGGAAAAGGGAAAAGTTTTCTCCTTTTCCGTTTTTTTGCTTGTAATTTTCACTCTATTATGGTATCATATACAGTGGCGATGTATCGCCGCATCCTTTTGAGCATCCAAACCATCTTTCACATACAGAATTTCTCCGGAAAGGAACCGACATGCCGAAGACGAAGAAAACGAAATCGTCCGGGAAAACCGAATCTTCCAAAAAAACGACGGGTGCGAAGACGAAGAAGAGTTCCCCGAAGGGAACCGCCTCGAAGCGGACCGACGAGAACTCCTTCATCGCCCAGCTCACCCCCTATATTCTCGCCGCCGTCGCGGTCCTGCTCGCCGTCTGCCTGATCGTGGACGAGGGCGTGGTCGGACGCGGTATCCGCGACGTGCTCGCCGGCTTGTTCGGCACCGCGGCGTATTTCCTGCCCATCCTGCTCCTCATCCGCTGTCTCTTCTGGAACCGCGACCGCGAAGAGGGAAGGGGAGGTGTGCGCACGCTCTGCACCGTCATCCTCGCGATCCTCGCCGCCATGCTCTCCCACATCCTCGGCGGCGGATACGCGACCCTCGACGCGCGCGTGCACTATGAAGCCGGCGCCGATCTCTGGGGCGGCGGCGTGATCGGCGGCATCCTCGGCGAACTGCTTCTCCGGGGCTTCGGGCGGATCTTCAGCCTGATCGTCCTCTTCGCCGCCGTGATCCTGCTCGCGCTCTATATCGCCGGCCTGACCCCGCGCGGCGTCGCTGTCTTCCTCGCCTATCACCTCGACCGCATTCTCGAGCGGCGTCGCGAAAAGAAGGCCGCGGAGGCTGAGCGGCGCGAGAATTACGGCCCGACCAAGAATCAGGTCCGCGAAGAGAAATACCTCGCCTACCTGCGGGAAAAGCGCCGCCGTGAACAGGAAGCCCGGGCAGCGGAGGCAGGACAGACGCCCGCCCAGATCCCGATGGACATCCCCGCTCCCACGGCGAAGACCGAGCGCACCACGGCGAAGGTATATCACGTGAAAAAGCGCCGCCTCACCGAGCTCGACATTCCGGTGAGCGGACCGGCGGAGCATCCCGGCAAGAGCGACGCGATCTCCGTCTCGAAGAAAAAGCGCAGGAAACAGAACGACGCGAAGGAAGAAGGCGCTTACGACCGGGACACCGGCTGGGCCGCCGACGCCTTCCGCGATCCCGATACGGCGGATGAGGCGCAGAAGGAGCTCGCCTCGCCCGACATCGATACGGGCGTCGTGGACGAGAAGATCTTCGACGAGGTCATGCGCCGGACCCGCGAGCGCGTGGAGAAGAGCCGGAAGCAGAGCGGCGTGACCGAGCTTCCTCCCTCCTCCGAGCTGCCCGCGGCGAAGGTCCAGCCCGTCGTGCACGGCGGAGAGCCGATCCCCGAGGATCACGCCGGCGACGAATTTGCATTCCTCCCGGACGACGGGACCCCGGCGGGAGAATCCCATGCCGCCCGTCCGACTGCCAAACCCGTGCGCGCGGATGAGACCGACACCGTCAGCCTCGCCTCCTCCGTGGCGGCGGATGCCGAGGGCGGCGTCGCGGATCTCTTTGTGAATCCCGAGGATGCGGAGCTTCTCGACCGCCTGTCCGAACAGTACAAGAATCCGCTCGACGTGAAGCGCGAGACCGTCTCCGCGCCGCTTCCCGAGACGCAGAAGTCCGTGAAGCCCGCCGCGCCGGAGTACATCTTCCCGCCAATCGACCTTCTGACCGAGGATCCCGGCGGCGGAGGAGAGGACATCAAGGACGAATTGCAGGAAAACGCTCTGCGCCTCGTCGAGACCCTCCAGAGCTTCCGCGTCAACACCAAGATCGAGAACATCTCCCGCGGCCCGACCATCACGCGGTACGAGCTCTTGCCGGAGAAAGGCACCCGCGTGCGCTCGATCACCAACCTCGTCGACGACATCGCCCTCAACCTCGCGACGACCGGCGTGCGCATCGAGGCCCCGATCCCGGGCAAATCCGCCGTGGGCATCGAGGTGCCGAACAAGAAGCGCACGACCGTGCATCTGCGGACCCTCATCGAGAATGACCGCTTCATCACCGCGAAGAGCAAGCTGACCGTCGCGCTCGGCGAGGACGTGGCGGGCGACGCGGTCTACTTCGACATCGCGAAGATGCCGCATCTCCTGGTCGCGGGCGCTACCGGATCCGGTAAATCCGTCTGCATCAACTCCGTCATCACCTCGCTCCTCTATAAGGCCTCGCCGGAGGACGTGAAGCTGATCCTCATCGACCCGAAGAAGGTCGAACTCAACATCTACAACGGCATCCCGCACCTGCTCGTCCCCGTGGTCACCGAGCCGAAAAAGGCCGCTGGGTCTCTGTCGTGGGCGGTCGGAGAAATGGAACGCCGCTACGGACTGATCGAGGACATCGGGGTGCGCAACATCACGGAATACAACAAGCGCGTTCTGACCCACCCCGACTACGAATACATGCCGTCGATCGTCATCGTCATCGACGAGCTGGCCGATCTCATGATGACCGCGCCGGACGACGTCGAGGATTCGATCTGCCGCATCGCGCAGAAGGCGAGAGCCGCGGGCATGCACCTCATCATCGGCACGCAGCGTCCGTCCGTGGATGTCATCACCGGCCTTATCAAGGCGAACATCCCCTCGCGCA
Source organism: Clostridia bacterium (assembly GCA_017550315.1). Taxonomy (GTDB): domain Bacteria; phylum Bacillota; class Clostridia; order Oscillospirales; family CAG-272; genus UMGS1696. The sequence continues at coordinate 4,435 of JAFZPN010000083.1, forward strand.
TCGCGTTCCGCACCTCGTCCCAGATCGACTCCCGCACCATCATCGACGTGGGCTCCGCCGCCAACCTCATCGGCATGGGCGACATGCTCTTCGCTCCCGTCGGCGCGCAGAAGCCGATCCGCGTGCAGGGTGCATACGTCAGCGAGGACGACGTCGAGGAGGTCGTGACCTATATCAAGAACATGAACGGCGCGGAAGCCGTCTATTCCGACGAGATCGCCAACCAGATCGAGCGCGAGGCGCAGAAATGCGGCGTGCTCAGCGGGAAGAAGGGGGCAGGCCGGGATGCCGAAGACGACGACGGAGAGGGCGAGGACCCGATGCTCGGGCAGGCCGTGGAGCTCGCGATCGACTCCGGCAAGATCTCCACCTCGCTTATCCAGCGGCGTCTCTCCCTCGGCTACGGCCGGGCGGCGAAGCTCATCGACCGCATGGAACAGCTCGGCTACGTGTCGGCGCCGGACGGGCAGAAGCCCCGCGACGTGCTGATCTCGCGCCGGGAGTATCAGGAAATGAAAATGAAGGACGACGCGCCCTTCGACGTGTGAGAATATGGGAAAATTCATTGTGCTCGAAGGTCTCGACGGCTCCGGGAAGGGGACGCAGACCGAACTGCTCCGGGAGACGCTCGAAGCCGAGGGGCGCCGCGTGCGGGTGATCGAATTCCCGGATTACGCCTCCGAAGGTTCCGCGCTCGTGCGGATGTACCTCGGGGGACGTCTCGGCGCGGATCCCGCGGACACGAACACCTACGCGGCCTCGATGTTCTTCGCGGCGGACCGGTATGTCAGCTATGTCACCTCGTGGCGCGAGGACTGGCACGATCCGGACACCGTCGTGCTCGCCAACCGCTACACCACGGCGAACGCCTATCATCAGCTCGCGAAAATGCCGCGGGAGGCGTGGGACGGCTTTCTCGCGTGGCTCTGGGATTTTGAATTTGAGAAGCTCGGACTCCCCCGCCCGGACGCGGTGCTGCTGCTCGACATGCCGGAGCGGGTGTCCTCCGCGCTCGTGAAGCACCGCTCGGCACAGACGGGCCGGAAGCTCGACATTCACGAGACCCACGAGGAGTATCTTCTCGCCTGCCGCCGCGCCGCTTCCTACGCCGCCCGCACCTGCAGATGGCGGGTGATCCCCTGCGCGCCGGAGGACGGGGACGAACCGTATTCCCGCGAGGAGATCGCCGCCCGCGTACGGGAAGCCGTCGCGGATATTCTCTGAGGGATCCTGCCGCTTCGGCGCGCAAAAAACGGAACTTTCAGGAAAATCAAGAAAAAAACGCAACAATGTTTATGAATCGTTCATCGCTTCCGGGCGTTGAATATGATATAATAAACTGTATCATCATCGGGAGAGGAGCGCGGGCTGCGAAGGCCCCGGCGTGTTTGCTATGATACTCGAATTTCTGGCGGACGGCTTTGAAGAGATCGAGGCCCTGACGCCTGTGGACGTTCTGCGCCGCGCGGGATTGGACGTAAAAACGGCTGCGGTCGGCGGCCATGGTCTTGTCGTGAGGGGTTCCCACGGGATCCCGGTGACGGCGGACATGACGGCGGAAGACGCGGCGGCTCTCGGCGGGATCGACATGGTGATCCTGCCCGGCGGCATGCCCGGCGCGAAGAATCTCGACACGGATCCGACGGTGGACGCCGTGCTTGGCCGCGTGCATGCGGAGGGAGGCATCCTTGCCGCGATCTGCGCCGCGCCCATGGTTCTCGGACATCGCGGTTATCTGATGGGAAAAAGAGCGACCTGCTTCCCGGGCTTTGAAGGCGAGCTCGCCGGCGCGGATTACACCGCCGGACGGGTGGAGGAGGACGGCAGGATCGTGACGGCATGCGGCATGGGTGCGGCGACGGAATTCGCCCTCGCGCTCGTGCGGATCCTGAAAGGAGGGGACGCAGCGGAGAAGCTCCGTTCTGCGATATTGGCGAAATGATCAAAAAACAAAAAGACGATATCCGCGAGGAATACAAGGAACGGCGTCGCCAGATGCAGCCGGAGGAGAAATTCCGCCGGGATGAGGCGATCTGCAAGGCGGCGGAAGGGCTCGTGAGCTTCCGGTACGCCGAATACGTGCTCCTCTACGCGGCGACGGCGGACGAGATCGACGTATCCGCCATCGCGAAGGCGGCGTTTGCGAAGGGAAAGAAGGTGCTCTTTCCGCGCTGCGACCGCAAATCCCACACGATGACCTATCACACCGTCTCCTCGCTCGACGAGCTGGCGGACGACGGCATGGGCATCCTCGAGCCTCCCGCCGAGAATCCCGTTTATGACGCGGAAACCGATACGGCGGGCGCGGTCTGCTTCGTCCCCGGACTCGTCTACGACCGGGCGGGCTACCGCCTCGGCTACGGGAAGGGCTTTTACGACCGCTATCTCTCGGGCTTCTCCGGCTGCACGATCGGCGTGGTGTATTCCGATTACATCCTCCCCGAGGTGCCGCGCGGCCGCTTTGACGTCACCGTCGACATCCTCCTCACGGAAAAGGGCGTCCGCGTTACGAAAGACGCGGGAAAGACACGTCCCGGAAAGGGCTGAACTTGCGTTCCGGTTTTAAGGCCGCCTTCTGGACGCCGGTCCTCGTGCTGGCGGTTTTCGGACTCATTCTGGCGGCGAACCTCATACCGACGGACACGCTCGGGCTCCGCGAGAACCCGTACCTCGCCGTCGTGGTGATCGAACTCCTGATTTACGCGGTCCCGTCGCTCTTCTACTGCCGCATCCGGGGCAGGGAATTCACGCCGAAGCTCCGCCTCAGGCTCTTCTCCCCGTCCCAGCTGCTCTATCTGTTGCAGGCCTTTCTCTTCCTCTCCTCGGTGACGGTAATCCTCTCCGTGCTCCTGTACAGGATCGCGCCGGAGGCATTCGCGTCCTCGTCGGTGACGGAATACGCGGCCTTCGCGCTCGGCGACCGCTTCTTCGACGGCCTGTACCTGGTCGTCGCCTTTGCCGTCCTGCCAGCCCTGACGGAGGAGTTCCTCTTCCGCGGCATCGTGGTCGGCGAATACGAGCGATACGGCGCGCCGCTTGCCGCTCTGATGAGCGCGGCGATGTTCGCCATGTCGCATTTCTCCCTTGCCCGTTTCCCGGTGTATTTCACGGCGGGGCTCGTCCTCGCGTCGGTGCTGTACACCACCCGTTCCCTCCTCGCGGCGATCCTTGTGCACGCCTGCTACGACGCCGCCGTGGTGCTCGGGGAGCGGTACATCCTGTATATCGCGGACAAGCAGAACATCAGCATGCTCCTGCTTGTCATCCTGCTCTGCGCCGTCGCCCTCTTTTCGGGGATGCTCATGTGCTTCGAGGCGCAGCATATTTACCGGGGCTACGCCGAGGCCAATGTCCCCACCGGCTATGAGGCGAAGGACAAGAGAGGTCCGTTCGCGCGCGTCGCCGAGGCGTTTTTCACCCCGACCTTCCTCGTCCTGATCCTCGTGTTCGTCGTGGCGGCGGTCGCGAGGCGTTAGTGCGGGGGATTTCCCCATGAAAGTGAGGTGACGGTTACGGAAAACAACCGTCAGGAAGAATTCGGCGCGACCAGAACCTTTACCGTCCGGGAACACGCGGCGGACCGGCTGAAGAGCCAGATCAACCGCAACAACGGACAGGTCCTGAACCGCCGCCGCACCGTCGGAGGACAGGCGAGCCCTGCGAAGAGCACATCTTCCGCGATCCGTCCGGCGTCCCCGGATGCCGTCGCGGAGATCAAACCCGCCGCGCGGACCCCGGAGAGACAGGCCGCCCCCGAGCGCTCCCGTGCGAATCCGCCGGAGGAGACCCGTTCCGCTCCCGCGAACAGGACGGTACCGCAGTCGGACGCATCCGCCGCGCGCCTCAGCCGTCTGACGGCAGCTGCCGCCAAGGCCGCGGAGAATGAAGCGGCGGAGAACAGCGCCGCCGAGCCGCGGAAGAAGCCGTCTTCCGTGCAGAACAAGGCCGCGCTCGCGAGCATGCAGATGATGAAGACACGGACGAGCGATCTCGGGATCGAGCCCGCGAAAAAGCCCGCGAAGGCCGTCAAGAAAGAAGAAAAACCGAAGGAAAAGGTCGTCAGCGACGCGGGCGGCAACACCGTCGTCAGCGTGGTCAAGGCCATCGTCTACATCATCTTCGTCGTCATCATCTCCGTCGTCGCGGCGATCGCGATCATCCTCGTCTCGAACGACGTCTTTGCGTTCGTGAAGTCCGACGAGGTCGTCGAGATCACGCTGCCCGAATACACGACGCTCGACGAACTTGCCACGATCCTCTATAAAAACGACGTCATCAAATATCCGAAGGTCTTCAAGTACTACGCCGTCTACAAAAAAGACGACCAGAAATACATCGCGGGGGACTACACCGTCTCGCCGATGATGAACTACAAGACCCTGCTCGCCGAATTCAAGGAGAAGGAAGTCACGGGCACGGTGCGCGTCACCATCCCCGAAGGTTTCACGACCGATGACATCATCCGCCTCTTCGTGGAGCAGTACGGGATCGGCACGAAGGAAGGCTTTGTCGACGCCATCCAGAACTACGATTTCGACTACTGGTTCTTACGCGAGCTCGAGGAGCACGGGACGAAGGAGGGGCGCATCTACCGCCTCGACGGGTATCTCTTCCCGGACACCTATGAGTTCTACCTCAATTCGAGCGAGGTGACGGTTCTCAACAAGATGCTACGCCGCTTCGCGCAGATCTTCACGCGGGAGTACCGGAACCTGTGTGCGGAGCTCGGCTTCACGGTCGACGAGGTCGTGACCCTCGCCTCCATGATCGAAAAGGAAGCCGCTGCGCCGTCGGAATTTCTGCAGGTCTCCTCGGTCTTCCACAACCGACTGAAGATCCCGGACGTCTTCCCGCGCCTCGAATCCGACGCGACGGTCGTCTATGCCATCGCGCACGATACCGGGGAGCGCACGGTCGACCTCTACTACGATACGCCGTACAACACGTACCAGCACGACGGACTCCCGCCGGGACCCATCGCGAATCCCTCGGCGTCCGCTTTGCTCGCGGCGCTGACGGTGCAGGAGACGCCGTATTACTACTTCGTATCCGGCATGGGAACGACGTTCTTCTCCGAGACCAAGGAGGAGCACGATCAGCATATCGCCGAGATCCGGGCGGCCGCACAGGCATCCGGCGGCGAGCTGACGAACATCCCGCAGATCTACGTGGAACCCGAACCGAAGCCCGCAGAGTCCCAGCA
>JAFZPN010000007.1 GCA_017550315.1 Clostridia bacterium
GACAGCCCCGAAGCCCGCAAAGCGCTGATCGGCACCCTTTCGGAGCTGGCAGAGGCATACGACCTCGAATTTGTCGACCGCACCGTTCAGCGGGCGCAGATGAAGGCCATCACCGCGATGTACCGCCTGTTTTTGTATCTGGTCGGCGGGATGCTCTTCTGCGCCGCGCTTGCCCTGACCTTTGCGTCCGTGCGCGCCAATCTCCGGGTGCGGAGGCGGGAGATCGCGATCCTGCGCGCGCTCGGTTCGAAGCGGGAACAGATCCACCGGATCCTCGCGCCTGAGACTGCCGCCAATTTCGCCGTCGGATCCGGACTGTCGGTGCTCATGGGCTTGTTCGGCTTCCTGCTCGTCACATCGAACGCGGGCGTGGCGCTTGAAGGCCTGCTCGGCGCGTTCTGTTCGCTCCTCGTGCTCGGAGCGGCGATCGGATGCGGCGTTCTATACACAAGAAGAGAAGCGGAAGCCATGATGAACGAAGAAATCGCGGATACCGCGAAAGGAGGAGCGTTATGATCCTGAACGCCGTAAAGCTAACCAAAGAATACGAACAGGGCGAAAAACGGATCCGCGCGGTGCAGAACGCCACGTTTTCCGTTGAGGAAGGGGAGTTCGTCGCCATCGTCGGCACCTCCGGGAGCGGGAAATCGACGCTGCTCTCCATGCTCGGCGGGCTTGAAAGACCGACCTCGGGCGAAGTCTTTCTCGACGGGGAAAACCTGTACGCCGCGTCGGACAACCGTCTTTCGGAGATCCGGAACCGGCAGATCGGATATGTCTTTCAGAACTACGCGCTCCTCCCGGTCCTGACCCTGCGCGAAAACATCCTCATTCCCCAATTGATCGCGGGCGGCGGCTCAAAGAGTTACATGGAAGAACTGTTTGATCTGCTCAGGCTTCGGGACCGCCTCGATCATCTCCCCTCGGAGGCGTCGGGCGGACAGCAGCAGCGGGCGGCGGTAGCAAGAGCGCTTGTGAATCAGCCGAAGATCCTGCTCGCCGACGAACCGACCGGAAACCTCGACAAGCAGTCCGCGAAGGAACTGATGGATCTTCTGATGGAGACCCGGAAGAAGCCGAATCAGACGATCATGCTCGTCACCCATGACCCGGAGATCGCCGCAAGAGCCGACCGGGTGCTGACGATGGACGGCGGCGTGTTGAGATAGAAAGCCGCCTCTCTTCGAAACTGATTTCTGAATTCGATTCACCATGCCAAACCACACCAAATTCGCCCTCGCGCCCATGGCGGGCTTCACCGACGCGGCGTTCCGGCGGATCTGCGGATCGTTCGGCGCGGATTACGCCGTGAGCGAAATGATCTCCGCCGTCGCCCTCACCCGCGATGACGCGAAAACCGCGGAGCTTGCGAAAATCACCCCCGGCGAACCCCCCGTCGTCCTCCAGATCTTCGGCCGGGATCCCGCCGTCATGGCCCGGGCCGCCGAGCTGCTCCTCTCCGGGGACTACCGCGGCTGTTCCTATGCCGCGCCGCCCGCCGGGATCGACATCAACATGGGCTGTCCCGTCCGAAAGATCGTCTCGAACGGCGAGGGCTCGGCCCTCATGCTGGACCCGGACCGCGCCGCGCGGATCATGGCAGCCGTCCGGGAGGTCTGCGAGCGTCACGGCGTCCCCGCGTCGGTCAAATTCCGCCTCGGCTGGGATTCGGAGATCTCCCCCGCATTCGCCCGGCGCATGGCGGAAGCGGGCGCGCAGAAGATCACGCTGCACTGTCGCACGCGCGCCCAGATGTACGCCCCCTCCGCCGATCCCTCCGCCGCCGGACGCACCGCCGATGCGCTCCGGGACATCGCTGCCGGGCCGCTCGTCGGGAACGGGGACATCACCTCCCGCCGGACGGCGCAGGTCTACCTCGACGGCGGCTGCCGGGAAGTGGCGATCGGACGCGCCGCGCTCGGGGATCCGTGGCTGTTCCGGCGGCTGAAGCATCCCGAAGAGCCTGACGACGCGCGCCCCTCCCTCGGCGAGATCAAATCGCTCGTGCTGTCCTTTGTCGCGGACGTCGTGCGGGAAAAGGGAGAGGAGCGCGGCGTGCGCGAATCGCGGTCCCGTGCGGCGTATTTCATCAAGGGCATGCGCGGCTCCGCGGCTCTCCGCGACCGCCTCAACCGCGCCGTCACGATGGAGCAATTCGCATCCGCCGTCGAAGCGTGGGAGCCGGAACCATAGGAAAATACAAGAAGGCGTCGGCGCCGGGCATGTTTCCGGTCCTGTCTGCCGATTCCGCCGTTCATCCATTCTCATTCTCATTCGGGGGATCCTCATGAACTTTCTGATTTTATCCGTCACCGCCGGAGAAGGCCACAACTCGACCGCGCGCGCGATCCGGACCGCCCTTGAGGCGCAGGACGCCGACGCCGAGATCCTCGACACCCTCGAATACGTCTCGCCCGAGCTCGCCAAGGTCATCGCCGACGGCTATCTCATGGTCACCGAGCGCGCGCAGGGCGCATACCGGATCGGGTACCGTCTCGCCGAAATGCGCCGCGTGAACGAAAAGCTCGACGCCATGCAGCTCGCGACGAACGCCCTCTCGAAGGAGCTCGTCGACTACATCCGCTCCGACCGCTTCGACGCCGTCGTCTTCACGCATCCCTTCGCCGGGATGATGTGCTCCACGATGAAGAAGCGCGGTCTGATCTCCAACCGCACCGTCGGCATCCTCACCGACTTCACCTTCCATCCGTTCTGGGAGGACTGCACGGCGAACGATTACGTCGTCACCCCGGACAGGCTGCTTCTGCCGCAGGCCCGCCGCAAGGGCTTTTCCGACGGGCAGATCCTCCCCTTCGGCATCCCGATCAATCCGAAGTTCTCCGAGCGGGTCCCGGCCGAGGACGCGCGGCGGCAGGTGGGGCTGGATCCCGCGCTCCCGACCTTCCTCGTGATGGGCGGGTCGATGGGCTACGGCAACATGAGCGAGCTCGTTTCCCGCATCGCGTCCATCGACGTGGAGCGGGACTTCCAGATCATCGCCGTCGCCGGGCGGAATGTCGAGACGAAGGCGGCGCTCGACCGGCTGGCCGAGAAATCCGCGCGCAGGATCCTCGTCACGGGCTTTGTCGACTATGTGAGTCTCCTCATGGACGCGGCGGACTGCATCATCACCAAGCCGGGCGGTCTGACGACGAGCGAAAGTCTGGCGAAGAACCTGCCGATGATCATCGTGAATCCGATCCCGGGGCAGGAGGAGCGGAACACCGAGTTCCTGCTCAACAACGGCTGCGCGATGTCGTCGACGAAGACCGCCCCGATCGAGGAGTGCATTTATCAGCTTCTCACGTCGGACGTTCTTCTCGGCGCGATGAAGACGTGCATTTCGGCGGTTGCGAAGCCGAACGCGACGGAGGATCTCACGAAGTTTCTCATCAATCTGGCGCACACGCCGGAGATAGGATAGAAAGCGCACGTGGAACGTGCGCGCGTCCGGATCGATTCCTGTGTCTGCGCGGCAGAGCCTTGCGGATTTGGGATATACAAAGTCGTTAGCTTTTTTGTCCTTCCGGACGGGACCATAGAGGACCCTCAGGCCTGGGCCCCCGGTTTCAGCAAGCTGAAACCGAATGGACATTTCCCGGCCCCAAAGGCGCGTTCCCCGCCTCTGGACTCCACCCCTCAACGTGCGTACCACGAGATC
>JAFZPN010000084.1 GCA_017550315.1 Clostridia bacterium
GACGGGATCGTAGCGCTTCAGGAGTTCCTCGGTCTGGTTGTGGAGGTAGTCGACATAGCGCGTGATGTCGCGGTCCTTGTCCATCGCGATGTAGTCCTCGTTGTCCCGCATCGGGTGGCAGGCGTCGACCGTGTAGTCCGGATGATGCCAGTCGAGGAGCGAGTGATAGAAGCCGACGCGCAGGCCGTTCGAGCGGAACGCGTCCACCATCGGGGTGAGGACATCGCGTCCGTACGGGGTGTTCGGCGCCTTGTAGTCGGTGTAGGCGGAATCCCAGAGGCAGAAGCCCTCGTGATGCTTGGTCGTGACGACGAAGTACTTCATCCCCGCGTCCCGCGCCGCCTTGGCCCAGAGTTCCGGGTCGTACAGATCGGGGTCGAAGTGCTTGAAATACTTTCTGTCGTAGATCTCGGTGGGGATGCGCTCGTAGTTTTTCAGCCATTCGTGGCGTGCGCCGAGGGCGTACAGGCCCCAGTGGATGAACATGCCGAACCGGTCGTGCGTGAACCAGCTCGTGTCGCCCGGCGTCGGTGCCGGTTTCGTGACGGTCAGATCTTCGAGTCTCATAATGACCTCCGTTTTTTTGATGCGTTTCGGGATGCTTCGCTCTCTATATCTTTACCATATTTCCGGGCGGATTGCAAGACTTTTTTGTGAATTTTTGAAATTCTTCGCGGTCCGGATCGACCCTCATCCGCGTTCCGCGCGGTTCTTGCGGTTCCCGTTCTGCTGACGGGCGACGCCGACCATGCGGAAGATCGAGGAGACGACGAGCATCCCGACAGCGAGAAGTCCCGCGGCTGAGGCTGTCCTTACGCCCTGCTCCGCCGACTGCATCCGGCTTCCCTCCAGGAGATATTCGACGGTGTAGTAGACGCCAGCCCCCGGCACGAGCGGAAGAAGCGCGATCACGAGATACGAGAACGCCGGGAACTTGCGGATCCGCGCCATGATCTCCGCATAGAGCGAGATCACCGCCGCCGCGGCAAAATACGCGAACAGCGCCGAGGAGGTGAGCTTTTCCGCCGCGAGATAGGCCGCCCATCCGAGCCCGCCGCCTGCCATGCAGACGAACATGCCCGGCGGATGGATGTTGAAGAGGATGCAGTAACCGCAGCAGGCGAGCGCGGCGAAGGCGATCTGGATCCACCACGGATAGGGCACGTCAAGGCTGATCCCGACGGAAGCGTCGTTCCAGAGGACCTGGCTGAGGCGCAGGGCAACGCCGGTCCCGAGTAAGAGCGCGGCGGCGGTCAGGACGACCCCGACGAATTTGTTGATCCCGGACAGGGTGTCGCCGTAGATGATGTCCCGCATGCTGTCGGTCATCATCATCCCCGGGACGAGGAGCATCAGGGCCCCGATGGCCGCGGCATCTGCGTACCGGATCACATGGAAGTGCGTCAGGGTCTGGCTGACGACGGCGATGAGGAAGGAGGCGGCCATCGTCTTGAAGAACGCGTTCACATGCCACCGCGTGAGCATCTGCAGAAATGCGCCGGTGAGCACGCCGCAGAGTCCGGCAAACAGCCCGTCGGTGAGCGTCCCGCCGAAGAAGACCGCGAATGCCGATGCTGCGAGGAAATACGCAAAGTACAGCAATGGCGCGGGATAGCGGACGCCGGTCTTCCCGATCTCGTCGAGCCGGCGCTTCGCTTCCTCCACGGGCGGGGCTTCGGCACAGAGCTGACGCGCGAGGGCGTAGGTGCGCTCGATCCCGTCGACATCCGTGCCGTGCGGAGCGATCCGCCTGAGCCATGTCACGGGTTCTCCGTCATCCGGGCAGACCGTGACGATTAAACTGCTCGGGATGGCGAAAACGTCGCCGGGGACGCGATACGCCTGCATGAGCCGCGTGACGGCTTCCTCGACCCGGCTGATCTCCGCGCCCGCGTAGAGGAGCCGATAGCCGAGGGAGACCGCGAGATCGAGGAATTCTTCGGTTTCCGTTCGTTCCGTCTGTCTGTTCACAAGGTGCCTCCCTGTTTTCGTTCTGAACGGTGATGTTTTGGATGCGCGGACGGGATCAGTTCCCGTTTTCGTAGAATTCGTTGACGGTGTTGATCATCCGACCGGCGATCGATTTGCGCTTCTGGACGAGGGCGGAGATATTCGGAGACGCGCCCTGTACGATATCCTTCATCGAATTCTTGAGGGCGCCGACCTGATAGATCCAGCCGAGGTCATAGGCGCGGGTCGAGAAAATGATGTCGAGCATCTGCCCGGATTCCTCATCGCGCGCCGCTTTGCGCTGGAGGGTGATCTCGTAATAGGCAGGCATGACATACCGCTCGGAAAGACAGGCCAGCGCGTCGAGCACGATGCCCGTGAACTCCGCATCCGAAATGACGATCGGGACCGAAAGGAGCACGCCGTCGTTCTCCGCGACACAGCTGCGGTAGACGGGCTGTTCTTCATTGAACTTCGGCATCGGGAGCACCCCGAAGTCGGATTCCATGTCGCGGAAGGCGGTGATCCGGTTGATCTCCTGCATGTAAAAGAGCGCGTGATTCCCGGCGAAGAGGTCGTAGGAGCTGTATCCCTTGAAGATGTAGTCGGCGGTGATTGCGGGATCGGCGGCGAAGGAGATGAACTTGTCGACGATGTCCTGCACGCGCTCCGTGTCGAGCGTCAGGGCAAGCAGACCGTCCTCACCGACCTGCGCACAGTATTCGAGCCCGGAGTTGACCGCGCCCGTGATCGCATCGACCCAGAGGCAGAGTCCGAAGAGGTCGTGATCGTCCATTTTCCCGTTGCCGTCGAGGTCCGTCGAGACGCCGGTCATCATCCCGCTCAGGGCATCGTACGTCCATTTTCCGTCCAGAACATCCTGATAAGGAGATTCCAGCTGGTAGTCCGCGGCAAGCTCCTTGTTGAAGAGGATCGCGAAGGTGGCGTTGTAGGAGGCGATGCAGACCGCATTGACGGCGTGATAGAGCTGTCCGCGGATCGTCATGTCCTCCACCGAACGCGCGTCCCACCACGGCTCGGAAAGCGAGAGGCCGGGGAGGGTCATGAGATCGACGAAATAGCCTTCAAGGGTAATTTTCGCGACGTCGGTGCAGCAGAGCTGAACGGAGTTGTAGATCTCGTCGTCCGCCTTGACGGCTGCTTTGAGCTCGCCCATCACGATGCCGCCGTTCCCGAACTGTTCGATCGACGCGAGGGTGACGTTCAGGGTATCCTCGACTTCGATGTTGCGGTTGAAGCGGCTCGAATTGATGATCTCGGGGTTTTCGGCATCGGCGTCGATATTGTTCTGCCGCCATTCGCTGTTGTCCATGCCGCTGACCAGTACGGTGTAGGTTCTGCCCTCGAAGTCGTGTTCGCCGAGGTATGCAAGGGGCTTCGGCGGCTCGGTCTCAGCCGGCTCCGCGTCGGGAACCGCGTTTTGGGCGTCGGACTGCGCGACGGCGACGGTATTCGGATCGGGGGCGTCCGCTGTATCGTTCTTCGCGCAGGATACGGATGAGAGGACAAGGACCGCTGCGAGGAGGAGACAGAGGACACGCGGCGCGTTCATCGGTTGCTTCATCGGGAATTCTCCTTCGGGATTATCAAAAAATGACCGTGTTCTTTCGTATTATACCACACCCGAAGCCGGCCGTCAAGGGCGTGCCGCGGATGCGCCTCAGACGGCGGAAATGCGCGGATCTTACGGCGAAAAGAAGAAATGTTCCTTTTCCGGCGTTCTGCTCTTGACAGGATTTCCCCGATGGGATATAATAGTGTCGAAAAGGATCCGGCGCGCGGCATACTGTGCGGACTGCGCCGGGCGAATCGATTGTCGGGAGGGTAAACGTGCATTTTCTGGAAATTGTCAGCCGGGGCTATACCGGCGAGGTAATATCCAAGGACGACTGGGACATGGACCACGTCGTCATGCCGATCATGGACATCGTCGAGGAATTCGAGCTCGAACGGGAAGACGGCGCGCTCCTGCTCCACAGCCGCGAGGAAGCGATGCGCTTCTTTGAGGCGGGCGTGGAGCTGCTCGTCCGGTCCGGCGTCTACAATCAGTCCACCGGCCGTGTGATGATGTTCACGCGCGAGGAAATCCTCGAAGCCGCGCGGAATATGCCCAAAGCCGTCACGGTCGGACACGGAGACGATGCCTATACGTTCGTTCCCCGCCATCCGGACGATCCACGTCTGCCCGGTGTCGTAGCGGGAAATCCGGGCTGTCCGATGTCGGAGGAGCTGTTCCAAAAGACCGTCACGTCGTGGGCGAAGGAGCCCGTCGTCGATATGGTCACCTGCGGCTCCATCGTCGAGGTGGACGGCTTTGACGTCGTCCGCGCATCGCCCTCCGAGGTGATCGCTCTGCGGCGCGAGCTGCGCTATCTGAATGAAATCTGCGCGAAGGTCGGGCGTCCCGGGATCGGCAGGCTCGCGGCGGAAAGCTCCGTCTCCGAGATCGGGGATCTCGCGGCCATGGCGCCGGGCGGTTTCCAGCCGGGGGACGCGCACCTCATCGCGCTCAACAACGAGCTTATCATGACGAACGACAACTTGATCCGCGTCGCCAACGCTATGGAAACGCCCGTCCTCAACGCCTCTCTCGCGTGCGTCATGGTCGGCGGTCTTGCCGGAGGCGCGGCGGGTGCGGCGGTCTGCATGATCGCGTCCCTGCTCGCGGATTCCTTGGTCGGCCGGGCGGATTACCACCTCTGCCATCCGATCCACATTAAATACATCGCGACCTCCACGCCCGAATGCATGTGGCTCTCGAGTGTGGTCTGCCAGGCCTTCGACGCCGGCGCCCCTGCCGTTATCATCTGCGACATCTACCCGAAGAGCGGCGCGGGCACGAAGGAGCTTCTGCGCGAAGTCGCCGCGAATGCCCTGGCCATCACGGTCTCCGGCGGCAACCTCGAAGGCGTCGGATCCTGCGACGGCCTGAAGCCGAACTGCTCCGGGCTTGAAGCGCGCCTCATGGGCGAGGTCGGCAAGGCAGCCGCGGCACAGGGCATGACCCGCGAGGAAGCGGAACCTATCATCGCCGCGCTTCTCAAAAACTACGAGTACATCTTCGAGACCGGAAACGAAGGCCTCTCCTTCGACGAGGTCTACGGCGAGGACGGCGAACCGCGCGCGTTCTGGCTCGCCATGTACGACGAGGTCCGCGAAGAGCTGAGAGCGCTCGGCGTTAAACTGTGATCCCGCGCGGAGGGTCCGCGCAGAAATCTATATCAACATAGGGGGAACCTGTTTTGGAAGCCAAAAAGAAAAGCCTGATCCCCTTCTTCACGAAGGGTGACGTCGGCGGGTTGACGTATATGATCACCAACAATATCGTCAACTACATCATCATCATCGCAACCCTTGAGGGCTTCGGATGGCCGTCCGAGATCATCTTCGGGCGCGTGATCCCCGGTCTGTCCATCGGTCTGATGTGCGGCGGTCTCTATTATGCCTGGATGGCTGCGAAGCTGTCCGCCAAGCTGGAGCGTCCCGATGTGACCGCACTGCCCTCCGGCATCTCCACCCCGGCCATGTTCGTCATTCTCTTCGGCGTCATCAGCCCGATCCACTATGCGATCGGCGATCCGGAAACCGAATGGGGCGCGGCAATGGCTGCCTGCTTCATCGGCGGTTTTGTTGAATTCCTCGGCGGCTTCATCGGCCCGTGGGTCAAGAAGCACCTGCCCCGCGCGGCGCTCCTCGGCACCGTGGCCGGCATCGGCTTCATCTGGATGGCGACGCAGGGCGTGTTCGACGTCTTCGGCGATCCCGTCGTCGGTTTGCCGATCCTCGCGGTCGCCATGCTCGGCCTCTTCGCCGGCTATCTCTTCCCGAAAAAGATCTCTCCCTTCATGGTGGCGATCGTGGGCGGCATCGTGTATGCCATCTGCCTCGGCCGTACCAGCTTTGACTTCACGCAGGTCGGGTTCTATTTCCCGAATCCCGTGAACACGATCCAGTCCCTCATCAACGGCTTCGCGTATGTTGCGCCCTACCTGACCGTGGTCATCCCGGTGGAGATCTACAACTTCATCGAAACCATGGACAACGTGGAATCCGCGAACGCGGCGGGCGATCCCTACAATGTCCGGGAAGCCCAGTTCGCCGACGGTATCTGCACGATGATCTCCTCCCTCTTCGGCGGCGTGGTTCCGAACACCGTCTGGCTCGGCCATCCCGGCCTGAAAAAGACGAATGCAGGCGCGGCCTACAGCTGGATCAGCGGCGTCGTGCTCGGTCTGGCGGGCATCTTCGGCCTCTTCACGGTTCTTGACGATCTCGTTCCGCCGGCCGTCGTCGCCATCACCTTCCTGTGGTGCGCGGTCATCATGGTGGCGCAGGCCTTCAAGGAATGCAAGCCGAAACACTATGCGGCCATCGCCATCGCCATGGTCCCCTCCATCGCCGACTATCTCTTCACCCAGGTGGAAGCCGCTATTGCGACCGGCTCCATGGCGGAAGGCGGCTGGGGAATCTGGTCCGAAGCGCTGGACACCGGCATCAAGGGCTTCTCGCCTGAGATTTCCGAAATGCTCATCGCCAACGGCGCGATGTGGAACGGCGTTCCCGCGGTCAAGGCGGGCGCGATCATCATCGGCATCCTGCTCGGCTCCATGTGCGTCTTCATGATCGAGCGCAAGCTGAGAAGCGCGTCCCTCATCGCCCTGGCAGGCGCGGTCCTCTCCTTCTTCGGATTCATCCACCACGCGGCGCTCGGCATTTACCTGACCTCTCCCTTCATGATCGGCTGGCTCATCGTCGCGGCGGTCCTCTTCATCCTGAGCTTCGGCGAAGGCAAGTGGTTCAAGGCACAGGACGATTTCGAGTACGTATAAGCCATCCTCCCGTATGCATCCCGGCTCCCTCCGCTCGGACAGCTCCCCGCGGAGGGGGCTTTTCCGTTCCGGGAGGCAAAATACATTCCGAAGCCTTGCAATCGCCGCGCCGATGTGCTACAATGAACGCAAGCGAAAACAAAAACCCGGAGGTCTTCCATGGAGAAGGACAGCACCCGCATCACGCTCCGCCCGATCACGGACGAGGACGAAGCCGACTGCATCGCGCTTCTGCGTGACAACATCATCAACCGCACTTATCTGCTCCCCGATTTTGCCGACGACGAGGCAGCGCGTCCGCTTTTCCGCCGTCTGCGCGATCTCTCGGCCGATCCCGCGCATTTCGTCCGCGCCGTGTCCCTCGACGGCCGGATGATCGGCTTCGTCAACGACGTCGCCATGGACGAAAAGAGCGCGGAGATGGGCTATGTCATCCGGCCCGATCTCCATGGCCGAGGATACGCCACGGAAGCGCTCCGGCAGACGATCACCGCCCTTTTCGACCGCGGGCTTACGGTGATCCGCGCGGGCTTCTTTGAAGAAAACGTCGCCAGCCGCCGCGTGATGGAGAAGAACGGCATGACGCCGACGGGCGAGGAGGAGACGATCGACTGGCGCGGCGCGTCGCATCGGTGCCTTTATTACGCGCTCCGGCGGGAGGATCTCTCATGAATCCGATCCGTCCTGCGCGGGAGGAGGATGCCGTCCGGGTCGCCGAGATCCGCGTCTTCTGCTACCGGCTGAACTTCTACCCGATCTTTCGGTACGACCCGTTCTATTTCAGCGAGCTCACGGTCCCGAACGCCGTCCGGGAGCTCTTCGACGCCGGATTCCCGCGGGGGACCTTTGTGTATGACGACGGCGTCGTGAAGGGATTCGTCACCCTTCATGGCGAGGAGATCGGGCGGCTGTTCGTCGAGCCATGCTTATGGGGCCGGGGGATCGGGCACGCCCTGCTCGAGGAAGCGGTGGCGAGAGGAGGCCGGCGTCTCTGGGCGCTCGAGAAAAACGTGCGCGCGATCCGGTTTTACGAGCGGCACGGTTTCCGCCTCACCGGACAAGAGAAGCCCGTGGACGACACCGCCGAGATGCTCGTCGAGATGGCGCTTGGGGAATGATACACCCGTATCATACTCTTTCCATATCTAAAACATAGAGATCAAAAATCGTTTGTCCCCCCTCATCCGCCCCTTCGGGGCACCTTCCCCGCCCGAGGGGGAAGGCAAACATTGGTTCTTCCGTCCCGGAAGCGGGTTTTCATCTTCTTTCAACTGTACTTTGTAAAGGCTTCCCCCCTTGGTGGGGAAGCTGTCGCCATTGGCGACTGATGAGGGGGTGCTTTCGAGTTGCATTTGCTATATTTTTGTTTGAGATTAGTATCACGCAAAAATCCGCCTCACGGAGAGACGGATTTTTTGTTTTGGAGAACGGGTTTTATTCTGCCGGCGTGTTGACGATCCCGACAAAGACCGGGAGATTGCCCTCGGTCACGGCGAAGAGGAACGGCCGGTCGAAGGTGAGCGTGACCGTCTCTTCATCCATAATAGCTCCCGCGCCGTCCATTTCGAGAAGCACGTACGACGCCGCCGTGCACCCTTCCTCGTCGATCGCCACCCGCGCGGCATGTTCCGCTCCGGTAAGCGCGACACTCTCTCCGTCGACGAGCGGCGAGAAGTCCGCTGCGCCGAAGTCGAACACGTCGGTCACACCGAGCGTTTGCAGCCCGAGAGCGAGATCGGTATCCGAGGAGACGTCAAACTTCGGTAAGGCAAGCTCGATCCGGGCTTCGATTGTGTTCTCGAATCCCATCCAATCGGTGACGAGGGAGAGGAATGCGGGATCCCGGGCGAGTTCCTCCGGCGTCACGCCCTCATCGGGCAGGAGGAAGAACATCGTGGCGTTCATGGTGAAGGACCGCGCAAACGCCGTGAAGCGCTCGCCGCGGAAAATCACCCCGGACCGGCTGTCGTGCATGAAGTCCGCCGTCACGTCGCCCGCGGGGGAGTGAAAGACGCCGGGGAAAGTGTCGTCCTTGTTAAATTCGTCGGTCCAGCGGCCCCGGAAATACACCGTCGAGGCGAGGGTCAGCACCCCGCGCGGATTGAACGTGTGCCCGTCGATCTTGTCCGCGAGAAGGTTCTCCGTCTGCCGGTTGATCCAGTCGGCAAAGGCACGGTCGTAATCCTCCTCCCCCATCCTTCCGTGATACGTCGAGGCATAGTAGTCCGCTGCGAGCCGCTCGGGAACCTCCCGCTTCAATTCGACCGCATCGTTCATCCAGAGGGAGTTCGCGAGCAGGCATTTCCCGCGGTCCGAGTCCCGGAACACCTTCTTCCAGACCGACGTGACCGCCGCCCGCTGTGCTTCGATGTCATCCTCGCCGAGAAGCGAGAGGATCTGATCCCGGCTCTGCCCCGCGGTGCACTCGGCGAGCATCCCGAGCGCGACGTAGAGATTGACGGGGGAGTAAACGCGGTTCTTCCCCTCTTCACCGCCGAGGAACACGGGGACGCTCTTTTCGAGAAAGCTCAGCATCCTCTCCGGCGTCTCCCGGATGACCTCGACGGATTCCGGGTAGACCGCTTCCGCCACGGCATAGGCAGGCGTCGCGCTCCGGGCAAAGACCCACGCGACCGCCGTCACCCCGATGAGGATCGCCGCCGCAGATGCAGCGAACCGGGTCCAGTTTGTTTTCTTCCTGCGCAGAGGCTCTTCCCCTGCGCCGTCTGCGAGGTCTTCGCCGATCCCGCCGATCGCGCGGAACAGTTTTTCGCTCTTTTCGCTCATAATCCGATGCCCTCCTTCTCCAGCGCCTCTTTGAGCTTTTTCCGCAGACGGAACATCCGCTGCGCCAGCCTTGCCGCGTCCTCGCCGGAGGCCTCTGCCAGCCGATTCAGCGCGTCGCCATACCAGTACCTCCGCACGAACAGCCTCCGATCCTCATCCCCGAGCGTCCGCAGCCAGCGGTCCACGGCGAGACTGATCTCCGCCGATTCCGCTGCCCGCTCCGGGTCCGACGACGGGTCCGGGACACATTCGTCCAGTTCGTCCAGCAGGACGTCGAGACGTCCGTCCCGCTTCTGCGCGCGGTTTTTGCGGAACCGGTCGACGGCAATATTGCGCACCACCCGTCCGAGCCATGCGCGGAGGTTATCCGGCCGCTCCTCGGGCATCGACGTCCACGCCTCATAGTACGTGTCGTTTACGCACTCCTCCGCGTCCTCCCGGGTGTCCGAGAGATTCCGCGCGAGCGAGAGGCAGAACGCGCCGTACTTGCGCTCGGTCTCGGGGATCGCGTCCTCGCTCCGCTGCCAGTACAATCCGACGATCTGATTGTCGTCCATATCCAACTCCTTTCTCCGGATCGCTCCGGTGGTCTTCATGGAATACAGTCGGATTTTTGTGCGCGATATTGGCGTCATGAGCGAAATTTCGGGTCAGGATTCTGTTTTTCGAGGATCCGGATCCTCCGGCCCTCCTCGCGGAGAACGGTTTCCGCAAGCCGGACGCGGAGCGCCTCCCGTTCCGCGCGGAATGCGGGATCCCCGGCGAGGTTGTTGCGCTGGGCGGGATCGATCCGGTTGTCGTAGCAGTACGCCTCGCGGTAGAGATCCGGGTCGCCGTCCGCCGGGTCGAGCATCGCACAAAAGGTCTGCTCCGGCGTCCGGATCGCACGGCCCCGCCCGGCTTCGCTGATCTGCACGAGGACCTCGTCCCGCACGGAAGATTCCGGATCGGCGGCGAGCGGTGCGAGGGAGTGACCGGGAAAACTGTCCGGCACCGCGATCCCCGCCGCGTCAAGGAGGGTCGGCGGCAGATCGATGAGGCTCGTGAGGCGGTTCACGGTCCTGCCGCCGCGGAAGCCGGGTCCCCGCACGATCAGGGGAACATGCAGGCTCGCGTCGTGGCAGGAGCGCTTGTATTCGCTGTTGCGCGTGCGGAAATGGCATCCGTGATCCGAGGTGTAGACGACGAGGGTGTCGTCGAGCTGTCCGGTCTCCCCGAGGGCGTCGAGGATGCGGCCGACGTTTTCGTCGAGGCTCCGGCAGCAGGCAAGATACGCGGGCATTTCTTCGCGCCAGTCGCCGCCCGTTCCCGAAAGATCGGCGGGGACTTCATAGTCCGCGTACCGCTCCGCCCAGCCGTCCGGCGCCTCGCAGCGGCCGCGGTCGTTCTGGTGATGCGGCTCGAGCCACGAGACAAAGAGAAAGAACGGCTTTTCCTTAGGCTTTCTGATGTATACGATCGCCCGGTCCGCGAGAAAGTCCGCGCGGTAGCCGTCAAAGTCCACGCGCCGCCCGTCCCCGTCGTACACATAGCCGCCGTATCCGTGGGAGGTGAATTCGAGCACGTCCGCCGCCATCCAGTAATCCCGGTAGCCGCCGCGGCGTTCGGGCGGGATCGGCTTCGTCTTGTAATCGGCGGTGTCCGGCGCGGGAGGGGAGGCAAAGGAGTTCTGCGACGCGAGGTGCCATTTGCCGACGTAAGCGGTCTCGTATCCGGCGGCGTTCATCCGGTCGGCCACGGTCGTCACGTCCGGCGGCAGGGCGCGGTCGTTGACCGTGCAGCCGATGGCGTCGGGATAAAGCCCCGTCTGGAGGCAGGCGCGCGCGGGTCCGCATACGGGCTGGCAGGTCATCGCGAGATCGAAGCGCACCCCGTCCGCCGCCAATGCGTCGAGGTTGGGCGTCAGACCGAGCGGCGCGCCGGGGACGGCTCCGTAGCCGCTCACGGTGTCATAGCGCTGCTGATCGGAGAAGAGAAATACGATGTTCGGGCGTTTCGGCATGGCAGTCTCCTTTATGTCCGCGGTTTCGTCTTTTTGAGCACGGCGCGGTACGGCATGAGCATCCCCTCGGTCATACGCCCGCCGAGCTTCGCGCGCAGCTTCGGACTTGCGTTCATCGCGCCGACCATATACATCGCGAGCATCCGGGCGCGGTGCTTCTGGGGGAAATCGTACTGGCCGTGCGCCTTGAAGAACTTGTGATCCTCGCGCATCAGGCCCTGCATCTGCCAGATCAGGTCGCGGAAAATCTTCATCCCGCCGACGCCCCAGAAGTTCGCTGGACGGGTGTGATGGGTCTTCACGGCATACGCGAGCCGCAGGGCGATCCGGTCGATCTCGCCGTCCGGGTCGACCTCGTCGCAGGCCGCACCGCACCAGAAATTGCCGCCGACCTCCGCGCGCGCTTCGAGGACATCCCGGAGATTCTCCTCCGCCGGGAGATTGCCGGAGACGAGCGCGGCCATCGGCATCCCCATGGTGACGGTCCGGTGCCCGTTGCAGAACTGGCGGTCGTCGTACATCTTGAAGAGCGAGCCCATCCCGTGATCCCGCACGGGGAACGCCGTGACGATGGCGTCCGCGCTCTGGATGCGGTCACGGAGCAGATCGGCGAATCCGTCCCGATAGACGCACACGCCGTCGGACGCGCACCGGAAGCACCCGAGGCATCCGCCGCGCAGCCCGATTTCGCGGATATTCACAAGATCCGTCCCGAGGGGCAGCCGCGCCCGGAACCGCGCGATCATGGCGGCAAGCTGCGCGTCGTCCTCGCCGAGATCCGCGACGATCACGACCCGGCTGGGCTTCTCCTTCGTGCAGCGCGGGACCGTCACAGGCCGGTGCGACGGCGCGGGGAAGGTATCCGCCGGCTCCGAGAGGCCGTTTTCGATGTTGAAGAGGAGATAGTCGAAGAACTTTTCCGCCTCCGCGCGCCCCTTTTCGGAGAGCAGATCCTCCATGTCCGCGGAAAGACCGTCGATATAGCGCATCCCCATGTCCTGCGCGTTCTCGCGGATAAACCGGTGGGCGGTGATGTCGTAGAAGTGCTTCGAGGTGGTGATCTGGGTGGCGTACTTGCCCGCAAGATCGCAGTCGGCACCTTTCAGCAGTTCGAGAAAGCGGACGAGCTGGGAGGGGACGAGGAAGGTGTAGACAGGATAGGAAAAGATGATGCAGTCCGCCTCCCCCATCTGCTCCGCCGCCTCGTCCGGGTGCTTTTCCCAGTACGGGAGCCAGTGACCGGCGTCAAGGACGGTGAAGCGGTGCTCCGGGCGGCGTTTTTCGAGATACAGGGAGGTTTGGAGGGTGATGCTGTTCTCCCCCTTCGGGGAGCCGTTGACGATGAGGAAATGCATGGCGATGCCTCCGGCGCGGATGAACCGCGTTTTTTCTTTCATTATAGCAGATTCCCCCGCGATTTGCAAGACTGAGGGGATCGGAGCAAAAAAACAACCGATCCGGAGATCGGCTGCTCGATTGATATTACCATTATCTCTTCTTCGCGAGGGCAAAGCCCGCGATGGAGATGACCGCGCCGACGGCAGCAACGATGCTGAAGTCGAAGGTCTGCGGTGCATTCATTTTCGCTTCGAGTTCTTCGGAGATTGCAGCGTTCACTTCCACCTGTTCCTGCTCGGCGGGTTCCTCGGTCGCTGCTGCGGGGAGCACGGCCGCACCGATCAGGAGGGCGAGCATCAATACGATGCTGAGAATCTTCTGTATCCGTCTCATCGTAAAGTACCATCTCCTTTCCTTGCACGGTTTCTTTTCGCCTTTATTTTAACACATTGTGAAGAAATTGTCAAGAGTTTTTGAGGAAATTGTTTTGTGAAAATGATACAAGAAATTTGCCGGAAGGTCTTGACAACTTCGGTTTATTGTGATAAACTATGCTCAGAGAGTTTAGCAATCTAAACCCCTGCAATCAGGAACACAATAAAAATCATCCTACATAGAACGGAAAGGAAGACAACCATGAACGAAAACAGAAGACTTGCGGACAGCGATTTCCGCTTTATGAGCGTGATCTGGGATTACGAACCCGTCGGCTCCATGCGCCTCGTGGACCTCTGCCTCGACATCCTCGGCTGGAAAAAATCGACGACCTTCACCATGCTGCGCAAGATGTGCCAAAAGGGCATGGCGAAGAACGAGAATTCGGTCGTCACCTCTCTCGTCTCGCGCGAAGAGGTGCGGCGGACCGAAAGCGAGCGCTTCGTCTCCGAAACCTTCTCCGGCTCTTTGCCGGGCTTTCTCGTCGCGTTCATGGACGGGAAGACGCTCACGGACGGGGAGGTGGACGAGCTGAAGCGGCTCATCGACGAACACCGGAAGGGGTGAGGATGTGACCACGCTTCTTTTGCATGTGCTCTCCATGAGCCTCACGGCGTCGGTCGTCATCCTGGCGGTCCTTCTGGCACGGATCCCGCTGCGCCGCGCGCCGAAAAAGATCTCCTACTGGCTCTGGCTGGCGGTGGCATTCCGGCTCTGCTGTCCCGTGAGCTGGAATTCGCCCTTCAGCCTGTTTTCCGTCGTTCCTGTGCAGATGAATACGGCGGTGGTGCTGCCGGCGGAAGAAACGGAAGCGATCCTCCCGGAACCCGTTCCCGAGGATCGGCCTTCTCCCGCCTCTCCACCCTCTCCTGCCCTGGCGGAAGAGGTGACGGAGGACCCGGCTGCGCCTGATCCCGCGGATACGATAGCCGCGCCCGTCGATCCGGTCAAGCTGTCCGAACAGCGTCCCGCGGCGTCGGAACCGGCCACGGAACCCGCCGTCCCTCCCTCTGAACCCGTCTCCGATCCCGTATCGGATCCTGTTTCCGATCCTGTTTCCGATCCCGATCCCGGAATGACCCCGGACCCGATCCCGGAGACACCCGCCGTGACCCAGCCCGCGGAGCCGGATCCGCTCACAACCTCTGCGGACACCCTGCCGTCACGACGGTCCCGCAGGGAGAACCCGTACCGGATGAGCCCGCGCTCCATGAAACCGCGCCGCGCACGCTGCTCTCGCGGATTCTGGACGCCGCGGCAGTCGTCTGGCTCTGCGGCATCGGAATCATGCTCGTCTATGCCGCCGTCAGCTACCTCAACGTGCGGCGTGCGATGGCGACGGCGATCCGCCTTGAAGACGGCGTCTACGAATCCGACCGCATCCGCTCGCCCTTCCTGCTCGGCGTCGTGCGTCCGAAGATCTACCTGCCCCTCGGCGTGAGCGGCGACATGCTCCGCTATGTGCTGGCGCACGAACGTTATCACATCCGCCGGGGAGACAGCGCGGTGAAGCTCTTCGCGTTCCTGCTCCTCGGGGTCCACTGGTTCAATCCCCTCGTCTGGCTCGCGTTCGCGCTGATGACGCGGGACATGGAGATGAGCTGCGACGAATACGTCCTCTCGACCGAGCCGGACATCCGGAAGCGGTACAGCTATTCCCTGCTCTCCTTCGCGTCCGGCAGGCAGCTTCCGTCCCCCTCTCCCCTTTCGTTCGGCGAGGGCGACGTGAAGAGCCGGATCAAGAACGTCCTCGGCTGGAAGCGTCCGAAGCGGTGGGTGACCGCCGTCGCGATCGTTCTGGCTGCCGCCGCGGCGATCTTCTGCATGGCCAATCCGATGGAGAAGAAGACGCCCGACAAAGCAGAAAACACGCAGGACGCGGAATCCGCCGATTCGTCCGTGCGCTCCCTCGTCGTTCTGCCGGAAGGTGACTGGACAACGCGCACCGCCGATGCAGAGGAACTTCTCTTCTCCTCCGGCGGCTGGATGGATTCCGCACTCTACCCGGACGGATATGCCGACACCTTCTGGAACGGCTGGTACAAAGAGAACGGGCTCTTCTGCGATACCTCGCTGCGATTCATACCGGGCGATGAGATGTCCTTCCGGTGGTTAGGCAGCCGTGGAGAGGTACCCTACGATTACCGCGGCAGCTATGTTATCCGGGAGGACGGGACCGTTCAAGCGTCGTTCTCCGCTTTCGATGAGGAAACTCTGTCCGTCTACGGCCCGTCTTATGTGGCTGTCTTTTCGCTGCGCGCCGATGCCGGGCACCCATACGGCACGGAATACCGTGAGACCGTCGGCGTGACGCTCGTTTCGACCGATTGCCCGGACTTTGAGGCTCTGGTCGGCGTTGAGCTCGGCATGACAGGCGCTGCATGGTTCCGCGGCGATCTCGACGGCGATCCGACGGACGCCATCGTGAAACTGACGTCAACAGATAAAACCGACGCGGACTTTGCCTCTCTGCCGGTCTATGAAACCAAAGCGGAGGAGTACGCCATGGCCGAGTGCCTGACCGTACTCTATCCCGATTCCTACGACACCGACGGGGAATTCCGGATCGATTCCGAAGCCGACCCCGCCCCGGACGCCGTACTGGTGACGGTTACGGATCTCGGCGATCTCTGCTTCTATGCGGAGAACGTCGGGCGGCAGAACGGTGGGGAGCGCGATTCCTTCCGGCTGAAAGCCTTCCGCTGGCGGGGAGAATGGACTGCGCTTGCCCGTCCGATGTGGTTCACGCCGAACTGGTTCCACCTGTACCGCGCGGAACAGGCCGCCTTCTTCTTTGTACAAGCCCCCTCCGGTCAGGATGCTGACATGACGTACGTCCTTTTGACCGAAGACGGCGCGTTCTGCTTCGACAGTACAGAGGCGGAGGCCGGATACCTCCTGGATCTTCGCGCAGACGACGCCGGTATGCTCCGCTATGGGCGCGTGAACGCCGATTTTCTCAATATGCAGACTGTGGAAGATCATCTGCGTTTCCGCGGTCGGGAGGACGATCCTTACACCGAAAACGGTTCGCTCCGATACGAAGACGGACGCTTTGTCTTCACGCCCGAGACCCGGCAGACGCCGTCAGAGTGGTTTGAAGCGCAGAAGAAGACCTATCCGACAAGTTATCCGGAAGAGACATTCGGCACGATGTCCCTCAGAGAATATGTGACGGACTGGCTGCCGAAGTATCTGCGCGATGAGAGGCTGCACGAAAAGGGGCTGTTCACTCCGGAAGAAGCAGAATCCGTCACCCGCTATATGGTGGAGCGAATTATGACGGAGGACTGGCTGAAGGAGGACTTTGCCTTCGATGTCGAACAAGCATCCGGCTTCTGTTTCATGATCGGCACCATGGAAGCCAACGCCGGACAAATCCCGGTTCCGGAATCCCTCACCTCGCTCTGGAACAATGAGTGGGAAGGGATCGGACGCGAGGATGCGTATCGGATCGCCGCCCAGATGTTCGGCTTGAATCCGGAAGACCCCTCCGCGCTCGCGTCTCCGTCCTTCGTGTATGACGAAGCACAGGACAGCTATCGGGTCGCGCTCTTCACGGGTCTGTCGCACGGTTATTACGACATGGAAGACGTCTCCGTTGTTTGGGATTATGCTTCCGTCACCGTCCGCTTCCGGCTTGTCGCCTATCAGCCCGGCCCGGAAGATTCCGGCGGACATGCGGGCGTCTATGCCGACGAACGGATCGATTTCGGCGAATACCGGATGATTTTCCATAAGCCGGACGGACTTTATACGCAAGGACTCCCCCGCATACTGTTCGCAAAACGCGGAGAGATCGAAACGGCGGATTCCCCCGAACCGCCTCTCAGCGACGAGTTGAAAAACTTCATCATATACCCGGACTTCTTCGATGACGAACAGCGGGATCTCTATGCCCGCGCCACGGTCTTTCTGCCCGCGGTATGGGGACCGACCGCCTCCTACGTCGAGGACTTCGCTCCGCGCAAGGACGGGGAACCCTTCCTGAACGGCTATAACTACCCCTCCGTCACGGTGTATGATCCGGAGCGCGGACTTGAATGCCGCTACTTTGTCTGCCATGGGAGATATGAAAACTGGGCCGACCTCGACGCCGCCGGACGCTCCCTCTTCACGGGAGAATTATGGGAATCGATCACCGGCCCGGGGAAGCGATGCACGGAATACGGCGGGAAAACCCTGTTCCTCGACGCGGACGCGGGAAGCAGCGGATACGATCCCACCCTCGACCGGTTTGAACTGGTGGAGAAAACCGAGGAAAAAATCACCTATTGGTTCATCACCTCGTACCGGGAACGCGGAACCCTTGCGGTCGAAAGCTCCGAAAGAACGCTGATCACATTGGTGAAGACGGACTTGGGCTGGCGGTTCGCGAGCTTCCGGCAAGGGGACTGGACACCTGCCGGTACGGACGCCTCCGAACGCGTTTCCTGTTACAGCGAAGACTATGCGGAATTCATCGTCCGGGATTTGGTCCGTCACGTGATGGACGACAGCTGGCTGGACGGAAAGACCGCGTATTCCGCCCTCGATGCGGTGCGATTCGTGAATACGATGCCGCTGTGGGGGTATCCCTACCGGGTTGCAGAGCCGAGTGAGGACGAGATGACCGTCCGGATCCTCAATACTTTCTGCGCGGAAGCGGTTCAAAATCTCTTCGGCATCGACAACTTCGACTATTTCGCCGCGGCACGCGAGGTGTTCGGAGACGACGCGTCCCTTTCTACCGAACGGAGCGAAGACGGCTGGATCGTATGGCCGACAGACATGGGAGAACTCACGACGAAGTATGACATCGCCGGGATCCTGGCCGTTTCGGATGAAGCATCGACCCGCGTGTATGTGCATCTCGTCAACGCGACGGACTATCCGTGGGACGAGGCCGATTACGGGACCTTCCTCTTCACGTTCACCCCGGACTTTGAAGGGCCCGCCCTCCATGTGGAAAGAATCGCCCACACCTCCACCCGCGCGGAGGTCGAACGCAAAATCGCGGAGCTGGACTTTCAGCGCAAGGTCGCGACAAACGACATGAACAACGCATCGGCGCGGATTGCGGAATACGACGAGGAGATCGCCCGCCTGCGTGCCATCCTCGAAGATGACAGCGCCCTCATCGAGGATCAGATCACGGCCATGCAGCGGCTCGGCGACGCGGAAAAGCTCCGGGAGCAGCAAGTCGCTCTCACAGAGCGGTGCCTGAACGTCATCGGGCAGTTTGGGGCGGAGATTGCGTGGTACGAAGCGGTCCTTGCGGAAATGCGCGCGCTGGGTATCGGCATCCTGCCGGAGGAAACGGTCCACGGGCTCTATGCCGATCTGCTTGCGGCGCGGTACGCGGATGCGTACTATCAGCCGTACGCCGCGGAGTTCTGCGACCTCGACGGGGACGGCGTCCGGGAACTGATCGTGTTCCGCACACCGACGGAGAGCACGCTGCCGCTGGACATCTACTGCATCGAGGACGGGGAGGTCCGTGCCTTCCTCTCGCCCTTCGACGTGAAGAAATCCGAAGGCGCGCCGGATGACGACGTCGCCCTCGCTTCCCTACCCGCGGATTATGCGCAGGCGGACAGGCTGTACGGCTTCTTCCGCATGGGAGACGGCACGGTCGTCCTCGGCGCGGGCATTGCATCGGAATTCTATTTCTCCTGTGAGTATTATCAGTTTGCCTCCATGGGCGGCGCGCTCCGGATGCGGGAGCTCTTCTCGGCGGAATGGGCGGGCGAATGGTATTTCGACGAGGCAAAGCGGAACCGGACCTTCGTGAACGGCGAAGAGGTCGCGGGCGGACGGGAGGCCTATGACGCGGCGGTATCGGCGTGGATCGCGGAATTCACGGCCACGCACGGACCCGCCGAACTGCTTGCCTCCGATCCCGCCGACCGCTGGAACGGATATGACGGCGACGACGGCACCCCGATCGAGCGGGCGGTCCGGTGGCTGCGGGGTAATGAGCAAGCCGAAACCGACGCGCTCCATGCAAAGGGGCTCTTCTCCCGGCTGGAAACCGAACTCGTCGCCGAGCAGCTCATCACGCTGACGATGAAGCCGGAATGGCTGACGGACGGCGATTTCCGCTCCGCCGCGGGGATCTTCAAGCTGTTCGGGACCTCGGAAACCCGATACGGCTCGGACTATCCCGCCGCCTTCCGGGACATGATCCGTGAAAGCAACGGGGGTTACGCCATCTCTACGTGGAATCTCAAGCGGCTTGCCGGGGAGTTTGCCGGGGAACCGGAGGCGGAATTCCGTATCGACGACTACCTCGATAACGTCACGGGCTACGACCCGGTGAACGGGGAGGTCTACGTTGTCCCGACGGAGCTTCCCAGCCCCCATTACGAACCCGAAGACCTCACGGTGGAGATCCGGGACGACTGCACCGCCGCGCGGTTCACGCTGTACCGGACGGTCTACACGATGGGCCATCCGCGCGAGATTCTCGAAAAGGAAAACTTCGGCGTCTACGAGATCACCTTCACGGCACAGGGGGATGGGATGCTGCCGAGGATGAACTTCGGGCCCGTGGCAAAACCCGAACCCTCCGCTCCGACCGCGGAGGAAGCGGACACGCTGGCGATGAATCTCAGCCATTATCTCAGGATCACCGAAATCGATTCCGCCTCCGTCCCGTTCGACGAAACGATCGCGGACGAAACAGGGCTTTACTTCAAAGTGACGGAACCGCAGTTCGCTGCGTGGGCCGGTTGGCAGGCGTTTGTGCGGAGCATTTTCATCGATAAGGCCGCCGAGCGCATCCTGAACGATCCCGACGCGGTGATGAAGAATGTCGGCGGATCGACCTACATTCGTCCAGGCTCGGTCGGAGGATTTGATACAAATCGCTATACCAGTATCGTCCGGCGTGAAGATGGACAGTACAAACTGATTATCCGGTACACCGCCCCGCCTTTCCTCGACGAAAGCGGTGAGATCACCCTCACCTTCCCTCTGCGTTTTGAAAACGATGCGTGGCGGATCGACGAGAGCCCTGTTTCCGTCAATCCCGCAAGCCGCGGGGCGATCCCCGGCAATCTTGTGCACTTCGGTCACATTGCGCAGGACACACAGGGGCGGATCTATTTCGAGGATCCAGAGGACCGCAACCTTTGGCGCGTGAACGCGGACGGCAGCGATCCCGTCCTCCTCTCCACGGACCGCGCGCTGTATATCAACGTGCTCAACGGGTGGGTCACCTATGTGGACGACTGGCGCACAATCCGCAGAGTTTCCGCGGACGGGGGCGATCCCGTTACCCTCTGGGATGCGCCGACGGACAGCCTCATTGCGCCTCACATCAGCTGTCTGTTCGTCACCCCGGACGCGATCTGGTTCGGCGCGCGCATCGACGGGATCGACCGGGTGTACCGCATGAACGCCGACGGGTCGGGCGTCGAGATGATCCTCTCGGGCTACACACTCGAAGGGGTCGACGGCGGAAAGCTCTTCGTCTCAGAGCACACGGGGCCTCAAAGCTCCGGGCTGTATCAGACCGATATTGCCGCTCTCAACGGAGAACTCCCCGTCCTCGAACAGATCTGGGAAGGTTCTCTCTACTCCGCGGTCGTCGACGAATACGGGATCGCGATCCTGGTTTCGGCGCTCGAGCGCATCGTCGTCCTCGACCGCGAGACCTTCGCCGAAATCTATTCGACCCGGTACACCTACGTGGACTTCCTCTGGGCGTATGGGAAGCTCTCGCTCTACGGCTATACCGGCGAGCACGGCGACCGCTGGGTCATCCGGCAGACGGACGTCTCCACCGGCGTCACGCGTGACATCCTCACGCTTGGCGAGGAGATCTTCGACAACGCGGGCCGCACGTTCGGCATCACCTTCTACGATTACTACCGTTCTCCGGAGAGCGAAGCCGTGCGCGAGGCGTTCGCCGCGGATCACCCGGAGCTCGCGGATCAGTACGGAGGAGTTTGGCCGCTGACGGAGCAGCCGATGGAACTCGAAGCCATCGGCGGAGAGGTCTGGTGTCTCGCGCGCTCGGTCAAGGTGCTCCGCGAGACGGGCATCTCGGACAACTGGCTGATCTGCGACGGCGCGGACGGGACGGTCCCGCGAATGGGGCGATCCTCATCCTCCGACGTTCTGCCGCCCGTCAATGCCGTAAGCGCGGCGACCTCGCTTGACGAGCTCCCCAACCTCGGTCTGGACGAGGGCGATATGCGGCTCGACTATATCCGCGCCTTTGTCACGGGCGATATCGACACACTGGAACAGGTCTGCGGCGTCGAAAAAGGGATGTACGCAGATTACCGCACACTGGAGCTGTCAAGCTGGGCTGTGTGGTTCAATGCCGGCGAGGATGGGGGACCGCTGCGGTTCGCGTTTGTTCCGACGCAATCCGATGTGGAAGCCTTTCCGATAAACGTCCGGACTGAGGGCACGTTAAGCGAAGGTCTGATAGGCGCGTATTTCTCCCGGCCTGATTCTTCTTCCTCGTTCGGAGAAGCCGCCAAAGCGCTGTACGAACTGCTCTCCCGTCATTTACTGCTCGATCTCCCGACAACCGACGACATGGATTCTCCCACGCGTTTTGACCTTTCCTGCTATATCTGCCTAAAGCTCGGAAACGAGGACCTGACCGAGGAAAACATCGCGGAGTACGCCCGGAAACACTTTGGCATCGAGAACTTCACGCCTGACGGAGGGCATGTGGGAATACACGGACACGGCGGTTCCCATCAGGTCCTTGAGATCGTCGGAAGCGAGGAGATCGCAGGCGAAACGATTGTCACCGTACAGTATTATGCCGACCTGTCCAAAACGCTCAAAAGCCACACATACCGATATACGATGAAAAGGATCGACGACGGCTGGGCCTTCACCGGCAGCGAAGAGCTCGCGCATGCGGAATACGAGCCGGTCAGGTGGTCGATGTAAGGCCCGAACGAATCGGTCGCTGCGCCTCCTCCTTTGCCGCATCCGGATAAACCGGACTTCATGCAAAAAGCTGCCGTTTCCCGGCGAAAATCGGGGCGGCAGTTTTCGTTTGGTAATGGATTCAGATTTCGTTCACGCAGAGCGGCTTCGGGATCGCATAGTCCGCGGCATGGGTCAGTTCTCCGTCCTCTTCGACGCGGAAGAGCGTGAGATTGTCGGAGAAGGTGTTGCACACGACGAGGAATCGCCCGCCGCCGACGAGGGAGATCGCCCGCGGATGGTTTCCGCCCGACGGGGTCAGCGAGACGAGGCGCAGGCCGCCGGCCGTCGTGACGTGGGCGATGCAGTTCGCCGTGCCGCGGTTCGAGGCGTAGAGGTGCTCCCCGTCCTTTGAGAGCACGATCGAGGCGGCGTCCGTCAGCCCGTCGTGACCGGGACACACCGCGAGATTCTCACGAAAGGTTAAAAACCCGCGCTCCCCGTCCCAGTCGAATGCCGTGACGGAGCTGCCCATCTCGGCGAGAACGTAGAGCTTCCCGCCGTCCGGGGAGAAAATCGCATGGCGCGCGCCGTGCCCTGCGGGGACGGATCCCTTTGAGACAAACCGCATCCCGCGGTCATAGACGAACACGGCGTCGAGCCCGAGATCGCACACGAGCAGGAAGCGGCGGTCCGGCGAGAGGAGGCATTGATGGCAGTGCGACCGCTCCTGACGCCCCTTGTCCGGTCCGAGTTCCCCGTCCTCTGGGACCTTGTGTTCATATAAGGTCGGCACGCCGTCCCGGATGTAGAGCACCGATCCGGTCGTGTAGTTGGCGCAGTAGACGTCGTCCCCATCCTTCGCGAAGTGGCAGACCGAGACGCCCTCGGTCGGGACCGGTCCGAAGAGGAGCCTGCCCGTCGGGATCGAATACTCCGCGTACGCTTCCCCGGCAGCCCGATCGCGCAGGACCGCGCAGAGCCGCCCGCCCTTCACCTCGGTCCACGAGGGCGAGGGCATGGGGATCTTCGATTTCACTTCAAGTGTCCCGTCTTCCGTCAACGTGAAAAGCGTGACGCCGCCGTCCGGGGTCTCGGACGCGACATAGAATTCGGAGAGGATCGCCATGTCAGCCCCTCCGCAAAACGTCCGCCGCGGTTTCGAGGAGCCGCACGAGGATCTCGCGGTCGTCTTCGAGCAGATCGTAGATGCCGTCCTCGGAGAGCACGCCGCGCTTCAGATCCGCGGGCAGACGCCCCTCCTCGTCGTCCTCGAAGTCCTGCCGCCAGTCCTCGCCCGTGTAATACGCCTCGAGGCGGTCGATCTCCTCGCGCACCTTTTCGTATCCGTCGAGCGCGTTGTTCAGCGCGTCCAGAGCGGCGCGCGCGTCGTCGAGCAGGGCCTCCATCGTGCGGATCCGTTCGAGTTGTTTCATATTCTTCCTCCGGTAGGTAGTTTTTCTTACAGTATATCATATTTCCGCGCTTGAATCAAGCAGTTTTTTTGAATCCTCGTCCTCCTGCCTTGACAGCGGGCTCCTCTTTGAGTATAATAGATAAAGAAAAGTATTTTGTTCCACCGAGAGGTACGCACGTGACGCAGTTCAAACACGGCAGGACGCTGCCAACCACTCCCTTTATCCTCGTCAATCCCCAGCTCTCGGCACACTACCTGCTCGAAGGGCGCGCGCTCGTCTGTCTTGTGCGCCACGGCCAGACCGACTGGAACCTCATCAAGCGCCTGCAGGGACACGAAAACGTCCCCCTCAACGAGGCGGGCCATGCGCAGGCAAAGGGGCTCTCCCGCGTGATCGAAGGGACGCGGCAGAACGGCGTCATGTTCTCGTGCATCTGCACTTCCCCGCTCTCCCGGGCCCGCGACACGGCGCGCACCATTGCCGACTCGCTCTCCCTCCCCGATCCGGTCGTTCTCGACAGCCTGATCGAGCGGGACTACGGTTCTCTCTCCGGCCTCACCCTCGCGGAGCGCAAGCAGCTCTTCCCGGGCGGCGAGCGTCAGGCGGGCAACGTCGAAAGCGTCCCCGCGGCGGCTTCCCGGATGCTGCGCGCCGTCGACGACATGCTCGAGGTCTCCGGGAAAAAGACAGTCATCGGCGTCACCCACGGCGGACTGATCAACGCCGCGTTTTCCCGCCTCACCTCCGGGGAGATCGGAACGGGCCGCACCCTCACCGTCAACTGCTCCATCAGCTGTGTTGCGGCGGGCATCGGCGAGCCCATCCCGCTCGCGTACAACCTTCAGGGCGACGGCGCCGCGCTCTATATCACGAAGCTCCTCCTCCACGGCGCGGAAATCTGAATCAGGCAGCCAGACGGCCGGATCACAAACGATCCGGCTGTCTTTTTGTCTCCGATCACATTCTTTCAGAAAATTATTTTAGAATTTTTGTCTGAAATACTTGACATTTCGTCCGCAATGTGGTAGAATGGTGCCACCAAGGGAAACGGAGGTATTTTCCATGAAACAAAACTTCTGGTGGCTGGCCGGCGCCCTCTGCGGGGTCGCGGTCGTTCTGATCCTTTTTCTCATCAAGCGGTCTGTACAGGGACAAAACTGCGAATACGACGAGAGGCAGACAGCGGCACGGGGGAAGGCGTATCAGTACGCGTTCTTCACGACGGCGATTCTCGAGCTGATATACGTGTGCCTCGAAGCGGCGGGCATTTCCTTCGCCGATCCGTCGATGGGTCCGCTGCTCGGCGTTCTCTGCGGCGTCGCAGTCTTCGCGGTCACGGCGATCTTCAAGGATGCGTATGTCTCTCTCCGGGAAAGCACGCGGTCCGCGATTCTCCTTCCGCTGTTTGTCCTGGGAGTCAATCTCCTCATCGGCATTCCGAAACTTCTTGACGGCGCGGCCATCGTCGACGGCCGCCTGACCTTCGAGGCGATCAACCTCATCATCGCCGCGCTCTTCGCGGTCGTTCTGGCGGCGATCGTCATACACTGGTTCCGGAGAAAGCATGCCGAACGTGACAGAGGCGACGAATGAAAAATCTGCGTCTGAAATCCGCGCGCGCGGCGAAGGACCTCTCCCAGGAGGCGCTCGCGCAGCTGGTCGGCGTGTCCCGGCAGACGATCAACGCGATCGAGAAGGGCGACTACAACCCGACGATCCGCCTCTGCATCGCGATCTGCCGCGTTCTCGGCAAGACCCTCGACGAGCTCTTCTGGGAAGAGGATGCCGAATGAAAACAAACGAAAGGACGGAGCACTTATGCAGAAATGGCGCGTGATCCGCAGGGATCTTCTCTTCTGGCTGTCCGTTTTCTTCGCGGCGCTCTTCATTGCGGGACTGCTCACCGTGCTCTTCACGGACGCAAATGTTACCCGCTGCGTCGTCCCGCCGTACCTCGGCTTCTGCTTCACCTATCCCCTCTGGCGGCGAAACAGAAAAATGACCCCGGACGAGCGGGAGAAATAATCTCTTGCAAAAACTCCCTCCGTATGCTATAATCAGAATAGTAAACTGATCCGCATCGGAAGGAGTTTTTTCATGAAACTGAATTTCGGCGTAAACAGCGTCCGCAGCCAGCCCGACCCGTTCATCTTCGAGGACGGCGGCCGCTTCTATCTCTACGTCACGGCGGGAGACGGCGTCGAGGCATATTCCGCGGATTCCCCGACCGGGCTCTGGACCTTTCACGGGATCGTCGCGCGCATCGACGACGGTCATGCGTACTGGGCGCCCTGCATCCTCAAGGTCGGGGACACGTATTATCTCTACTTCTCCTGCGACACCCCCGGGACGTTCGAGAACCTCCACGTGATGTCATCAAAGTCCCCGCTCGGACCGTTCGGCTCGCCCGTCCGCCTGTTTGACCGTTTCTCCATCGACGCCCACGTGGTCGAGACGTCCGCCGGGCTCTTCCTCTGGTACGCGGAGGACAACCGGGAAGCGGAGAACGGCCGGATCGGCACGCGCGTGTACGTCGACCGTCTGCTCGATCCCGTGACACCGGCGCGCTGCCCGAAGGAGGCCGTGATCCCGACCTTCGACGAGGAGATCTTCCGGCGCAACCGCTTCGGCGACGGCCGCGACTGGCACACCATCGAAGGCGCGTTCTGGTTCCGCGAAGGGGACTGGCAGTATGTGATGTACTCCGGGGCATGCTACGAAAACGATACTTATCACATCGGGTACGCGGCGGCGAAATCGGACGAAGAGGACCTCACGAAGGTCGATTTCATCAAGCACACAAAGGACGGCGCGTTCGATCCCGTGATGATCAAAAACGACTTTGAGGAAGGCGTCGGGCATCACTCGGTCCTGAAATGGAAGGGCGCATACTGGGCGATCTATCACGGACGCGATCTTCGCCCGGAGAATGACGCCGGGTACGTCGAACGAAGGACAGCACGGATCTGCCGCCTTCATGTGAAGGACGGGATCATCACGGCGGAGCGGTACGAAGATCATCTTTGAATCAAAGGGCATACAAAAAACCGGCATCGCGGAAATGCCGGTTTTCGTTTTGGAGGATATTATCAACCGTTCTTTTCGTAAGCATTGATGATGCGCTCGAGAGCCTTGTCGATGACCTTCTGGTTTCTCTGCAGCGTCGAGGCGACTTCGGTGGAACCGGACGCGAGAAGATCGCGGACAAAGTGGACGTAGACCTGGTCGTACATGTGGGAGTAGCCGAGGTCGAAGACGCGGTTCTCCATGACCAGATCCATCATCCTGGTGGAATCGGCGTCACGGGAGGATTTCGACTTGGCAGTGATCTCAAAGAGCGCTTCGCGCACGTTGCGCCAGGATTCCGACGCGATCCCTTCGAGCAGGATGCCCGTGCGTTCCGGATTCTCCACGGATGCGGGGACCGCGACCATGCACGCCGCGCCGTTGACGAAGCTCATGTACTGGCTCTGCGCCGCGTCGAACTTCGGCATCGGGAGCACGCCGTAATCGTCTTCCATTTCACGGAAATCGTCGTCCTTGAAGTGCAGGAGGGATGCCTCGCAGAAGAGGGCAC
>JAFZPN010000085.1 GCA_017550315.1 Clostridia bacterium
CGAGCGGTACGGCTGGGAATACCTCTGTCCGGTCACGTGCGACGGGGAGGAGGAGCCGTCGCGGGTGTATGTGCATCGAATGTTGGTGTGAGGACGGGCAAACTGCAAAGAATTTCAAAATAACGCAAATTTCTCCCTAACCGATCCGCGGTTTTCCCGACTGTATGCGTGAAGGCCTTCGACACACGATACCAAGCGGAAAGGATTTGTATGGAACGGGAACAGCTGAACCGGCTCCTTGTCGAAAATATGAAGCCGATTTTCGGTTACGCGCTCACCCGGCTCGGCAATGTACGGGAAGCGGAGGAGCTCACGAGCGACATCCTCCTCCGGCTCCTGCAATCGGCGGACCGGCTGGAAGCGGACGAACGGTTTTTCGGTTTTCTGTGGAAGACGGCGGAGCACGCCTATTATGAATTTCTTCGGGAAAAAAGCAGAGAACGCGACCGGAATACCGAATACGCGGAGGAGATCGCCGCCGATCCCGTCACACCGGAGGACGCTCTGGTGAGGCAGGAAGAGCTCGGTCTCCTCCGGCGGGAACTGAGCCTGCTCTCCGAGCGGACACGCAGGGCAACGGTTCTCTATTATCTCGAAAGAAAATCCTGTTCCGACATCGCTTCCATCCTCGATACGAGTACGGAAACGGTGAAATACTGCCTGTTCCGCGCAAGAAAAACCATACGGGAGGGTATGAATATGGAACGAATTCTTGGAGAAAAAAGCTACCGGCCGCACGCATTCGAAATCGATTTCTGGGGCACAAAAGGCGGCGAGGACGGCATGTACCGGGCATTCCGGCAGCGGAAGATCAAGGGCAATATTCTGCTCACCGCTTACTACGCACCTGTCACGGCGCAGGAAATCAGTCTGGAACTCGGAGTAGCCCTGCCCTATCTGGAGGACGAGATCCGGCTGCTCGAAGAAAAACAGTATCTGATCCGAAAAAAAGACAAATTCATCACGAACATCCCGATCTTCACCGAGGAATGCGAGGAAGCCATTACGGATCGCCTCCGGGAACCGGTGAAAGAGGCGGCGGAGCGGTTTCCGCGCTGTCCGGCGGTTTTGAAGAACGTTACGGAATCCGCTTTGCGAATGAAAACCTGCTCCGCTGGCAGAAGGTCACCCTCGCCTCCCACGGCGCGCTGAACGCTGTCTGCGGGGAAGAACTGCCGGAAGACGGCCCGTATGCGCTTGTCAACGGCGGAGGCGGAAGGGGCGTCATCTGGGCGAGGAGCGCGGAAGACGGGATCAAAGCCCCGGATCAGATCCAGGGGATCTATGACGGATACATGTCGCGTGACAGCCGCGGATGGATCACGGCGATCAATTACGCGGCGGTCTCCGAAGCGCAGGACTTTTCCGACATCATGCTCGATCCCATCGTTGCCGCAGCCTGCGGAGGCTTTTCCTGTCTCGGTGAAGACTGGCAGACGCATCTGGAAGCCAAAGGATACACCGTGGGCGGTCTGCCAAACTTCATGGTCTACGAACGGGAAGAATTCGATAACCTCGAAAGTCTTCTGAAAGAAGAGATCGACTGCTTTACGGCCCTGTTCCGCAAAGCCGTGGAAACGGGAGCCGCCGTCTGCGGGGATATGGCTCCCCCGCACATTAAAAAGACCGCGGAAATCGTCGGCGGCATCGTCACGCGCTTCACCGGGATGGAGAAGATCTGCCGCACCCTCTTCGAGACGGGGTGGCTTCGGACTCCGGACCGCCTGGAGAAACCCGCCATGTTCGTCGTCAAAGCATAACCCTGTACTCTATCCGACCCGGGAGATTTTCGTCTCCCGGGCTTTTTTCGCGATTTTTGACCGAAACGGGAAAAAATTTGCCAATCGGGCTTTATTTACGCGCCGCCTTGTGTTATAATATCAGGTAGTGTATTTTCGACTTCCCTCTTCGAAAGGTGTTCAAGTTCAATTATGTGCGGTTTTGCAGGTTTTACCGGAATCATCGATCAGCGGGAGGCCGTCCTTCATAAGATGGCGGACCGCATCATCCACCGCGGTCCCGACTCCGACGGCTACTTCCTCGCGGGAGAGAATGACGGCGACGCCATCGCCCTCGGGTTCCGCCGCCTCTCGATCATCGACCTCGCGGGCGGTTCCCAGCCGATGTACAGCGACGACGGCACGGTCGCGATCGTCTTCAACGGCGAGATCTACAACTTCATGGATCTCCGCGATGAGCTCATTGCGAAGGGCTACGTCTTCAAGACCCGGTGCGACACCGAGACCATCCTCCACGGCTACGAGGAGTGGGGCGAGGGCGTCACGGAGAAGCTGCGCGGCATGTTCGCCTTCGTCATCTGGGACGCGAAGACCCGCACCCTCTACGGCGCGCGCGACCCCTTCGGCATCAAGCCCTTCTACTACACCTTCACGCCGTCGGGCCACATGATCTTCGGTTCCGAGATCAAGTCCTTCCTCGAGCATCCGGAATTCGTGCCGCAGGTCAACGAAAACGCCCTGAGGCCCTATCTCACCTTCCAGTATTCCTCCCTCGAGGAGACCTTCTTCAAGGGCGTGTACAAGCTTCCTCCGGCGCACACCTTCACTTACCGCGACGGGAAGATGGAGAAGAAACGCTTCTGGGACATCGATTTCACGAAAAAGACCTCCCTCTCCTACGAGGAGGCGGCGGAGCAGATCGACGCGCGCGTGCACGAATCCGTGACGGCGCACCGCATCAGCGACGTGAAGGTCGGTTCGTTCCTCTCGGGCGGTGTGGACTCCTCCTACATCACGGCGGTCCTCATGCCGAACGACACCTTCTCCGTGGGCTTCAACTTCGAAAAATTCGACGAGACGAGCGAGGCAAAGGAGCTCTCCGAGCGTCTCGGCGTGGACAATTACCTCAAGCACATCACGGCGGACGAATGCTTCGACGCGTTCCCGACGATCCAGTACCACATGGACGAGCCGCAGTCGAACCCCTCCTCCGTGCCGCTCTACTTCCTCGCCCAGCTCGCGCGTCAGCACGTGACGGTCGTTCTCTCGGGCGAGGGCGCGGATGAGATCTACGCGGGCTACGAATGGTACGACGAGACCCCGATGATGCGCCGGTACAAGCGCATCCCCGGATTCCTCCGCCGCGGCGCCGCTTCCCTCTCGTCCCGTCTGCCCTACTTCAAGGGCCACGACTTCCTCATCAAGGGCTCGGGCGTCCCGGAGGACTACTTCATCGGGCAGGCGCTGGTCTTCCCGGAGGACGAGGCGGTCTCGATCCTGAACGAGAAATACAAAAAGGGACCGTCCGTCCGCGACGTCACCGCGCCGATCTACGCCAAAACGAAGGGGCTCTCCGAGCTCGAGAAAAAGCAGTATCTCGACCTCAACCTCTGGCTCCCG
>JAFZPN010000086.1 GCA_017550315.1 Clostridia bacterium
CCGATCTTCACGGTTTTCTTGTCGATCGCCGCGCCGTCAAAGTCCTCGCGCACACTCATCGGGACTGCGGAGAGGACCGCGCGCACGCCGCCGTCCGTCTTCACGATTAGGCGGAAGGTCTCGCCGAGGTGTTCGTCCGCGTCGCCCGCGATCTGCCGGCCGTCGACGGTCATCGCTTTGCCGTCCGCCCCGATGAAGCT
The DNA here is from genome assembly GCA_017550315.1 of Clostridia bacterium. GTDB lineage: Bacteria > Bacillota > Clostridia > Oscillospirales > CAG-272 > UMGS1696. Next base: position 201 of record JAFZPN010000086.1, read on the forward strand.
GACGAAACCGTTTTTCACGACAGGCGCGCCATCGATGGCGTAGCGATTGGTGGCCACGAGGACCGCGTCGGTCATCTCATAGCCGAAGACCTCTTCGATGATGGAGGTCGATTCCTCGATCCGCGCGCCGTTCGGAGCCGTCTTCGGGATGAGGAGCTCGGCGGTGAGCGCGTTATAGAGGATCATTGCCGTTTCGCCGCGCGTGAGGGTCGCGGTGTAGGGGACGTCCTCGAGGTTCTTGTCGAGTCCGAGGCGCACGGCCTGGTTGATGTAGGACCACGGATAACCCGCGTTCATGGTGTCGCTCTCCTGACCGAGCGCGCGGACGATCATCGTCATGGCATCCTGTTTGGTAATGCCGCCCTTCGGGTTGAAGCTCGTCTCGGATGTGCCGCGGATGTATCCCGCCGCGTTGGCCCACGAGATCGCGCCGTTGTAATAGGGATCATAGAGATCACGGAACGCGGTGGTGTTTTCTCGGCCCGCGTCGTCCCGTCCGAGCATCAGACGGAAGAGGAGCGTCGCCATCTGTTCGCGCGTCACGGGCACGTCGGGCGAGTATTCGTTCTCGGACGTTCCCCGGATGACGCCGATGTCCGATAACATGGAAATCTCGGTCGCCGCGCGGCTGTTCTCCGGCACGTCATCATAATTCTTCGCACAAACCGCGGTCGCGCCGGACGCGATGGTCAGGGATGCGAGCACGGCTGCGAAAAGTTGTTTTTTTGTCATGGATAGCCTCCTGTGGTAGTTTTGCATTTTGGTGTTTCTGCGGCGTCGGTCTCACTCACCGGCGCGAGAACATCATATCATGCCGCGGCGGCAAAGTCAACGGGATTTATGCACTTGAAACATAAGTGAAACATTTATTCATTGAGTTTTCATCATTTTGAACAATTCTTCCAACAAAGGAATCGTCTGCGGGACAGAATCGGACGGCGCGAGGAAACGGAGGATTTCGCTGGCAGCGCGGTTTTGACGCGGCGGGAGGATCCGGATGATTTGTTGATTTTTTGTAATTACACGGCAAAACGGAAAAAGAGCCGCGGTGCCGCCGTGACTCTTTCGATTCTATTATGGATATATTCTATTTCGACGCGTAAACGGCTTTGGTCTGATCGACGACCGTTGCGAAAAACGCAAACGCCGCGTTGCCGCCGTCTTCATAGTCGGTCATGATGACGATCACGTACGGCTTTTCCGCGTAGACGATCGCCATGTCGTGGAATGCGTTGACATCCCAGCCGTACTTATGCGCGACGGTCCCCGCCGGATAATAGACCGCGATCATCTCTCCGTAGCGCGAGCGCGTCATGAGGTCCTTCATCCAGAGCGCGTAAGCCGATCCGGTTTCAAAATAGCGGTAGATCTCCCCGAGGAACTTGCCGCAGTCGCGCGCGGTGAGGTACATGAATCCGGCGGACTGGCCCTTGATCCCGAGCTGCCACACGAGCGAATTGAACGACGTGAAGCCGAAGCGGTTGTAGATCTGGCTGAACGCGATGTTGTCGCTGTAGAGGAGCGCATACTCAAAGAGCTCGCGCCACGTCAGGCGGAAGCCCGCCGCCTTGTTCATGATCTCGCCGGAGCCGTCCGCTTTCATCGTTTCGGGATCATAGACCCATTCTTCGTCGAGATCGTATTTCTTTTCCCACGAGCGATAGACGATCTTTCCCGCTTTTTCCCTCTCGGCGGTTTTCTCAAAGTTCTCGATCTCCCGCAGTACGGAGAGGATGTACGGCGCTTTGATGAGGCTCGCGGCGTAAAGGATCGTGTCGGCGTTGTAGGCAAGTTCCTCGGAGCCGTCGATCGCGGCGGTGTAATAGGCGACCGTCGCCTTCACCTCGACGAGCTTGGTCTTGTTGTCGGTCCAGTCCCAGCGGTCGGGGGCGTTCGCAAGCGTGTTCAGCAGCGTCTTTTCCGCGTTGTTGTATGCGGCAGGCTGGGATGCGGATGCCGTACTCTTCTTCTCCATTACGGCCGGGACAAGTTTTTCCTCGGCGGTTTTTCGCGCTTTTTCCGAGGCGTCGAGGGCTTCTTTGGTATCCTTCAGCTCGGTCTTTGTATCGTCCAGTTCCGATTTCGTGTCGTCGAGTTCGCTCTTTACGTCTTCGAGCTCATTCTGCGCGTCGTTACGTTCGCTCTGCGCGACTTTGAGCTCGGTCTGCGTCGTCATCAGCTTCTTCTTCGCGTCGGTGAGCTCGGATTTCTTTTCGTCGAGGGCGTCCTGTGCGTCGGACAACTCCCCTTCGAGGGATTCTACGGCTTCCGTGAGCTTCTGGCTTCGTTCGCGGAGGACGGAGGCTGCCTCCCGTTTGGCTTCGACGCGGCGGTTGAGGGACTCGATATCCTCCCGCAGAAGATCCGCGACGCGGTTGGCCTCCTCGAGCTGCGCCGTGAGCTCGTCGTTTTCGCCGTTGAGATTCTCGCGCTCGCTGTTCAGACCGTCGATGAGCTCTTCGAGGGATTCGATCTTTGCGGTTTTCACGGACAGGTCTTCCTCGGAGCGCTCGCGCTCGGATTCGAGGCGATCGAGCTCCACGTTCAGGCTGTCGAGCTCCCCGCGCAGGGTATCCGCGCTGACCGAGAGGCGGTCCCGGGTCTGCAGCGCTTCCTGCAAATCCTTCGCCGCGCGGACACAGAGCACCGTCAGGACGATGGTGGCTGCAGCCAGCAGAACGCAGAGGACGGCGAGGATCCAGATCCGGCCCCTGCCCTTGATACGGTCCATATCGATTGCTGCTCCTTGATTGATAGAATCAAAAGACGGGGGGATCCTCGCCTGAGGTTCCTCCCGCTTGCCCTCCGGATTTGGCCCGAAAGCCGGTCAGTTATCATCGGTGCTGTAAAAGACGATCTCCTGCGGATACCGGAGTCCGAGTTTCTCGCGCGCGATTTCCGCGACATAGTCGTTGTCGAACGGGCGGGCAATCTCGGCTTCGAGTTCGTTGATGGTCTCATTCATCTGACTGATCTCCTGATCGAGCCTCTCGGCTTTGAGGAGAAGGTCGTTCTGCTTCAGGTGCAGGGAGACGAACATGATGACGAACGCCGCAAGCAGCACGAGCATGCAGATGCGCACAAACATATTCCGGAATATGTTTTTCACGAAATCTCTCCCCTTTCCCCGAAGGATAGATCCTGTCTCAGCGCCCGGCGCATCCGCTCGGTTCTCCGGATCGCGTGCTGCCGCTTCATCGCGCCGAGGATCCGCCCGCCCGTGAGATGCCAGAGCGTCCGCGCGCACCCGATGAGGATGCGTCCGAGGAAGCGGAGCGGTCTCACGACGAGAAGAGCAAAGACACGGCGCAGAAAGGCGGCGATCGCTTCGGCACAGAGCATCGCGACCCGTCCGAGGGTGGCATGCCAGACGGCAAATCCGGCGACGGCGGAGAAGGCGATGAACCACCGGAACGCGCCGTCGTTCACGCGGTAAACCCAGACGGAGAAGACCGCGCCGACGAGGAGCATCCAGCAGAGATCGGCAAAAAAGACGAGCAGAAACGGAGCGATGCCCCGCCTCATCCGCCTTTTTCCGCCGCGGTACGACACCAGCGAGCACAGGATGTGGTTAATCCTAATTATATCGTAACTTGCGCCAAAAATCAAGCCCAAAATGAAAGAAGTTGCGACAATTTGCGCCTGTTTTTCAAAAAAAGTTTCGAGATACTGCATTTAATGAAAGATCCGCCCGAAAAAGCCGTGCCGCCTGCCGTCGTCTGCCGGGTTTTCATAGGAAAAACCGTCGAATTCGCCGAGAATGACGAGCGCGCCGCGTTCGGTGGAGAAGCTTTCGATCTTCAGCGACGATCCCTCGACGACGACCCGTCCGAGAGACGTCAGGAGGACGATTTCGGCGTCGGTGAAGCTCTCGACCTCCTCGACGCCCGAGAGCTCCATGCGCTTGCGGGAATAGAGAATGACATCCTGATCCATCATGGCCTCCGCTGCCCTTGTTTTGTTCGATTGTATGCGCCGGTTCTTTCGGGTAGAACGAAGGGGCGGCGGATTTCCCGCGGTGGACGGACAACAAAAAAGGACCGTACGGCTCCGTACAGTCCTCAGGGGAAGCGCGTTATTCGATCACTTCGTAGAGTGACGCGGCATCGGCCTTTCCGGCGTGCTCCTTCACGTCCAGGACGCGGAATCTCAGCGTCCGGTCGCCGTAGGTCACCGCGATGATATCGCCTTCCTTGACGTCGTAGGACGCCTTCGCGCGGCGGCCGTTGACTTCGACATGCTCGCTGTCGCAGGCCTCGTTAGCCACGGTGCGGCGCTTGATGATGCGCGACACCTTCAAAAATTTATCGAGTCTCATGTTTCGTCCTTTCTTTTGTCCTTCTTTCCGTCAGAACTGCGCGACAAAGGCGTTCAGGCGGTCTCCGAGGTCCTTTTCGGGATCGGCGTCCGGTTCCGCGAGGATCACGGCGCGCCAGATCAGCTCGGTGAGGAGCTTCCCCCGCGCATCGCCTTCCGCCGCGGCGATCTGCTTCGCGAGCGCTTCGATATCCGCCGTCTGCGCCGCTTCGTCTCCGAAATCTACGCCGCCCTTTGCCGCTTTCTTCGCGATTTTCTTCGCGCGCAAAAGAGCCGGGTACTGCTTCGGGACCGCTTCGAGCTGTTCGCGGAGCGTCAGGCGAGATTTCTCCTTCGTTTTGAGTGTCTCCCAGTTGTCGAGCACTTCGCCGGTCCCGGAGACGGTGATGTCGCCGAAGACGTGCGGGTGGCGGTAGATCATCTTGTCGACCACGCCCCGGACGACGTCGTCCATCGTGAAGGTTCCTTTTTCCTCCTCCAGCTGAACGTGGAAGAACACCTCGAAGAGGACGTCGCCGAGTTCTTCCCGGAGAAGATCCGTATTCTCCGTGTCGATCGCCTCGATGACCTCGTAGGTCTCCTCGATGAACTCCGAGCGAATGGAGTGATGATCCTGCTCGCGGTCCCACGGACATCCCTCGTCCGAGCGGAGGATTTTGAGCAGCGCGGCGAGCGAATCGAGATCATGCCGCTCCTCCGTGAGCAGCTTTTCTTTCAGTTCCCTGACGGTCATATCGGTTCCTTTCTTGTGAGTCCTTGTGTTTTCCCCCGTCCCGCGAGCGATGCGATCTCCTCCCTCCTGATCCCGCCCGAGAGAAGCATGGAGGCCGCATAAACGAGGACGGCGCATCCGATGGCGAGGACACAGGAAGCATGACTGCCCGCAGGCCCCTCCGCCATCCGGTAAACCGCTCCCGCCGTGCAGCCGCAGAGGACGGCACATCCGAGCGGATGGACAAAATCGCGTACCCGGATCGCTCCGCATCCTGCCCGGCGTAGGAGGAACGCGAGGTTCATCGCCGTGACGGTGAGGTAACAGAGGAAGGTCGAGAGCGGTGCACCCCGGATGCCGATGTGTCCGAGGAGGAACACCTCGCTGACGGCCTTGACGCACGCGCCGACGGCCATCGAGAACACGGGCTTCCGCTGATCCCCCGTCGCGTGGAGGCAGGCGTTCGTGACCGCAAGGACGCAGAGCAGGAACGAGGACGGCGCGAGAAGCACGAGAAGCGGCGCAGCCATGTGTGCGGAATCCGTCCGGTAGAGGAGGGAGAGGATCGGCTCCGCGAGAACGGCAAGCCCGATCGCCGCCGGGATCCCGACTGCGGCCGCGTACCTGAGCGACTGCCGGATCCGCCTGCGCGCCCGATTCCGGTTTCCTTCCGCGAGATCGGCGGCAAGGGAGGGCGTGAGCGCGGCAGCAACCGGATAGAGGAAAACAGGCGGCAGGTTGAACATCGGGACGGCGAGGGAGGTGTAATTGCCGAAAAGCGCGGCAGCCTCTTCCGCTCCCGTCCCGGACGCGCGGAGCATCCGCTGGATCGAAACGGTGTCGATCATCGACGAGAGACTCATGACCGCCGCGGAAAGTGTGACGGGAAAAGCGATGGAGACAAGCCGCCGCATGGAGGCGCGGAGGGGAATGTCCGCGTTCCGGAGATACAGATCTCCGCGCAAGAGATCCCGGTCGCCGCGGATCAGGCGCACGGCGAGGAGGTAGAGCATCCCGAAGAGCGAGCCGACGGTCACCCCCGCTGCCGCTGCCGCCGCGACTTCGGGTGTGGAGCATCCGATCCGGATCGCCCAGAGCGCGCCGCCGACGCCGAAGAAGAGCTTTCCCGCGGCTTCGAGGAGCTGGGAAACGGCAGTCGGCGTCATGTTCCCGCAGCCCTGAAACGCGCCGCGGACTGCGCTCGAGACGGAGACGAAAAGGACGGCCGGCGCGGTGACACGGATGGCGGCCTCGGCGTTTTCCGAGCGGAGAAAGGCGGCGAGCGGTCCCGCGCCGAAGAACATCAGGGCGGAAAACACGCCGCCGAAGAGGAGGAACAGGAGGGCTGCCCGCCGCTCGATCTGCTTTGCCCCGCGCACGTTTCCCACGCCCCGCGCCTCCGCGATCATCACGGACAGCGCGACGGGAAGACCCGCGGTCGCAATCATATAGAAGAGGGCGAAGAGCGATGCGGCGGCACCGCAGTATCCCATCCCCGCATCGCCGACCGCGCGGTTCATCGGGATCTTGTAGAGAAGTCCCGCCGCCTTGACGAGAAGGTTCGAGACCGTGAGGACCGCGACGCCGGAAGCCATGCTCCGTTTTTTCACGTCCGGGGCATCCTGGCGCATCGTTCCTCCCGGATCTGACGGTTATTCCTTTCCGCCGATGAACTCCCGGAAGAGGGAATTCTTCGGGACCATCGATTCTTCAAAATAGGGGCAGTGGAACTCCCGCAGCTCGACGAGCACCTCATCGGCGGCAGGACGGTAGCGGCTGTCCTTCGGGACCGAATCGAGCATATCCACCCCGTATTTCGCAAGGAGGAACGGCTCGTATTCGAGGAAGGATTCAAGGTGGAGATCACAGTCCTTTGCGTTCGGGAAAATGCTCTTTTCCTCGTTCGCGCGGACGGTTTCCCAGAGATGCAGGGTAAACTCCGGCGTCGCGCCGCGGAAAAGACGGTCGCGCACGGTGCGGCGGAGGAGACGGATTTCTTCCTTTTCGAGGATCACGCCGTCGTAGACGCAGTCTTCATTGACGTTGATGAAGATGCTGCGGTATCCCTTCCCGAAGAGGCGCGTCACCTCGGGGTAGACCGCCTGGATCCCCTCGAAGAGATATATATCCTCCTCGCGCGGGATATATTCGTGATATCCGACGCGTCCGGTCGAGGAAAAATCGTAGTGCGGCACGAGGACGGGCAGACCCGCGTTCAGCCGCGTCATAAAGGTTTCGAGGTATTCGAGGTCGAGCGCGGCGACGGAATCGTAGTCGGGCGCTTCCCCGTCCACGACGTTGCGTTCTCCGCGCGAAAGGAAAAAGTCGTCGATCGAGAGGACGACCGCCTGCTTCCCCGCTCTCTGAATGCGACGGGTGATTTTCTCCGCCGTGGTAGTCTTGCCGGAGCAGGTCGGACCGGCGAGCGCGATGGTCTTGACCTCGCCGCCCGTGAAGATCCCTTCGAGGGCTTCGTCGATGTTGTCGGAAAAACGCTTCTCGCATGCGAGGATATAGGCCTCGGCTTCCTCTCTGCTGTGGATATCAATCTCAATCGTTCTCATGGTTCCTCCTTCTGAGGGTCATAAGCAAAAAATGCAGCGGCGGCTTCCCGGAGGGCGCGGCGTTTTCTCTCACCGCCGTCTTCGCGGTAGTCCCGGAGATATTCATACGGGTATTTCGGCTGAAAGATGCGTTCGATCCGCACGCTGCCGTCTTCTTTCGGGACGGAGACGAATTTCGTGACCGCGGACGCACCGGAGGCGAAGATGGAGTGGACTTCCTCCATCATGTAGATGTTGTAGAGCCCTTCGTGTCCGGGCTTCGCGTACCCGACGTTTTCGAGATTCCCGACGGTGTTCTTCTGGCGGTACATATAGTACGGCAGATACCCGGCGGCGCGCAGGGCGGATTCGGAATAGTCCACGCTCTCGGCAGCGACGGCGGACGCAGGATCGAAGCGTCCCTCGGCCTTGAATTCCGAGGATTTCTTGACGCTGAACGTGTGTACCGTGATGTTCTCCGGATCGAGCGCGACGACGCCGTCCACGGTCTGCCGGAAGGATTCCGCCGTGTCGAAGGGCAGTCCGGCGATGAGGTCGACGTTGACGTCCCGCACGCCGCTTTCCCGGGCGACGGCATAGGCTTCGCGGAACATTTCCGGGGTATGCGCCCGTCCGATCTTTGCGAGCACTTCGCCGTTCAGAGTTTGGGTATTGACGCTCACGCGCGTGACGCCGAATTCGACCGCCGCGGCGAGTTTTTCCTTCGTGATGGTGTCCGGGCGTCCGGCTTCGAGGGTGAATTCCTCGAGATCCCCGGCATGCTCCCGGATCTTTGCGAGCAGACGGCGCAGCTGATCGGCGGTAAGGATCGTGGGCGTGCCTCCGCCGATATACACCGACGCGAGGCGCAGGCCCGTCTCCTGGATGACGGAAAAAACGCCGTCGATATCCGCGGCAAGGGCGTCAAGGTACTCCGGAATCAGCTTCAAGAGGCCGGGGGAGGCGTAGGAAACGAAGGAACAGTATGCGCACCGGGTCGGACAGAACGGGATCCCGACATAAACCGAGCAGGCCCGGCGGCTCTCGGGTGTGATGATGCGTCCCTCCGCGAGGGAGACGTCCACCGCGAGCCTCGCCTTCGATGCTGACGCGCCGTATTCCCGCGCGATGGCGTCCGCGGCTTCATCCGGCATCAGGCCCGACGCGAGCAGCTCCGACGCGACCTTCGCGGGACGCACGCCCGTGAGCATCCCCCACGGCGGACGGATCCCGGTCATCTCTTCCCCCGCCAGCATGAAGGCCTCACCGGCCGCCATCTTCCGGATGCGGTCGCGGTCTCCGTGCGCACTGTCCCAGGCGACGGCGGCAGATCCGGAGGTCTCGCGATCGCCGTATCGCAGGGTGACGGAGGCGCGGACTTCGCGCGCATCCTCATCGAGAGTGACCGTCCCCTCCGGGATCTGCGGCGAAGGCTCCTCCCCTTCCGGAAATTTCACGCCGGGAAAGAAGACCATCGCGAGGGTCTGGACATAATACGGCTTCAGCTTGCCGTGAATTTCGAGGATCATGCGGGCGTCCCCTTTTTCGGCTGTTTCAGGACGTTCGAGTCGAGCTGCATGGTGACGGGGCCATCGTTGACGATCGCGACCTGCATATCCGCGCCGAAGCGTCCGGTCGAGACGTTCTCCACGTGTTCCCGGATGCGGGCGGTGAAATACTCGTACAGCGGGATCGCCTGCTCCGGACGCGCCGCCGCGAGATAATCCGGACGGTTGCCCTTGCGGTAGGCGGCACAGAGCGTAAACTGCGAGACGACGATCACCCCGCCGCCGACGTCGGTCACGGAGCGGTTCATTTTTCCCTCCTCGTCGGAGAAGATGCGCAGCTTGACGATCTTTTCGGCGAGGAGCGCGGCGTCCTCTTCGGTGTCCTCGGTCGTGACGCCGAGCAGGATCAGGAGCCCGGGTCCCGGGCATTCGGCGAGCAGCTCGCCCTCCGCAGTCACGCGGCCTTCCGAGATGCGCTGGAGCAGTGCAAGCATGGGGTACTCCTTAGGAAATCCCTCTCTCGATGTTCTCGACGTGCGGGATCGAACGCAGACGGGAGAGGATGGAATTGTAATGGTCGATGTTCTTGCAGCCCACGGTGAGCTGGATGATGATGTCGCTCTCCGTGCGCTTCTTCGTATTGATGCCGATGAGCGTGACCTTCATGTCGGCCAGCGCGGTCGTGACGTTCGAGAGCAGGCGGATGTCGTTCTCCGCGTAGATCTGGAGACCGACCTCGTAGAGGGGCTTCCCGCCGCTCGGATACTCGTCGTTGTCCCATTCGGCGTGGAGCCAGCGGTCGGCCTGCTCGGGCTTCGCCTGGCCCGCGATC
>JAFZPN010000087.1 GCA_017550315.1 Clostridia bacterium
CAGCGCGGACTGGGTCGAATACTGCAACGGGTCGGCGGACACGGAATACGGCAGACAGCGCGCGGAAAACGGATCCCCCGAGCCGTATAACGTCCGCTTCTGGTCCCTCGGCAACGAAATGGGCTACGGCCACATGGAGGGCCCGATGTCGCCGGAGGATTACGCCGCGCTTGCCGAGCGCCACATCGACGCCATGTGCGCCGTCACGCCGGATCTCGAGCTCTTCTCCTCCGGCCCCTATCCGAACGACGCGTGGGCGGAGAAATCGGCGGCCAGGCTGACGGATCCGGTCCGGTACATCTCCCTGCACTACTATGCCGGCGCGGCGATGGATTACACGACGCCGGAGAAGATCGCCGCAACCTACCGCGCGATCACGGCCGCATCCGACGGCGCGCTGCGCCATGCGCGGAACATGCGGGCCGGCTTGAACCGCACGGGCGCGGGCGAACGGCTGCACATCTCCTTCGACGAGTGGAACTTCTGGTACGCGTGGTACCGTCCGTCCTGCGTCGGGGAGGGCATCTTCACGGCGAAGATGCTACACATGCTCCTCTCGGAATCCGCCGCGCTCGACATGCCGTTCTGCTGCTACTTCCAGCCGATCGGGGAAGGCGCGATCCTCGTGGAACCCGATGCGGCGCGGCTCACGGCGAACGGGCAGATCTTCTCGCTCATGAAGGACCACTGCGGCGGCTCCCTGTGCGCGCTGTCGGCGGAGGGAGAAAACGAAGACGGATCGGTCCTTGCCACCGTGAAGGACGGCATCCTGACCGTGACGCTGATCAACGAAGTCTATGACGCGGCGCGGGAATTCCGGCTCACCGTCCCGGGAGAGACGGCGGAGGCGACGCTTCTCTCGTCGGAAGCGGTCACGCCGTATTCGTACTTTACCGCCGCCTCTCTGCCCGTAAAGCGGGACGGGGACGAGATCGCCGTCACGCTTCCGCCTCACAGCGCGGCGAAGATCACGCGGAGGCTTCCGGCGTGAGCGGCTTTTCTACCAGCCATACAGAACCACGATAAAAACAGATCATACTGCGGGAGGTACTGTCACCATGACGAGCTCTGCATCAAACCGCCCGACCTCGTTTTTCGTCTCCCCGAACGGCTGCGACAGGACCGGCGACGGCTCCGCCGAAAGGCCCTTCCGGACGCCGGAGAAGGCGCGCGACGCGATCCGGGATCTGCCCGCCCTCCCCGACGGCGGGATCACGGTCTGGTTCCGCGGGGGCGAATACGGCCTCACCGAGACCTTTACGCTGACGCCCGCCGATTCCGGAGAGCCGGAGAAGCCGATCGTGTACGCGGCATGGCCGGGTGAAGAGGTCCGGTTTGTCTCGAAAGAGAGGATCACCGGATGGCGGCGGCTGACGGCTCCGGAACGCGCCGGGGAGATCTACGGCATGTCACAGGAGGCAAAGGCGAACGTCTATGTCGCTGAGATCCCCGCCGGATGGCGCTTCCACACCCTTTACGCCGACGGCGTGCGTCTGCCGGGATCCCGCATGACGGAATCCGACGCGTGGGAAAAGGACTGGCCGCGCGCGATGGCCGGACGGGAGGACTACGGTCCCGAAGGGCTTTATGCGCGGTTCGGCGAAGGCGTGCTCGACGGCCTCGAAGGCTGGGAGGATGCGGAGGTGCGGCTCATCACGGCGATCTGGTGGAACGTCAACGCTGTGCTCGCCGGGATCGATCCCGGGAAGAATGCCGCGTATATCCGCTCCCGCCTGACCGTCTTCTATCCCGATTTCCGGAGCATGGGCGGGCAGTACAACCTGATGAACACGCCGAAATATCTCACCGCGGGCGAATGGTGCGTCGATTCCGTACGCGGACGGGTGTACTGGTGGCCCGCCGGCGGTCAGGATCCGAATGCCGTGTGCCTGTTCGCGCCGAAGCTGCGGGAGCTGGTGCGCTTCCAGGGCGATGAAGAGGAGGACGGATGGGCCCGGCAGGTGCATGATGTGACCCTGCGGGATCTCACCTTCCTCTACACCGACCGGATCCCCGAGACCGAACTCGATCCCAAGTGGCTGACGCGCAACGGCGAGAGCCCCGACGGGATGCTTTACTTCCAGGGCGCGGATCGTTGCTCCGTCGAGGGATGCGTCCTCGGCTATTCCGGCGGGCAGGGCATCGTCCTCGACCACTGGGCGCAGAACTGCGCGGTCACAGGCTGCGAGATCGGGTACGCGTCCTCGGGCGGCGTCTACCTCACGGGCTACGGCCCCGGTACGACCGACCTCAACCATCACAACACCATTGCGCGGAACCACATCCACCACATTGGGCTGGACTACATGCACTCCTGCGCCGTTCAGTTCTTCGCCTCGAACCACAACACCGTCGAATACAACTACTTCCACGACCTGCCCTACGCCGCCGTGTCCATCATCGGCATGGCGTGGCATCAGATGCAGAACGGCCCGGCCTCCGTCGATACCTGCAACACCTTCGGCGAGAGCCGCACGATGTACAACGCCCGCTGGGACGAGATCGGCCCGGTCGCGGACTACCTCGACGCCATCCCGTATCAGAATTCCGGCGAGAGCGTGATCCAGTACAACATCTGCGACGACTACATGCAGACCCTCCGGGACGGCGGTGCGCTCTACTGCTGGTGCTCGGGGCGGGACAAGGTCTGGCAGCACAACTGCGGCGCCCGCGCGTTCACCGACGACTGGGCCGTGCGCGCGATCCACATCGACGACTGCGACGGCTTCAGCTTCATCTATCAGAACCTGTTCTTCGCGAGCGGCGCGACCGACAACAGCCATACGAACGGCGCGGCGGGAGGACGGGGCGACGGCGGACGTACCGATCTCGATATCTGGGACGACACCGTGAGCGACAATATCTGGAAGGAAAACATCATCCGGGCGGACGTCTATCCCGAAGGCTACCTCGCCCTGCGCGAATCCATTGTCCGCGAAGCCGGCGGCTGGCTCTCGAAGCTGCCCGGCGCGTAAATCCCCCTCGACGATTCATACCTATAAACAGAAAAGGAGTATTGTCATGAAAAAGAGTATTCTGGTCCTGTTGATCCTGTGCTCCGTGCTGCTCTGCGCCTGCTCGGAGAACAAGCCGGACGCGGAAAATCCGTCTTCCGATCCGGGAACCGCAGCGGAAACCGTGTCCGAAGCTGCGGAGACCGATCCGCCCGTCGACACCGCGGACCACGTCCCGGAGATGACCTTCGAGAAGGAAATGAATTTTCTGCTGCCGGACGTGAGCTGGCTGACGCGCGACATCATCACGGATGACATCAAGGGCGAGCGGGTCAACGACGCGCAGAACGCCATGAAGCTCGAGATGGAGAACCGCTTCGGAACGACGCTCTCCCAGACCTTTACGGGGGATATCTGGAGCACCGCCTACATCACGCGCCTCGTGAAAGCCGGGGACGACAGCTTCGACGTCTGCTATTCGCTCGATCTGTACGCACCGGGATACATCCTCGGGGATGCCGTCACGCCCTACACCGATGTGGAATACATCGATCTCAGCCGCGTGTACTGGGATCAGAGCATCCTCAAATGCATGACGGTCAACGGCACGCCGTATTTTGCCTTCGGCGCCTACGACCTCTCCTACTACGATTTCACGCACAGCATCGTCTTCAACAAGGACATGATCGCGGCGTACAACCTGGACGATCCCTACGCGCTCGTGCGGAACGGGGCGTGGAACATCGACAAGTTTTCCTCGATGGCGCGCAGTGTGATCTCCGATCTGGACGGCGACGGGACCATGACGCGCGCGTCGGACTCGTGGGGCTTCATGAGCGAGCCGAAGCAGGTGCTGCCGAACTTCTGGATCTCCGCCGGGGAGCTCAGCATCGCGAAGGACGCGAAGGATCTGCCGTATCTGAATATCAGCGGGAACGACCGCTTCTTCACCATCTTCGATAAGGTGTACGCCATCATGTGGGACGACGGCGTGTGGTGCTCGGACCAGAAGAACATCGACCACTGGCCGGAGACCGCGAAGATGTTCAGCGAGAGCCGGGCGCTCTTCATCGACGAGATCTTCTACCGCCTGAACGAGCTGCGCGACGTGGAGGTCGACTTCGGCATCATCCCGTACCCGCTCTTCGACGACCAGCAGGCGGAGTATTACAGCCGCGTGGAGGCCGGCGCGCGGATCGGCATGATCCCGGTCACCAACAAGCATCCGGAATACGCGGGCGCACTCCTCGAGGCGATGTCCTCCTACGGCTACAACAACCTCATCCCGGAATACTACGAGGTCGCCCTGAAGCGGCGCACGTCCCGGGACTCCGAGTCCGCGGAGATGCTGGATTTGATCTTCGAGACCAGACGCTATGACCTCGGCGATACGTGGTGGTGCAACGAGCTGCGCGACGGTTTGTTCAAGAACATGTTCGCCGAAAACAACCGCAACCTCGCCTCCGAGATCGCGGCGCAGGAGAAGATCATCAACAAGACGCTGAATAAGGTCGTCGACAAGCTGTCGAACTGATGAACGTGGGAAGAATGTGAAGAAAGAGAGGGGACGGCATGGGTGTTTCCATCGAGACGATCCGGTGCGAAGGCTTTTCCATGGATTTCTTCCGCTTCGGGGACGGTCCGCGGACGCTCGCGATCCTGCCGGGGCTGAGCGTACAGAGCGTGACCCTGTCGGCGGATGCGGTCGCCGCGGCTTACCGGTCGATGACGGAGGACTATACCGTCTTCGTCTTCGACCGCCGGCGAGAGCTGCCGCCGGTCTATCCGATCGCGGACATGGCGCGCGACACGGCGGAGGCGATGCGGACGGTCGGGATCCGGGAAGCCGATCTCTTCGGCGCGTCGCAGGGCGGCATGATCGCCATGGAGATCGCCGTAAACTGTCCCGATCTGGTGCGGCGGCTCGCCCTCGGATCGACGGCGGCGGACATGCGGGGCGCGCGGGGAGAGATGATCGGCGAGTGGATCGCGCTGGCACAGGCGGGCGACGCCGCTGCGCTGTATCTGCGGTTCGGGGAGGCACTCTATCCGCCCGTGGTCTATCAAGGCGCGCGGGAGATTCTGCTCTCCTCCGCGGAGGCGGTGACGCCGGAAGAGCTCGCGCGGTTCTGCATCCTCGCCGCCGGGACAACGGATTTCTCGATCGCGGATCGGCTCGGAGAGATCCGCTGTCCGGTCCTGCTCCTCTCGGCATCGGACGACCGGGTGCTCGGTCCCGATGCGAGGGCGGAGATCGCACAGGCCCTCGGCGGACGGGCGGATTTCGCGGAGCACCGGTACACGCGGTACGGGCACGCGGCATACGATCTCGCGCCGGACTATAAAAAGCGCCTGCTCGATTTCTTCCGCCGGGACTTCGACCGGATCGGCTGACAACAAAAAACGCCCCTTCCCGTGACGCTTGGTCAGGGAAGGGGGTTCTTTGTTTACGCTTGGTTTGTCATTCTGCTTTCGGATATTCGTTGCACAACAGATACTCCGGCGCCTCGTCCTCCTCGATCTCGGCAAAGCGGGGCAGCTTGTCGTAGAAGCGGTTGTCCGTCGTGTCATCGTTCACCATCGACACCTCGCCGACCACCGCGTCGCCGCCGTCTCCCCAGAACTTGTGATAGAGATACCGCTGCATCGTGATCGATTCGCCCGGCTTCAGGCGCAGAATCGTCCCCGCGGGCACCGTGCGCGTGATCCCGTCGGTCGTGACCGGCACGTCCGCGTGGGAGAGATCCTCGTGCTCGTCCGCCATCCAGACCTGCACGGCGAGATCGGCCCCGCCGCGGTTGATGATGTCCTCCATTTTGTGCCAGTGGAAGTGCAGGGGGGTCACCTGGTTTTCGCGGACCAGCATGATCTTCTCGGCGTAGGTCTTGCTCGCGGGATCGGCGGGATTGCCGTTGCGGATCGTCACGAGCTGCAAGCCCGTCTTTTGGAAATCGCCGGAGCCGAAGTCCGTGATGTCCCAGCCGAGCATCCGGTCGCGGATCTCGTCGTATTCGTGCCCGAGCGCGGGCCAGTCTTTCGCATGGATGTCGCAAAAGGGCGGCAGGCGGAAGGAGATTTCGTCGAGCGCCGCGCGCATTTCCCGGATGTACCGGTTGATTTCGGATCGCTTCATCGTTGTACCTCCGTATTATGTGATATCGTGTCCGATGTTCGATCCTATTGTAGCACGGCGCAGACGAAAAATCAAGGGGCGGGGGTGAATCAGTCCTCCGACTTCATCTCGGCGATGCAGGCCTCCATCGGCGCGCCGCCCCGCATTGCGCCGACGGCCCGGGAGATCCGGCGGTAGAGAATCGCGGTGTCCGCCTTGTCCGCCGTGTAGTTCATCGAGGCCTCCCGCGCGATCCCGATGCTCTCGGCACATTCCGCGGCGTCGATGTTCGCGGCGAGGAAGAGAAATTCCCAGCCGTCCTTTTTCTTCGCGTCCTCGACCATCTTGCGCACTTCGCGGCCGCCGTACTTCCGGCTGGCGTTTTCCATGCCGTCCGTCGTGATGACGAAGAGGGTGCGCTCCGGGACGTCCTCCTCCCGCGCGTAGCGGTGGATCGCCGCGATGTGCCGGATTGCGCCGCCGAGCGCGTCATAGAGGGCGGTGCAGCCGGCTGCGCAGTATTCGCGCCGCGTCATGGCGGGCACCTCGGCGAGCGGGAGGCGGTCATGGATCACCTCGCTGTCGTTTGCGAAGAGGATCGTCGAGACGAGGCACGCGCCCTCCTCCGTCTTCTGCTTCTCGATCATGGAATTGAAGCCGCCGATCGTGTCGTCCGTGAGGGGACTCATCGATCCGCTCCGGTCGAGAATGAATACCAGTTCCGTCAGTCCTTTTTTCATGGGATAATCCTCCGTTTCGAGTGGTTTTTTTGTTTACGGCATGATTATACCACGCCAAAAAACAAAAATGGTCGCCTGCGAAGCGACATTTTTGCGGGCGGATTCACGCCCCGAGCTGATTCTGATCGAAGGCGAAGAGCGCCTCGTTGATTGCGAAAAGGTTGTAGTTCCGCCGCTCGATGAAGTAGCGGATGATGATGTCGAACTCCGTGGACGGTGAGAGCGCGTAGCCCGCTTTGAGGAGCAGCTCCTCCGTCTCCTCCATCGAGAGCTCGAGCGCGATGGCGAACGCGATGGCCGTCGGCTTGCTCGGACGGTAGTGCGGATCGCTGCGGATCTTCGAGAAGAGCTTGCGGTCGACGTTCGCGCGGCGGTAGCACTCCGAATCCTTCATCCCGCGCTCGTCGATTTTGCGTAAAAGCATTTCGGAGAAGCTCTCGTCGATCATCGCGACGGCGTCGGCCAGTGACTGGGACTGAGACTGCGGCTTTGCCTGCTCGAAGGACAGCGTGTCCTCGAACATGGTGGGCTTCGGCTGCGGCGCGGCGGCGGGCGGGAGCGGCATGTCCGCGTCGGCGGGGAAGGCTTCCTCACACAGTTCCCCGGCGCTCTCCCGGGCGGCGGATTCATTTTTCTTCTCCCGGCGGCGGAAGAGGGAATTCTTCCGTTTCCCCGCGCTCTCCGCCTTCGGGAACGCAAGGTTCGGAGCCGCGCCGGCAAAAGAGATCGACGCATGGGCGGAAGGTCTGCGGAACAGGGTGCCGAGCGTCTGCCCGAGCTCGCGGTATCGGTCGCGGAGGCGGTTTTCATAGAGCACGAGATCGACGCGCATGTCCGGGTCGTGCTCGCCGAGCCACGCGGTGATCGCCCCGACGGCAACCTCGATCGCCTCGTCCCGGGGAACGCCGTACGCCCCGGCAGAGATCAGCGGGAAGGCGACGGTGGCGCAGCCCGCCTCTTCGGCCAGATCGAGGGAGGCGCGGTAACAGGACGCGAGAAGGTCCCGCTCACCCGCTCCGCCGCCCTGCCATACCGGGCCGACCGTGTGGATGACGTGCTTCGCCGGGAGCCGGTATGCGCCGGTGATTTTTGCCTCGCCGGGTTCGCATCCCCCGAGCGCCGCGCATTCCTCGGATAAACCCGGACCGGCTGCCCGGTGGATCGCGCCGTCGACGCCGCCTCCGCCGAGGAGGGAAGGGTTCGCGGCGTTGACAATGGCGTCGGCCGGGATGCGGGTGATGTCACCCGTTCGGATATAAAACGGCATGTGGGACCTCCTGTGGTGTCAGTTTTTCGGCGCGCAGTTTGTGATGAGGCGTTCCATAAAGACGCCGGGCGTGACGATCTCGACGTTTTCATTCAGATCGGCGACGAGGGAGGCCACCGCGTCGAGGGTGTTCCCGTGCGCCGCGAGCTTGCCGTCCTTGAGCCCCGACCACGCGTGCACGATGAGGAAGGAATAGGACTCCTCGTCGGTCGGATCGGTGGAGGCGCGGTTGATGCGGCGCGCGATGAAGCCGAGGTTCCCCGTCGGGTGATCCGACCAGATCATGTACCGCGCGGAGACGGCGGGCTTGTCCCCGAGCCAGAGGATCTCGCCCTCGAGACCCGCGTAATGGCTGTAATCGATGTAGAAGATCCCGTCGATCCCGTCCTCGGCGGCGAAATCCCCGAGGCTCTCTTCGGTGAAGCCGTGGTCGTCGAGGATCTCGGCCCAGTGCAGATCGGCGCGTCCCATCACCTCGGCGAGGTCGTGCGCCATCTTCTGCCGCGCCGCCTTGTCCCAGCGCGAGGGGAAGGTGTAGCCGAGACCGGAGAGCTGCATCATGAATTCGTCCCGCGCACTCGCCTTGTCATAGAGGTAGGCGAGCATCGGGGCCGCCGTGTCGAGGGCCGCCGGGGAGATGCCCCAGCCCATCGCGAATTCCCCGCGGTGCGGATTGGCGTACCACTCGGACGAGGTTGCGAAATTGTTCAAGACCCATTGCAGGTTGTCGCCGTCGGACATGACGATGCAGAGCGTGTGGACGGCTTCGGGGGTGTCGGGGACCTCGCGTTCCTTCTGGGTGAGCGTGTATTTTGGGAAGCAGGAGAGGGTCGAGAGGTTGTAGGCGTGGTCGGAGGGGACCATCTGGATGTTCATCTCCGAGAAGGACTTGACCGTGTCGTATTCGCCGAGGCTGTTGTTGTAGCCGAAGACGATCGCGCCGTCCGACAGGTATTCGTACATCTTCTTGTGCGCCGCCGCGCTCTTGCCGTCGTAGAAGTTAAAATAGGCGCGCGCCATGACGGCGTAGTCGACGAGCTTGGGCGCCATGGACGCGGGCTGCTCGAAGGCGAAATCCCGGCTGAGCGCATCCCAGTATTCCGAGGCGCGGAGCCACTTATCGTCTTTGCCCGTGACGTCGAGGACGAGGGGATAGCCGGCCTTCTCCACAGCGGAGCAGGTGTCGGGCGTCGCGATGACCGCGTCGAGGATGCCCGCGAGGGAGACAGCGACGCTGACGGACGGATCGGCGGGATCGGCGGCGCAGAGGATGTACCCGGCGCAGAGATCCCGGTACCCGGCGAGCAGATTTTCAAAATTCGCGGGCTTGCCGCCGACGCGGTTGGTGATCGTCACGCCCCATTCGCTCTCCATGTAGGGCGTGTAGAGATCGGCCGCCCCGACGCGGAAGAGGATCTTCTCGTCGGAAAGCCGCGCGGCAAGGCCCTGAAGGGAGGCGAGGGTCAGCTTTTCGCTGTACGAAGAGGGCTCCGGGATGCGGATGACGGTCTTCGCGGGGCGCGCCGTCGGGTAGTGGATTTCGGTGACCGCTTCTTCCCAGGTGTCGAGGATTTCCTGCACAGTCGGCGTCCCGGGTTCCTCTGCGGTCGGCGCTTCGGTCTCGGCGGCGGACGCTTCGGTCTCTGCGGCAGGGGCCGGCTCCTTCGGTTTTTCGCCGTGCGCGCAGGCGGGGAGGAGGAACAGCAGCGCGAGAATGAGCGCGAGGGTGCGGCGGGCGGATTTCATAGGCGTTCCTTTCGGTTTCTTTCCACAATCTTTGTCTCCATTATACCAGCCCGCCGCCCGCTTGTCAAGAGCGCGGACGGGCGCGAAAAAGTGCGCTTTTTGCGCCGCTCCCCCTTGCGGGCCGGACGGATTTATGCTATAATCCAATCAGGATAAGAACACGCGAAACGGAAAGAGGGATGAAAATGGCGCGGTGTGCGAACTGCGGGTGTGCGATCCCGGACGACGACAAAACCAGGCTCTGCGACGGGTGCAAGCGGATCCTGCTTCCGTTTGTGAAATTCATGGACGTCTCCTCCACGTCCGCGGTGAGGCGGCTCGTCTCGAACGAGGGGAATCTGCGCCAGGCGGGCGTGACGGACAGCGGGATGGAGTACCTCTACCGCATCTGCGAGCTTCACGACCGCCGCAAGCAGACGGATCGCGAAGAGCGTGCGGCCCGTCGTCAGGCGCAGGCGGAGGAACAGGAAGCAGAGCGGCTCGCCTCCGAGGAGCGTGCGCGGGAGGAAGAGCGTCAGCGCCGGATGCCGATGGAGGAGATCGAGCTGCCGCCGGACGAACCCATGCGGCTGCATCCGCCCATCGGAAAGCTCCTCGGGGCGGCGAAGGTCGCGCTCATCCTCGCGGGACTCATGATGCTCGCGTGGTTTGTCGTGCGGATCGTCATGAAGCTCGGCATGGACGTCACGCCCCTGGCCGGCGGCATCGCGTCGCTGATCGGGGCGTACGCGGTCTCGGTATGTGAAAAGCTGCGGGACGATCTCGAGGAGATCAAGCGGCGGTTCTTCCGCTGAATCGCGCGGAAAGAGTCCTCCCCCGGGGGACTTTTTTCTGTTTTTCGGCGCCCCGTTCTTGTAAATTCCGCGGGCATCGTGTATAATAGGAGACGAAAACCACAGGACTGCCGGATGGAGGAGGACGCATGGCTGAAACCCGCCTGATCGAGATGGACCGCTGGCCCCGCGCCGCGCATTACCGCCATTTCTCGGAATACCCCTGCGCCGTCTCGCTGACCGACGAGATCGACGTGACCGATCTGCGCCTTGCGTGCCGCGCGGAGGGCGTGTCCTTCACGGCGGCCGTGCTCTGGTGCGTCGCGGCGACGGTGAATGCGCACGAGGAATTCCGCCTGACGGAGCTCGATTCCCCCGAGTGGGACGCTCCCCGTCTGGGTGTCTGGGATATCGTGCATCCCGTGTTCAACGTCTTCCATCCCGAAACCGAGACCTATACGGCGGCGTACACTTTATATGACGCGGACTTCCCCCGGTTCGCCGAGCGGATGAAGGAGGACGCCGCGCGCGCGGAACGCCTGGACGGCATGGGCGTGCCGACACCGCCGAACGTGTTCGAGACCTCCGCGGTCCCGTGGCGGCATTTCACGGCAGTAGGGGCGGAGACCGGGGTGCCCTCGCTCGCGCCGATGGTTGTCTGGGGCGGATTCCGGGAGACGGAGAGCCGGATCCTGCTGCCGCTCTCGATCGCGGTGTCCCATGCGGCGGCGGACGGCTTCCACCTCGCGCGATTCCTGAACGAGACCGAGGAGCGGGGCAGGACGCTCGGGCGGGAGATCGGAGGCAAACGATGAGACTTTTCGTCGCCGTATCGCTCACCGACGCCCAGCGGGCCGCGCTGCTCGCGTATCAAAGAGCCTTAAAAAAGAGCGCCGCCGATGCGCCTGTCAACTGGTCGCGGGAGGAGAATCTGCACCTGACCCTGGCGTTCATCGGGGAATACCCGGATCCGGCCCCGGTGATCCGCGCGCTCGAAGAGGTGCACGCATTGTCGTATGCGCTCACGCTCGACGGTGTCGGGCAGTTCGGAGATGTCCGCTGGGTCGGCGTCTCGGACGGGGGCGGGACCGTCAGGCTCGCCGGGGAAGTGCGCCGGGCGCTCAAAGCCGCCGGGATCCCCTTTGATCCCAAGCCCGTGAAGCCGCACATCACCGTGGCGCGGAAGTTCCGGGGGGAGGTGTCCGCTGTATTGCCGGAGTCCGTCCGGGGAGAGATCGCGGCGTTCTCCCTGATGCGCTCGGACCGCATCGACGGGCGGCTCCGCTACACCAAAATCTGGGAAACGAAACTCGACCCGCCGTCCGCGGGCTGACGAAGATAAAAAGATAAGAGGCATTTATGAAACACGGATTCATCAAGCTCGGCGCGGCCGTACCGGATACGAAGGTCGCCGCCCCCATGAAAAACGCGGCCGAAATCTGCCGCCTCATCGACCGCGCGGCCGGAGAGGGCGTCCACGTCCTTGCCTTCCCCGAGCTCTCGGTCACGGGCTACACCTGCGGGGATCTCTTCCTCTCGGACACGCTGCTCGACGGCGCGGAAAACGCCCTGTGGGAGATCGCGGCGCATACGGCGGGGAAGAAGATGCTCGTCTTCGTCGGCTGTCCGCTCAGGGCGAACGACCGGCTGTACAACTGCGCCGTCGCGATCACGGACGGGGAGATCCTCGGGATCACGCCGAAGAAGGCGATCCCGAACTACGCGGAATTCTATGAGGCGCGGCATTTCTCCTCCCCCGATCCGCAGGTGGTCTTCTCCCTGCGCCGGGGCGGCGAGACCGTCTGGATCCCGGCGTCACAGGGGGAGGTCTATTCCTGCCGGGAGGTCCCGGATCTGGCTGTCGGGGCGGAGATCTGCGAGGATCTGTGGGTCACGGGATCGCCCTCCGAGGTGCTGGCGTCAAACGGCGCGACGGTGATCGTCAATCTGTCCGCGTCGAACGAGACCGTCGGCAAGGACGAATACCGCCGGACCCTCGTGAAGGCCGCGTCCGGGAAATGCGCCGCTGCCTACGTCTACTGTGACGCGGGCGAGGGCGAATCCACCACCGACGCCGTGTTCTCCGGTCACTCGATGATCGCGGAGAACGGCCGGATCGTCGCGGAAAACGAGCCCTTCGGCGGACGGGAGCTGATCACGGCGGTGGTCGACGTGAAGCATCTCCGCCATGACCGGAGAAAGATGAACACCTGGAAGAGCGGCGCGGCAGGCGTGCCCGTCTTCTCGCTCGATGTGACAGACACGGACATTACCGGCCTGATCGATCCCCGTCCGTTCATCCCGGCAGAGGGACCGGACCGGGACGCGGTCTGCCGCCGGATCCTCGATATGCAGGTGCACGGACTGGCGAAGCGCATCCGGGCCGCCCATGCCTCGACCTGCGTGATCGGGCTCTCGGGCGGGCTCGACTCGACCCTTGCGCTGCTCGTCACGGCGGAGGCGATGAAGCTGCTCGGCCGGGATCCGCAGAACGTCATCGCCCTGACCATGCCGTGCTTCGGGACCACGGCGCGCACCCGGTCCAACGCGGAGAAGCTCGGCGCGATGCTCGGGACCCGCTTCTCGACCGTCGACATCAAGGAGTCCGTCGATCTGCACTTCCGCGACATCGGACACGATCCCGAAGACCGGTCCGTGGTGTATGAGAACGCGCAGGCAAGGGAGCGCACGCAGATCCTGATGGACATCGCCAATGCGGAAAACGGCCTCGTCATCGGGACGGGCGACCTCTCCGAACTGGCGCTCGGCTGGGCGACCTACAACGGCGACCACATGTCGAACTACGGTGTCAACGGCGGCGTGCCGAAGACTTTGGTGCGCGTGCTGGTGGACTATGTCGCCCGCGTCCGCGGAGAAGAGATCCGCGTCGAGGCGGAAGACGGCGGGGCGGCGACGCTCGGCGATGTGCTCAGGGACATCCTCGCGACGCCCGTGAGCCCGGAGCTCCTGCCGCCGAAGGAAGGCGAGATCGCGCAGAAGACCGAGGACCTCGTCGGACCGTACGATCTGCACGACTTCTTCCTCTACCATTACGTCCGCTGGGGCGAGACCCCGGACAAGATGCGGCGGGAAGCGCTCGCGGCGTTCGACGGGCAGTTTGACGCGGCGACCGTCGACAAGTGGCTCGCCGTGTTCTTCCGCCGCTTCCGGACGCAGCAGTTCAAGCGGTCCGCTCTGCCCGACGGGCCGAAGGTCGGATCGGTGGCGCTCAGCCCGCGCGGCGACTGGCGGATGCCGTCGGACGCGGACAGCGACTGAACGGGATTATACATTCTAAGAGGGATCGATATGGCAAACAAGGGAACATACGGCATCATCGCCGCGATGCAGGTCGAGGCAGAGCAGATCGTCGCGGCCAGGGAGGAGGTGCGGCGCGAGACGGTCGGCGGGATCGAATACTGCCTCGGACGCGTGCGGATGGAAAACGCTCACGCGGACGGCGAGATAGGCGAGGCGGAGCTCATCGTCGCGGTCTGCGGCATCGGGAAAGTCAACGCCGCGATGTGCGCACAGACGATGATCGTGAAATACGCGCCGGGCCGGATCATCAACACCGGCGTGGCGGGGACGCTGTCGCCCGAGATCGGGATCGGGGACGTGGTGATCGCGTCGGACGTCGTCGAGCATGACTTCGACACCACGGCGTTCGGGGACGAACCTGGCCTGATCCCGGGGCTCGGCACGGTGAAGATGCACTGCTCCGAGCGGCTCAGCATGAGCGAGCTGCGGAACGCGGCGCTCGACGTGCTCGGGGAGTCGGGGGCGGAGGTATTCCGCGGCGTGATCGCGTCGGGGGATCAGTTCATCGCGGACACCAAGCACAAGGCCCGGATCGCCGAACAGTTTGACGCGGTCGCCTGCGAGATGGAGGGCGGCGCCGTCGGACAGGTCTGCGCTGCGAACGGGGTGCCCTTTGCGGTAGTCCGGACGATTTCGGACAGTGCGGACGGCGGCGCGGTCGAGGACTACCCGTCCTTCGTGAAGCGCGCAGCCGGCATCTCCGCACGGATCGTCCTCCGCGCCGTGACGTGGATATGGTGAATTACACAGCCGAAGTTCTCCATTCCGCCGCCTCGCTCTTCTTACGGGAGCCGTTTGCCGTGACGCTGCTCTCCTCGAGCGAGCGGGAGGACGACTTCCGCGCGGCGGCGACGGTCGAGGCGGGCGGGGCGCGCTATGTTTTGAAGCTCGCGGCAAATGCCTTCACGACGGCTCGCCGGATCGAGGGCTGGAAAACGCTCATCGGAGCCGCGCAGTCCATGGGCGTTTACATGCCGGCGCTGATCCCCTCCCTCGCCGGACGGACCGCCGAGACGACGGAGATCGACGGGCACGCCTTCGTCGTCTGGGAGGAAGAGTTCGCGCCGCACACCCTCGTGCAGACGGAGGACGAGCTCGAAACGGACGCCTACCGCGAAAAGGATGCCGCCAGGCCCAAATCGCCTGACGGGTGCCCCGCATGGCAGACGGAACTGATCGACTTCAACGCGAAGCTGGCGGCGGCGCGGCTCCCCGGCGGATGGGGCGTCTCCGGCTATGTGCGGCTCACGGCTTTCGATGGGGAAGAGACGGACGAGGTCGAGGAATGCGTAAAGAAGCTCGAGGAGAGCCTCACAGACCGTTATCCCGCGCTCCTCGACCGGTGGCGGACGATCCGCGGCCGGTGGGAGGAGAACCGGGATGCCCTCGCGGCCCTCTATCCGCGTCTGCCGACCTCCGTCTTTCAGGCGGACTGGAACGACACGAACGTGCTTCTCACAGATGACGGGCATTTCGCCGGGCTGATCGACTGCAACATCGCCGGGGAGGACACCGCCTTGAACATGGCGCTCACGATCGGCAGCTGCGGCTTCAACGCCGGGGAAGGGAATCTCTCCCCGGAGGAACACGCGAAGAAGGTCCTGCGCCGCTTCGGAGCACAGATGCCGTGGAACGAGGACGAGATCGAAGCCGCGCCGCTTCTCTGGCGATACATCACCGCGCTATATTGGGGCGAGGCGAACGCGATGCGGCGGGCGGAATCGGAAGAGGCGGCGTCCCAGGTCCTTGACGGGATTGATGAGCGGCTCGCGGCGATGCCCGATTTCCGCGATGCCATGACGCGGTGATCATTCCGGAATCCGCTCGGCGGATTCCTTCAGCACTTATTCACTCTTACCTCTTACTTCAAAAAAGGAGGCCACTATGCCGAAACTGCAATTCTTCAAGCCGTCGGAGCTGAAGCCTGCGGGCTGGCTCAGACGCGAGCTCGAGATCCAGGCGGACGGGTTGTCCGGGAATCTTGACAAGATCTGGCCGGATATCCGCGACTCGCGCTGGGTCGGCGGCGACCGGGAGGGCTGGGAGCGCGTGCCGTACTGGCTCGACGGCTTCATCCCGCTCGCGTATCTCCTCGACGACGGGGACAAGATCGCGCGGGCGAAGCGGTACGTCGACGCCATCGTCGCGGGGCAGCAGCCGGACGGATGGCTCTGTCCCTGCACCGCCGAGGAGCGCGCGGGCTACGATATGTGGGCGCTCTTCCTCATCGACAAGGTCCTCATGCTGTATTACGACTGCTCCGGCGACGAGCGGATCCCGGACGTCGTGAAGCGCTCGCTCTATAACCTGCGGGAGCACATCGAGGCGCACCCGATCTTCTCCTGGGCGCATTCCCGGTGGTTCGAGTGCCTCATCCCGATCTTCCGGCTGTATGAGCTCTGCCGGGAGGACTGGCTGCTCGATCTCGGACGGACGCTGCGCGCGCAGGGCATGAAGTACGAAGAGATCTACGCCGACTGGCAGTACAAGATCCCCGAGCGCAAGTGGCAGTGGGAATCCCACGTCGTCAACCAGGGCATGGCGATCAAGGAAGGCGCGCTCTCCTCGCTCCTCGACGGGGACGAGGCGGACGACAGCTTCTCCGAATTCATGCTGAACGAGCTCTTTACGTATCACGGCACGGCGGTCGGACACTTCACGGGCGACGAATGCCTCTCCGGCACCTCGCCCATCCAGGGGACCGAGCTCTGCGGCGTGGTGGAGGCGATGTATTCCTATGAAGTCCTCTTCGCGCTCACCGGCAACCCGATCTGGGCGGACCGGCTCGAGAAGCTGGCGTTCAACGCGTTCCCGGCGACCGTCACTCCGGACATGTGGGGCCATCAGTACGATCAGATGACCAACCAGATCGCGTGCGTGCGCCTGCCGGCCGATCACGTGATCTTCCGCACCAACTCGGCGGAGTCCCACCTCTACGGCCTCGAGCCGAACTACGGCTGCTGCACCGCGAACTTCAACCAGGCCTGGCCGAAATTCGCCCGGTCCGCCATGTTCCGCACGGAGGACGGCGTCACCGTCTGCACCCCGGTCCCAGCGGTCCTCGATACCGAGATCGGCGGCGTCGGCGTGAAGATCGAATGCGACACGATCTACCCCTTCGACGGGCGGGTCAACTTCCTCGTGACGGCGGAGAGAGCGGTGGACTTCACCCTGACCCTGCGCATCCCCGGGACTGCGGCGTCTGCCCGGATCGACGGCGTGGACGCGGAGCCCGGTACGCTCGTCTCGCTCGAACGCACGTGGTCGGGTTCGTCCGTCGTGACGATGGAACTCGACTTTGCCGTGAAGACGATCGCGCAGCCTTCGGGGCTCTTCTCGCTGGAGCGCGGGCCGCTCGTCTACGCCCTCGCCATCGGGGAGGAATGGGTGAAATACGAATACGAACGCGGCGGCGTGGAGCGCAAATTCCCCTGGTGCGACTGGGAGGTCCGCCCGACGTCCGAATGGCAGTTTGCCTTTGATTTTGCGGATCCCGCAGAGATCGCCGTGCATCCGGCGGAGGACGTCGGGGAGGTCCCGTTTGCGCCGGAGAACGCGCCGTGCTGGCTCGAGGTCCCCGTTTCGCAGATCAACTGGGGCTATGAACCGCTCTGCGGCGTGGTCGCGCGGGAGAAACCGCTTTCTGCGATGCCGGTGGGGCCGAAGCAGACCGTGCGCTTCCTGCCCTACGGCGCGACGAACATCCGCCTGACCGAGCTGCCGTTTGCGACTCATCCCGAGGCCTGACGGCGTGGAAAACACCGAAAAGCGCGGCAAATGGGCGGTGCGGATCGCGGGGATTTTGCTCTTCTTCGCGATCGTCGCGCTCG
Source organism: Clostridia bacterium (assembly GCA_017550315.1). Taxonomy (GTDB): domain Bacteria; phylum Bacillota; class Clostridia; order Oscillospirales; family CAG-272; genus UMGS1696. The sequence continues at coordinate 17,744 of JAFZPN010000087.1, forward strand.
GCTCGTATCTGATCCTCTCGCCGGATCCCTTCGGATTCCTCCGCCGCCCGGAGGTCATGGCGGTCGACGTCCCCGACTGGGTCGACGTGCAGCTCATCCCGGTGGACGGCGCGTCGCGGAGAGGGGAAAAACTCGAAGCGGTGAGCGACATCGTGATCCACTACGTCGGCAATCCGGGGACGAGCGCGCAGAACAACCGGAACTGGTTCGCGAATCCGGATTCGGAAGTCAGCGCGCACTTCGTCATCGGGATGGAGGGCGAGGTGATCCTCTGCGTCCCGCTCGACGAGAAGTCCTCGGCCTCGAACTGGCGGAACCGCGATACGATCTCGGTGGAGGTCTGCCATCCGGACGAGACGGGCGCGTTCACGGACGCGTCGTACGAATCGCTCGTGCGGCTCACGGCATGGCTGTGCGACGAATTCGGGCTGACGGCGCGCCACGTGATCCGGCATTACGACATCACGGGGAAACAGTGCCCC
>JAFZPN010000088.1 GCA_017550315.1 Clostridia bacterium
GGGCAGAAGCAGCGCGTCGCCATCGCGGGGGTCATCACCATGCGCCGCCGCTGCATCATCTTCGACGAATCCACCGCGATGCTCGATCCGGTGGGGCGGCGCGAAGTCATGGACATCATCGAACGCCTCAACCGCGAGGAGAAGATCACGGTCCTCATCATCACCCACCACATGAACGAAGCCGCCCGCGCGGACCGCATCCTGGTGCTCAACGGCGGACGCATCTATGCCGACGGGACGCCCGCCGAGGTTTTCGGCCATCCCGTGAAGATGTGGGCGGCGGGGCTGGACGTGCCGCAGACGACCGAGCTCTGCTACAAGCTGCGCGCCGAAGGATTGGACGTGCCGCTCGATGTGTTCGACGCGGACGAATGCGCGCGGATCATCGCGGAGGAATACACGCGGATCCAGACGGAGAAGAACGGGGGGTGGACGGTATGAGCGCGGAATACGCCATCGAGCTCCGGAACGTTATCTTCACCTACAACAAGAGCCTCCCCTCGGCCACCCGCGCCCTCGACGACGTGTCCCTCACGGTGAAGAGCGGCGGGATCACGGGCCTGATCGGGCATACGGGGAGCGGCAAATCGACCCTCGTGCAGCTCCTGAACGGCCTCCTGAAGCCGGACAGCGGCACCGTGCTCCTCGACGGGATCGACATCTGGGCAGAGCCCAAGAAGATCCGCGAGGTGCGCTTCAAGGCGGGCCTCGTGATGCAGTATCCCGAATACCAGCTTTTCGCCGAGACCGTCACGGAGGACATCGCGTTCGGCCCGAAGAACATGGGGCTCTCCGGCGAGGAGTTGGAAAAGCGCGTGCGCGAGGCGGCGTCGTTCTCCGGGCTCGGGGAAGATCTGCTCGAAAAGTCCCCGTTCGATCTCTCAGGCGGGCAGAAGCGTCGGGTCGCGCTCGCGGGCGTCATCGCGATGAACCCGAAGATTCTGATCCTCGACGAACCCGCGGCGGGCCTCGATCCGGCGGGCAGGCGGGACATCCTCGGCGGGATCAAGCGCTTCTCCCGGGAGAGCGGGACGACCGTGCTGATCGTGTCGCACTCCATGGAGGACATGGCGATGTACTGCGACGACGTGATCGTCATGGCTCACGCGAAGATTCTGATGCACCGCCCGACGGCGGAGGTGTTCTCCCGCGCGGATGAGCTCTCCGCGGTCGGACTCGACGTTCCGCTCATCACCCGCGTCGCAGCCGCCCTGCAGAGGAACGGCGTCGACATCGGGCTGGATGTTTACACCGTCGATTACGCGGTCGGGAAGCTGAAAGAGCGGCTCGCGGAAAAGCCGTAAGTTTCTCCGGCGCGGACCGCAGCCTGTGCGGCGAAATGCATGTATTTGTTTTAAGGTACAGTTAAGCGAATGAAATCAGACATCATATTCGGTCAGTATGTGGAAGGGGACTCCCTGATCCATCGGCTCGATCCGCGGATCAAGATCGTCGCGGCCTTCCTGTATATCGTCGTGATCTTCCTCGCGAAGAGCGCGACAGCGTTTCTGCTGCTCACCCTGTCGGCGGTCTTCTTCGTCCTCCTGACGCGGATCCCGCCCCGGATGATTCTCCGCGCGATGAAGCCGCTCGTCTTCATCATCGTCTTCACGGCGGTCATCAACCTCTTCTTCATGACGGGCGAGCATCTCCTCTTCCAGTTCGGATTCGTGAAGATCTACCGCGAGGGGATCGTCAACGCCTTTCTCATCGTACTCCGCATCCTGCTCCTCATCGTGGCGACCTCGGTCTTCCTTACCTATACGACCACGCCGATCGCCCTGACGGACGCGCTCGAACAGCTGCTCAGCCCGCTGAAGCGTCTGCACGTGCCGGTGCATGAATTCTCGATGATGATGACGATCGCCCTGCGCTTCATCCCGACCCTGATCGACGAGACGCAGAAGATCATCAACGCCCAGACGGCACGCGGCGCAGACTTCACGAGCGGCGGCCTGATCCGGCGGGGCAAGGCGCTGATCCCGATCCTCATTCCGCTCTTCATCTCGGCGTTCCGGCGCGCGGACGAACTGGCGACCGCGATGGAGTGCCGCTGCTACACGGGCGGAGAGGGCAGGACCCGGATGAATACCTTGAAGAGCGAACCGGAGGACTGGGCGTTCCTCTGTTCGATCGTCGTGCTCGGCGCGGCGGTCGTGCTCCTCAACCGCCTCTTCCCGCTCGTGACGATTACGATGTGACATGCCATGAAACTTCTCCTAAAACTGATCTGGAACGGCGCGGGGTACGCGGGGTATCAGGCTCAGCGCGACATAGACGCCCCGAAGCCCTCGATCCAGCGCACCCTGACCGCCGCGTTCTCGGAGGGACTCGGATTCCCCTGCCGCGTCACGGGATGCAGCCGCACGGACGCCGGGGTGCACGCCCTCGGGTTCTGCGCGGTCGTCGAACCTGCACAGGCGAATGAGGACGACTGGCTCCGGATCCCCGTCGGGCGGGTGCACCGGGCCATGCGGTCCCATCTCCCGCCGGACATCGCGATCGCGGGCGAGGCGGCGGTACCGGACGATTTTCATCCGCGGTATTCCGCCGTCGGGAAGGAATACCTCTACTGCATGAACGACGCGCCGTGGGACGATCCCTTCTCCGCGGGGACAGCCTGGCATCTGCCGCGGCCCCTTCCCCCGGACGGCATCGAGCGCATGCGTCGGGCGGCGGGGTTCTTCGTCGGGCGGCGGGACTTCACCTCGTTCATGGCGGCGGGATCGAAGATCACCGACGCGACCCGGTGCGTGACCGCCCTGACCGTTGAGCGGACGGGGCACGAGATCGCGCTGACCGTATCGGCGGACGGATTTCTCTATCACATGGTCCGCATCCTCGCGGGGACCCTCGCCGACTGCGCGTGGGGGAGCATCGAGCCGGAGGATTTCGCGGCCATCCTCGCGGCGCGGGACCGGTCGAGAGCCGGACGCACCGCACCCGCCCACGGACTTTATCTTGCCCGGGTGGAGTATCATCCCCCGATCGATTGGCAATGCGAATAAACTCCGACCGAAGGTCGGAATTTCACTCCGATCAGTGATCGGAACTTCACTTGCGGCGGAGCCGTAAACTTCACGCACGGTGAAACCGTGCTGTTCACTAGTTCCTCCCTTCGGCTTCGGATGTCGGAACGGGAATGGAAAAAAGTGAAATCCGCCGGACGGCGGGTGAAATGGCTGTGCCGTGAAGTTCCCAGCGCTGCGCGCTGTGAGTGAAATTACGCCTGCGGCGCTGCTGCAAAGAAAGGAGACGAAACGTACATGCCCCGACAGGATGAAAAACTGGCGGTTGCCGGAAAAATCGAGCCGGAATTCAACCGGCACTATGCCAAGGTGGCGAAACGGTACGCCGCGGCGGGGATACTTTGCATGATCCTCTTCGTCGCGTATCTGCTCGGCCTGATCGTCTTCGGTTCCGAGTACATCACCTACGACAACATGCGCTATCTGATCCGCGACTTCGGCACGGCGGCGGGGGAGAGCGCCCGGGAATTCGGAAAGATCGTCTACAACGGCTCTTCCGATACTGTTTTCGCCTATTTCCGCGGCGGCGCGGCGGTCTGCTCGCCGGACACCTACCGCTACTTCGACAAGAACGGCACGCAGATCATCGCGGATCCCCTGAACTACGCGGATCCCGTCCTCGCCCCGTCGGAGAAATACATGCTCGTCTACGACATGGGCGGCACGGGCTATGCGGTCTACAACCAGCTCACGGGGATCGTCTCGAAGGAGACCGAGGGAAAGATCATCGCGGCGGACATCGCGGACGACGGCTCCCTCGCGCTCGTGACGCGCTCCAAGGACACGAAATTCGTGGTGGAGCTCTACAACGCGGCTTTCAACAAGACGATGGAGGTCTACAAGGACGGCTATGTGCTGGGCGTCGCGATGGCGCCGGACGGAAAGCAGTTCCTCGTAGCCTCGGCGGTGCAGGCGTCGACCGACTTCAACTGCGAGATCCAGGTCTGCGAGCGGGGATCGGACGAGCCCGTGTCGAAGGAGACCATCGCCCATGCCATGCCGCTGGCGGTGCGCGCGACGGACGACGGCTATCTCGTGCTCTGCGATACGGCGGTCTACTATTACAGCCGGTACGGCACGGTGACGAAGACCGTGTCCCTCGCTGGGATGACGCTCAAATACGCGGATGAATGCGGGGGCCGGATCGCGCTGGTCGGGCAGGTGAACGCGCTCGGCAGCGAACACCGCGTCCTCGTGCTGGCCAAGAACGGCGAGCCCCTCTACGACGACACGATGCGTCTGCGGGTGAGCGGGATCCGGATGGCCCGGGGAGATGACGCGCTCTGCTATCTCGTCATCTCGGACGGCGTGATCCGGGTCGCGCCGGACAGCAGCCTCGCGCAGGAGAGCCCGGAGAGCGGGGACATCCTCGACGTGATCCCGCTCGGGGCAGGCGCGCTCCTCTGCCAGAAGAACGCGGCGTATCAAGTCTTCATCGGGAAGAAATAAAAAAGAACATGTGCGATAACCAACAAAAACGGCAACTCACGAAGGGAGTGACTTCATTATGACGCTGGCGATTGACGCGATTCTGATTTTCACGGCGGTTTTATGCATCTGGGCGGGGACGCGGAAGGGATTCGTGCGCTCCGTCATGGGCCTCATCAGCACGCTGGTGGCCTCCATCGCGGCGTATGCCTATACGCCCGTGCTCGCTGCCGTCATCCGCGACCGGTATCTCATCGGGCGGATCACCGACGGCATCGACGAGACCCTGCGCTCCCTCGCGTTCGACACGTCGACCGATCTCTTCAATCTCGACCGTGTCGCCGCCGATCTGCCGGAGCCCTTCACCGCGATCCTCTCGCGCTATCAGATCGATCTGTCCGCCATTGTGGAGAAGATGCGCGGGCTGACGGGCGTGGGCGAGGATGCGGTCCGTTCCGTGGCGGGCGAGATCGCCGGTCCGACGGCCAATGCTCTGGCATCGGCGATCGCGTTCCTGCTCCTCTTCCTCGGCGCCTTCCTCGTGCTCTCGCTTCTCACGCTCCTGCTCGACGCGATCTTCCGTCTTCCGGTGCTGAAAGGCGCGAACACCTTCTTCGGGTTCCTCTTCGGCGTCCTCGAGGCGGCGGTGATGGTGAGCGTGCTCGCGATCGTGTTCTCCGTGTTCACGAAGGCCCTCGGCGCGTTCGATCCCGTTCTCTTCGGCGAGGAGACGGTCGAGCGCACGGTGGTGTGCAGCTTCCTTCTGAAATACAATCTCTTTGACAAGATCTACGCGGTTCTGCGGTAAAGCGGCAGGCAGAGAATACCAACAGATAACAGGGTAATACAGCGAATGATTATGTGTTCAAGATGCCACAAGCGGGTGGCAGTCATCTTCCTCCGCACTCTCAAGGAAGGGGCGGAAACGCAGGACGGATTCTGCATCAAATGCGCGCGCGAACTCGGGATCCCCATCGACGACATGATCGGGAAAACGGGCCTCGACGACGAGACGATCGAGCGGCTCAACGGCGACATCCTCTCCATGATGGAGAACGGCGACTTCCCGAACAATTCCGAAAACGCGGACGAACGCGCGCCGCTCTTCAACTTCTCCAAGCTCATGGGCGAGGGGCAGAAGAGCGAGAAGAAAAAGAAAAAAGCCGACAAAAAGGACGAGCCCGAGGAACCGGAATACCGCTATCTCTCGACCTATACGACCAATCTGACCGAACGCGCGCGGGCAGGCAAGCTCGACCGCATCGTCGGACGCGAGCGCGAGATGGAGCGCGTGATCCAGATCCTGAGCCGGCGGCAGAAGAACAATCCCTGCCTGATCGGCGAGCCGGGTGTCGGCAAAACGGCAATCGCGGAGGCGCTGGCCCAGCGGATCGCGGACAACCGGGTGCCGTACAAGCTGAAAAACGTGGACGTCTGCCTCGTGGACCTGACCGCGCTCGTGGCGGGGACGCAGTTCCGCGGACAGTTTGAATCGCGCGTGCAGGGACTCTTGCGCGACGTGACCGAGCGGGGGAACGTCATCCTCGTGATCGACGAGGTCCACAACATCGTGGGCGTGGGCGACGCCGAAGGCTCGATGAACGCGGCGAACATCCTGAAACCGGCCCTGTCGCGGGGCGAGATCCAGATCATCGGCGCGACGACCTTGACGGAATACCGCAAGTACATCGAAAAGGACACCGCGCTCGAACGCCGCTTCCAGCCCGTGATGGTGAACGAGCCGTCCGTGGCGGATACGGTGGAGATTCTGCGCGGCGTCAAGAAGTATTACGAAGACTACCACGGCGTGAAGATCGCGGACGCGCTGCTCGAATCGGCGGCGACGCTTTCCGAGCGGTACATCACGGACCGCTATCTGCCGGACAAGGCGATCGATCTGATCGACGAGGCGGCGGCGCACATCGCGGTGAATTCCCCCGAGCTGGCGGAGCGTCACGAACTGGCGGACCGCCGCGCCGAGGTCGAGCGCGAACAGGCGGACCTCGAAAACGAGATCAACACGGGCGACGCCGCGAAGGATGATCCCGCCCGCATGGAGGAGCGCTACAAGCAGCTCGCCGACCTGAAGGCGGAAGAAATGCGCGTGGACAAGCGCCTGCGCTATCTCGACGAGGTGTGCGGGAACATTCGCATGAAGGAAGCGGACCTCGCGGACGTGATCGAGATCTGGACGGGCGTCCCGGCCTCGACCATCGCGGAGAGCGAATACGAAAAGCTCGAGAAGCTGGACGAGAGGCTCCGCGCCCGGATCGTCGGACAGGACGAAGCGGTGGATGCGGTGGCAAGAGCGGTGCGGCGCGGCCGGGTCGGCGTGTCGTACAAGCGCAAACCCGTGTCGTTCATTTTCGCCGGACCGACCGGCGTGGGCAAGACGGAGCTCGTGAAAGTGCTGGCGGCGGACCTCTTCTCGTCGCCGGAGACTCTCATCCGTCTCGACATGAGCGAATTCATGGACAAGTTCTCGGTGAGCCGCCTTGTGGGGTCGCCTCCGGGCTATGTGGGATACGACGACGCGGGCCAGCTCACGGAGAAGATCCGCCGCCGCCCGTATTCGGTCATCCTCTTTGACGAGATCGAAAAGGCGCACCCCGATGTGATGAACATCCTGCTCCAGATCCTCGACGACGGGATCATCACGGACTCGCACGGCAAGCAGGTCGATTTCACGAACACGATCATCGTGATGACGACCAACGCCGGGAGCACCTATGCCCAGAACAAGCCGGGCTTCACGTCGAATCCGAAAGGACTGACGGAGGACAAGACGAAGCGCGCCCTCGAGGACTTCCTCCGCCCGGAATTTTTGAACCGCGTCGACGCGATCATCACATTCAACGCCCTGACCGAGGAGAATTTCCGCGGGATCGCGTCCCTCATGCTCGGGGATCTCAAGACGCTGCTCGAAAAGAAGGGCATCGCGGCGGAATTCACGGACGCCGCGCGGGACTTCGTGGCCGAGAAATCGTATTCGGCGAAGTATGGCGCGCGCAACATGCGGCGCTTCATCCAGACCGAGATCGAAGACAAGATCGCCGAACGCCTGATCGCCGCGCGGGGAGAGATCTCCGCCCTGACGATCGACGTGCGCGACGGGAAGATCACGGTGGAATGACCGGGCGGTGCCCGGTGACACATGGCGGGCTCACCTGCGGCAAGCCCGCTGACAATGATCTTCGCTGTGTGCCGACGTTTGTGTCGGGCGGTGCCCGGTGACACATGGCGAGCTCACTGGCGCAAGACCGTCTGCGCGCAGGATCAGGATAAAAGAACAGCGGCCTTTCTCCGCACAGACCGCACATACCCTTACTTTTCCGCAGAAGGAGGCCCGCGCCGCATGAACACATCGAATTCCTGGCACCTTCTCGACAACGGCGAGGTGCTCCGGCTCCTTACGTCGGACATGTACCGCGGCCTCACCTCGAAGGAGGCGAAAAAGCGCCGCCGCACCGCCGGATCCAATTCCGTCTGGCACGTGAAGCGCACCCCCGCCGGGGAGATCGCGCTCTCCGCCCTCTTCGATCTTCCCACCCTCCTGCTCGCGGTCAGCGCGGGAGCCGCCGCCGTCTTCGACAAGCGCTTCGAGGCAGGCGCGATCGCCGCGGTCCTCGTCATCGGGGCGCTGCTGCGGACAGCCGCCGCCGTGCGAGCCAACCGCATCCTCGAGGATATGGCCCGCGAGCGCATCCCGCATTCTTCCGTCATCCGCGACGGACGCATCCACCTCCTTTCCGCGGAGGAGATCGTCCCCGGCGACATCATCTTCCTCGAAGCCGGCGACACCGTCCCCTGCGACGGCCGCGTCATGACCGGCGAGGATGCCGTCGTCAGCGAGCGCGGGATCACCGAAAACAATCTTCCGGTCCATAAATTCAACACCGTCATCGCAACCGACGCGGACAGCGGGGAGATCCCCTGCGAATTCCGCTCGAACATGCTCTTCGCCGGATCGCTCGTTTTGTCCGGATCCGTGCGCATTGCCGCCACCGCCTGCGGGGAAAACACGCTCGTTTCGATGAAGCAGGGCGGCGTGACGATCGAGACGGAGCACAGCTTCCCCCTCGTGGAGCGTCTGCGCAGATCGGGGCGCACGGTCAGTTTATGCATGCTCGCGGCGGTGCTGGTCCTCACAGTCCTCTCCCTCTTCGTCGGCGAAGGCTTCACCTTGCCGGACGTCTTCCTCTGCACCATGGCGATGGCGGTCGCCGCGATGAGCGAGTTCATGCCCGCCGTCGCGTCAATTATTCTGGCAGCCGCCGTGCGGGATGCCGCTTCGGGCAGGGAACCGCTCGGATGGCGTGACGCTGCGAAACGGCGCCTCGGGGACGCGAAAGCCGCCGTGCGCGGGAACGGGGAACGGGAGTATGCCGGGAGCCGCGCCGTGTTCCGCGATCCCTCCCGGATGGAGGAGGTCGCCTACCCCGACGCCGTCGTCTTCTGCGGGACCGACTTTTTCAAATCCGGCAACGCGGAGCTCCTCGCCTATCGCTTCCGCGGGACCTATACCGGCATCGACGAGCGCGGCGGGGATCCGTCGGAACTTTTGGCCCTGGCCCTGGCCGCCACCTCGCAGACCGCGTCGAGAAGCGCGGAGCGGGACGGGCAGAAGACGGGTGTCTCCGCGGGCGGCAGCGGATCCGTGTCCCATAAGGCAGCCGGACGCGCTGCGCTGGTTGCGAGTGCGGCGGACGCCTGCGTGCATCGGACAGGCAAACCCCTCGGTTACGGATTCGCGCTCGCGGATCACCGGGATTCGACGGACCGGCTGGCGATGAACTGCGAGATCTCCCTCGCGGCGGTCGACGGAGAGCTTTGGGCGGTGGCGTGCGGCGCGCTGCAGGACGTTCTGGCGTGCTGCTCCACGGTTGAGTGCGCCTCCGGGACCGTTCCCCTGACGGACGACGCGCGGCGGCAGTACTTCTCCGAAGCGGCGGCGCTCGAGGTCGGCGGAGCGCGCGTGCTGGCGGTTGCCCGGCGGACGTCCCCCTATCCGCAGCTCAACCGGCTCGCGGTCCTGACGCAGGCGATGAGCTTCACGGGCTTCTTCGCGGTCGCGCTGGAACCGGAGGAGGGCGCGCGGGAGAACATCGAGCTGCTCAAAAAGAGCGGCGTGTGCCCGATCCTCTTCACGGAGACGCCGGATGAGGACCGTTACTATGGCAGCCGGATCGGCCTCTTCGAGCGGGACACCCCGGTGATCCCGTTCGCGGAGTGGAACGCGATCCGGGCGAAGGAGCTTCTCTCGGACGGCGAAAACGCGCCGCACGGGCTGATCGTCTCCTTCGAGGACATCGGCGACAACTATCTCGGCGGCGCGTATGTGCAGGCCATGACGGCCCTCGGCGCGGCGGACGGGGAGGCGGTTGTGTCGGCGGTCGGGCGGGAAGCCTGGGATGCCGGCGCGCTCGGAAGGGCGGATTTCGGCTTTGCGGTGACGCGCTCGAAGACCCGTGCGGTCCCGGATGCCCTTGCGCGCAACGCGGCCGCGGTGATCTGGCCGGGCGACGGATGCGCGGCGGGATTCGGCGGATTGGACGGCGTTCGGGCGGCGATCCGGACGGCCCAGCGGGTGCTCGCGAACACGGAAACGGCGAAATTCTATTTGACGGCGTCGCAGACCGCGCGGCTTCTGACGGTCCTCGCGGCGATCCTCGGATGGATCCCGCTCTGCGGGGCGGTGTTCCTCCTGATCTGGGGCCTGATCTTCGATTTCGCGGCGATGCTCGTGCAGGCGTTCGAACGGGACGGCAGGCCTCCGCGCACGAAACCCACGCAGGAGACGGACAGACGGCGCACGGGTCTGGCGATCGTGTCGGGGATTTTATGGGGCATTCCCCTCGCGGCCCTGCCGATCCTGTTTGCGCACGCGCCGGCCCTGTCGGAGCTCTGGTCGCCGGAGAGCGCGCGGGCGATGCTGTCCGCTGCGGCGATTCTGTCGGGACTTGCGTTTTCGGCGGAATGCGGCACGGACGGGAGCCTGTTTTTGAAACGGGAATTCAACCTCGCCCAGGCGATCTTTGCGGCGGCATCCGTGCTCTTTGCCGCGTGGATCCTGTTCACGCGGACGGGCGCGGCGCTGGTCGGCGGATTGCCCTGCGGCCTCGAGGGCCTTTGCGCCGTACTTCCCGCGGCGTTCGTCTTCCTCGCGTCGGAGATACGGAAAGTGGTACAGAAGGAATCGAACAGAGAAAAGTGAATAGTGAATAACTGTGGTAGAATCCGCTTCGCAGATTCAAAATCAAACGGTCGTGCGGCTGTATATCATACAGCTACACGACCGTTCATATATCCTGGAAACCGCAGGTTTCCTTCCTCAACTGTTCACTCTTCGTTCTTCACTTTTCACTCGAATCCCCTGCCGCTTCCCTCGCCGCCGACAGCATCAGCTTCAACCGGTTCTCCTGATTCACCGCCGACGTCCCCGGGTCGTAGTCGATCGCCACGATGTTCGCCCCCGGGATCGCCTCCTTGATCGGCTTCATCATCCCCTTGCCGCAGATGTGGTTCGGCAGGCATCCGAAGGGCTGCGTGCAGACGATGTTCATCACGCCGGAATCGCAGAGCTCGAGCATCTCCGCCGAGAGGAGCCATCCCTCGCCCATCTTCGTGCCGTAGCCGATGAAGTCCTTCGTCAGCTGCATGGTGTGGTCGAAAGGCGTCATCGGGCGGAACGTCCCCTCTTCCCGGATCGCGGCGATCAGATCGCGCTGTTTTGCCAGCAGGAACCGGTATGCTGCCTGACTGAGCAGGTATTTCGTGCGCGAATGCGTCTTCGGGTAGAGCTTGTAGTCGATGATCCCGTTATACACGCAGTAGTTGAAGAAATCGAGCAGTCCCGGCATCACGACCTCGGCGCCTTCGGACTGGAGGAATTTCTCAAGCCCGTTGTTCCCGAGCGGGGAGAATTTCACGTAGATCTCCCCGACGATCCCGACCCGCACCGCATCCGGACGCTCCACGCGCGGGATCGCCGCAAAGTCGCGCACGATCGCCGCGTAGTTCTTTTTGATGTGCCCGTACCGGATCGTCCGGTGGGCCAGCTCGCCGACGAGGACCTCCGTCCAGCGGGCACAGAGCGCGTCCGCCGCGCCTTTTTCCGCCTCGTAGGGCCGCACCTGATTCGCCAGCGCCATCATCAGATCGCCGTAGAGGACGCCGTAGGCCATGCGGTGATAGAGCGGGATGGAGTTCTTGAACCCCGGGTGCTTTTCGATCCCCGCGAGCGAGAGCGGGATCACCGGGACATAGGACATCCCCGCGTTCTCGAGCGCCTTGCGCATCAGGGAGACGTAGTTTGACGCCCGGCACCCGCCGCCCGTCTGGAAGAGCATCAAGGCGCACCGGTGCGGGTCGTACTTCCCGGAGAAGAGCGCATCGAGCATCTGCCCGATCACGAGGATCGCGGGGTAGCAGGTGTCGTTGTGGACGTATTTCTGCCCGGTCTCCGCGATGTGCGGTCCGGTGGTCTCGAGCAGGACGACCCGGTAGCCGTCGTTCTCGAGGATGCGCTTCACCAGCTTGAAATGGATGGGAAGCATGTTCGGGATGAGAATCGTGTGGGTCGATTTCATCTCCGCCGTGAACTCTACATAGTTGTGTTTCATCATGACACCCGTGTGACGGGGCGGCGAACCGATCCTCCGTCACAGCACCGCCGCCAGACTCCGGAGGCGGATCTTCACCGCGCCGAGGTTGGCGATCTCATCGATCTTGATCTGCGTGTAATACTTTCCCGCTCCTTCGAGGATGCGCTTGACCTCGTCCGTCGTGATCGCGTCGACGCCGCATCCGAAGGACACAAGCTGCACGAGCTGGACGTCCGGGTTGTCCGCCGCGAAGGCCGCCGCCCGGTAGAGACGGGAATGATAGGTCCATTGGTTGAGGACGCGGACATCCGGGGTCTTGGCAAGGTGGTAGACCGAATCCTCGGAGACGACCGCGAAGCCGAGCGAGACCGCCAGCTTGTCGATCCCGTGTCCGATCTCCGCGTCGGCGTGATAGGGACGCCCGGCGAGGATCATCACGGGACGGCCGTTTTCCCGCGCCCAGCGGACCGCGCGCTCGCCCTCCGCCTTGACCGCATCGCCGAAGGCCTTCAGCATCGCGAAACCTTCGGAGACGGCGCGGCGGATTTCCGCCTTCTTCATGCCGGGGTATCGGTCCCTGCATTCGCGCCACAGCCCGTCCGCGAGCTCTCCTTCGCTGTCGAGGGAGAGGTAGGGATAGAGGAACCGGATCTTCTTGAGGCTGTCCATGTTGCCGCGGAGCAGCTCGCTGTAATACGCGACGACCGGGCAGTTGTAATGGTTGTCGGAGGCGTGCTCGTCGAGATTCCACGTCATCCGCGGATAGAAGACGGCGGGGACGCCCTCCTCCACCAGCTTTTCGATGTGGCCGTGCATGATCTTTGCGGGATAGCACGCCGTGTCGGACGGGATCGAGAACTGCCCGCGCTCGTAGATCTTCTTCGAGGACATGCCGGAGAGGACCGGGGTGAACCCAAGCGAGCGGAAGATGCCCACCCAGAGCGGGAGAAGCTCGTACATCCCGAGGCATAGGGGGAGCCCGATCGCGCCGCGCGGTCCGACCTCATCGGGGATCGTGTCCGGCGCGAGGGAGAGGAGATAGTCGCGCTTGAATTCGTGCAGGTTCGGGACGCCGCGGTTGATTTGCGCCATCCCGGCGCCTTTTTCGCATTTGTTGCCCGAGATGAACCGCGCGCCGCCCGTGAACGTGTTGACGGTCAGGAGGCAGTGGTTGGTGCAGCCCTGACAGGTCGCGGTCTTCGAGGTGTGGGTGAAGGCGGCGAGGGCTTCCTTCGAGATGAGCTTCGAGGGCAGGCCGGTCTTTTCCGCCTGCTCCTTCGCCCAGAGTGCCGCGCCGTAGGCCCCCATCAGCCCCGCGATGTCCGGCCGGACGACCTCGCGTCCGATCTCCCGCTCAAAGGCGCGGAGAACGGCGTCGTTGTAGAAGGTGCCGCCCTGCACGACGATGTGCTGCCCGAGCTCGTCGGGGGAGTGCGCGCGGATGACCTTGTAGATCGCGTTCTTGACGACGGAGAGGGAAAGGCCGGCCGAGATGTCCTCCACGGTCGCGCCGTCCTTCTGGGACTGCTTGACCTGCGAGTTCATGAAGACGGTGCAGCGGCTCCCGAGGTTGACCGGCGCCTCGGCGAAGAGGGCTTTTTGAGCAAATTCCGCCGACGTGCAGCCCATCGAACGGGCAAAGGTCTCGATGAAGGATCCGCACCCGGAGGAGCAGGCTTCGTTGAGCATGATGCGGTCGACCGCGCCGTTCTTGATCTTGAAGCACTTGATGTCCTGCCCGCCGATGTCGAGGATGAAGTCGACGTCCGGCATGAAGGTCTTCGCGGCGGTGTAGTGCGCGACGGTCTCGACGATGCCGTAATCGACGCCGAAAGCGTGCCGGATCAGCTCCTCGCCGTAGCCCGTGACGGCTGCGCCGGAAAAGGTGACGTCCGCCGGAGCGGCTCGATAGATATTGCTCAGCTCCTGTCGCACGATCGACACGGGATCGCCGTGGTTGGAGGCGTAGTATGTATAGAGAAGCTCTCCGTGCTCGCCGATGACGGCCAGCTTGGTGGTGGTGCTGCCGCAGTCGATGCCGATCGCCGCGCGTCCGTGGTAATCCGCGAGGGAGGACAGCGGTACGGATGCCTTTTTATGCCGCGCGGCGAAGGTCTCGTATTCTTCGCGGTCGCGGAAGAGCGGTGCGGTGCGCGTCGACGTGGAGCGGATCTTCGCGCCTTCGAGCTTCGCGATGAAGCCGTCGAGATCGCAGAGGTCGATGTCGTCGGAGACGCGGACGGTGCGGGAATACAGCGCGGCGCCGAGGGAGACGGCATTGCGGGCATATTCCGGGAAGATGGCGTTCTCCGGGGAAAGGCCGAGGGTTTCGACGAAGCGTTCGCGCAGTCCCTTGCAGAAATAGAGCGGTCCGCCGAGGAACATGACGCGGCCCTCGATGCGGCGGCCCTGCGCGAGTCCGGCGACGGTCTGGTTGACGACCGCCTGATAGATCGACGCGGCGATGTCCGCCTTGGACGCGCCCTGGTTGAGGAGGGGCTGCACGTCCGACTTGGCGAAGACCCCGCAGCGGCTGGCGATGGGATAGATTTTCCCGTGCCGGAGGGAGAGCTCGTCCAGCTCGTCGGGCGTGACGTCGAGGAGGGAGGCCATCTGGTCGATGAACGCGCCGGTCCCGCCCGCGCAGGTGCCGTTCATGCGTTCGTCGGTGCCGCCCTGCCAGAAGATGATCTTCGCGTCCTCGCCGCCGAGCTCGATAACGACGGAAATGTTCTTTTCCCGTTTCTTGATGACCTCGCCGGTGGCCCAGACCTCCTGCACGAAGGGGATGCCCGCGCCTTCCGCAAGACCGAGGCCGGCCGATCCGGAGATGGCGGCGGTGAAGCGCTCTTTGCCGAGGACGGGGGCGGCTTCGCGGAGCATCTCGACGAGCGCTTCGCGGATACGGGAATAATGGCGCCCGTAGGCGGTATAGACGATGTCGTCCCCGCGCAGCACGGCGATCTTGGCGGTGGTGGAGCCCACGTCCACGCCGAGGGAGAGGGGAAGAGAGGCAGCAGGATTCATGCGGAGCAAGATTCCTTTCATCCTGATAAACGGGGCCGCGCCGCTCCCCGAAAGAAGCCGCGGTCCGCTGAAAATACTTCGAGATTGAAATGATAAAGAAATGGCTATCATTCCATTCTTAATGATAGCGCATGAGAAAGAGAAAATCAAAGAATATATTGTAACTTTTTATGATTTTCTTTTGGATTCGCCCACTTCCGCATCCGGACGCGAGAGCCACTCCGGAGAAAACAAAAAACCGCCGGGATCCGGCGGCTTTCGTCTGCTCTTTCGTCAGATGAGTTCCTTGACCTTGGAGCTCTTCCCGACTCTGTCTCTCAGATAGTACAGCTTCGCCCGGCGGACTTTACCGCGGCGGAGAACGTCTACCTTCACAACGTGCGGGGAATGCAGCGGGAACGTCTTCTCCACGCCGACACCATACGCCATCCGACGGACCGTGAAGGTCTCGGAAATGCCGCCGCCGTGCTTGCCGATGACGGTTCCTTCGTACATCTGGATTCTCTCGCGGGTGCCTTCCTTGATCAGGTTGTGAACACGAACCGTGTCACCGATGTTGAAGGACGGTACCGTTTCCTTCAGCTGCTCACTCTTAAAAGCGTCGAAATTGTTCATGCCAATCGACTCCTTTCCA
>JAFZPN010000089.1 GCA_017550315.1 Clostridia bacterium
CGAAACTGACGGTGGTAGGGATCACGACACAGCCGACGTCGAAGACAGTAACGGCAGGAACATCGGTGTCGTTCAAGGTAGTAGCGACGGGAGCGACGAGTTATCAGTGGCAGCTGAGCAGTGACGGAGGAACGACATGGAGTAACTGCAGCTCTACAGGGTATAACACTGATACGTTCACGTTTACAGCAGGCACGGCACAGAATGGCAGACAATACAGATGCCAGGTCAAGAACGGCGATGTAACAGTAACCTCCAATTCTGCAAAGCTGACGGTAGAATAGTGTTTCAATACTGATCGTAAAACCATAATTCATTGGGGCGGTCGCATTGCGCGTATAGTCCGGAGAAACGGGGCTGTCGCAATAAGCTCCTGGAAGAATCGACCAAGCGACATGAACCGCTCCAGTAAAAACGGACAATGACCAAAAAGCTTCTATGTGGTAAATACTGCATAGGAGCTTTCGCGTTTGAAAGGAGAGAGAAATGATAAGGAAAGAAAGGGATGAAACACTATCCCGAAGAGTTACAGAAAAGATCCGAAGGGAGAATGCGGGAGCATCTCTTGCTTACAGATAAGGAAGTGAAAACTACTGTCAAGTACCAGGTAGTATACCGTCACAGGGAAAGTAACGCATCTCTGAAATGTGCTGATTCTTCAATATCTCCCGCAGCGGGTATTACGACTTCGTGCACCGCATGGACCGTCAGCCAAAGGATATAGAACTCGCGGGGTTAATAGATGAATGTCAGGAAAGCCGTAAACGTACATATAGTTACCGACGGGTAGCGATTTAGTTGGAGAGGGAGGGGATTCACCGCAAACACGAAGCCGTTCTGCGCATCAAGGAGAAATACGGACTTCTTTCCATGATTCGTTGAAACGAACCCGTCCAAACAGAATAGACACAATTTTGCGACAATTTGTTTTTTTTTTCAAAACCTCTTGCAAACAGCTTTTATTTGTGCTATACTATACTCGCATATGTATCTTCGCATATCAATTTGCTCTGCGAGATCCATTCTCCAACGGGCTCGCGGAAAATACATGGAGGAACTCTTATGAGTAACAGAACTGTAAGTCACGGCAAACGTTTGCTCGCGCTTCTGCTGTCTCTCGTCATGGTGTTTGGGCTTCTGCCTGCCGTGACGTTGGGCGCGGATGACGGAGAGGGTGAAGAACCAGCAACACCAACAACTCCTTCCGGCGCTCCAGACAACAAGAAACAGTTGATCGATAACGGCGACGGCACGTATACGCTGGCGCTAAGCGTAACGGGCGCTACTCAAAGCAACACTGTCACCCAAGTCGACAAAGCCAATGTCATTCTGGTGGTCGATACGTCAAACTCAATGAACCAAAGCAGTGGAACGACTACTGCGTACACATACACCGAGTTTACCGGAAACGGAACTCAGGGAAGTGAATATTGGGGCGTTGATGAAAACGGCGACTACCAGCGTGTGTATTGGAGAAGTAACGCCGATCCTCATTGGCGCTTGCAGAATAACAACTGGAGCACGGAATATACCGGAACCGTTTACACCAGATCCGGTGGAGATACTATTTCCCGTATTGAAGCCGAAAAGGATGCCTTGACGAAGAAAGATGGCATCATCGACAAGCTGTTAGAGCAGAATGTTCCCGGTGATTCGCAAAAGTCCGATATCATCGAGGTTGCGATCGTCAATTTCGGCACGACGGGTCATACGGCTTCTACGTGGTCTACTGATGGCGCTGCGCTGAAAACTACCGTCAACGGTCTCACGACTTCCACAGGTACCAACTGGGAAAGCGCTCTTGACATCGCGCTTGATCTTGCTAACACCAAGAAGACTGCCGAAAGCGCTAACGGCGCAACACCCGATCCAACATATATCATTTTCCTGACGGATGGCGAGCCCACGACAGACGAGACACGTCCAGAAGGAACTGCACAGGGACAAAGGCATAATGTCAACACCGATTATGCTACTGAATGGGGTTATGCCAGTGACGAAGCCCGCGAGATCGTGACAAGCGGGTACACGTTCTATGGCATTTTCACGTGGGGTTCCGGAAACAGCAGCCACTATCTGTCCAGTTTGGTTCAGTACGCTTATACAGGCACTGGCAACTCCAATAGTACGCTCAGTTCCGACTATGCCAAGTATTTCACCAATGCGACCGACACTGCGGCGGTAATCGCCGCCCTCGAGCAGGCTATCAATGACATCACCACCGGCGTCGGTTATACCAATGTTGAGATGGCAGATGGAGTCACTTCGATGACCGCCTCCAGCTTGAATGCAACGCTCTCCGGAGAGATCACCGGTGGCGTAAAGTACTATCGCAGCGGCGGCAGTTATGACTCTGAGGCGAATAACGGTCTTGGCGAAGAATGGACCGACGCGCCGAAGGCAACTATCCCTACCGAAGGCGAGCACAAAGGTGAGGTCGACTGGGATCTTGGTGACATTATCCTTGAGAACAATGTCACATACACGATTGCGTTCACCGTGTGGCCGCGTCAGCAGTCCCTTGACCTTGTTGCCGACCTCAACAACGGTATCATTTCCTATGACAGTTTGGAAAAGGAACAGAAGGATCAGATCGTTGTCAGCGGCGGACATTACTCCTTGAAGACTAATGTTGACTATCCGACGATCACCTACAGCACCGTAACCACCACCACGGTCAATAATGAGACCACTACAGTCATCTCTGAACCCACGACCACAACGATTACTCAGCCCAAGCCTGTCGGGCTTACCGAAGAGAAGCTGAACGCTGTTAAGGAGTGGGAAGACACTCTTGATCCGAGTCAGCGCGAAGAAGTCGGAAATAGTGTCATACTGTACCTTTTAGTTGACGGTGAATATTATTACGTAGATCCTGAAACCAAAAAACCGCTTGGGGTCAAACTCAAAGGAGAGCCCGAAGAAGGTGACGATCCCGAAACTTTCGTCGCGTGGACTGAGACTGATTACCTTGCCGTCGCTCCCGGACTTATGGTCACTTCCGACAGCCCCGCTTGGCCAGGCGATAATGTTGCAGGTGTAACTTATGTCAAGTGGGAAGGGAAAACGTATGCCATTCTCGAGGAAGGCCACGACTACATTTGGGAAGAAAGTGAGATCAACTATCACTTTGAACTGACCGCTTACCATCATCACCCGATGATCATGGGCACAGTAACCAATGATGTTGTCTTCACATATGCTGCAGACGGTAAGACTATTACCGGCATTGAATCTGTAAAGCCCATGACCGACAACCTCTCCGCGACCAACACCCTGAAGGGCGGTATCAATATCACCAAGCAGGTTGTGGATGAGGATGGCGAACCGGTCGAGGATCTCAACCCGTTTACCGTTACAGTAACTGTGACGGACGCGGATGGCAAGCCGCTTCCCAAGAAGACTCTTAAAGATGAACAGGGTAACGTAATTGCCGAGGACTTCACGATCGACTACCGTATCTACTACGGCGAGAACAACCCCGCATACGAAACAAGCGGTGAAAAACACCGTTCCGATCATATATATGTAAGTGGAACAGAATTCACCGAGACGCTTTACGTTGGTGACACAATCCGCGTTGTCAACGTTGAGGACGACTCGATCTACTCTGTGACCGAAACCGCCCCGGCAGGCTATGAGTACGTCGGCACTGAATACTCCATTGCTTACGGTACCGATGCCCCGGTTGATCTTGAAGAAGGCGAGACCAAGACCGTTCAGGGCAACTCCGCAAGCTATGCGAATGTTATAAACAAACTGACTTACGGCAGTCTTGAAGTTACAAAAACTGTAACCGCCACGAACAAAGAGGATATCAATAAGGATAAAGAGTTTGAATTCACATTTGAACTTTACGAAGATAATACCAAAACTGAAGAGCTGACAGACACGAGATTTAACTATAAAAAGACTGATGCCACTGGTTCTGAGACAGAAGGTGTTATCGAAGAAGGCGATACCTTCAAGTTGAAGGATGGAGAAAAGTTCTCTATTTCGCTCATTCCGGAAGAGTTATATTATGTAATCACCGAAACCGCTGATGAAGCTTATACTACAACTTCTACAAATTCTGCTGGAACGATCGTAAAGGATACGACGACTACAGCGGCATTTACGAACGCAACAAAGGAAGGCACACTGACACTCACGAAGGTTCTCAGTGAAGAGAGCGCGCAGGTGACCATCCCTGATGACCTTAAGTTTACCATCACCGGAAAAACGAAAAACGGTAAGGAATGGGAAAAGGAAGTCACCTATGCTGATCTTCAGAAAGAGGGAGGCAATACTTTCACTGTTCCTGTTGGCACTTATACTGTCGTAGAAGATACTGACTCTGAAACCGTTTCTATCGATGGGTACACTTTCGGAGAACCGGTTTACAACAGCCCTGTTACCGTTACCGAGGATGCCCCGGGCGCGCTGACAGTAACGAACACGTACTCGAAGGATATGGCGAAGCTGACCGTTGAGAAGGTACTCGGCGAAGACAGCGAAGAAGTCGAGATTCCGGCAGAGGCGACGTTCGAGATCACAGGCACACCGACGAGCGGCGAAGAGTTCAAAGCGATCACGATTACGTACAAAGACATCCAGGACGGCAACAATACAGTAGCGGTACCGGTAGGTACATATAAAGTTGAAGAAAAGGATGCAGACGTAGACGGCTACACGCTGGTAACGACGTACTCGGAAGCTGCGGAAGTAACGAAAGAGAAACCGGAAGGGACGCTGACGGTAACGAACACGTATACAGCTACTAATGGCGCAGCTCTGATTATCACCAAGACTGTAAAGAGTGAGAATTCGAGTGATTTGACGACCAAATTCAACTTTACCGTAACGCTTGATGACAATACGATCAATGGCAAATACGGCGACGTTGAATTCGAGGATGGCGTAGCTTCCTTCAAGCTGGCACATGGTGAAAAAGTCACGATAGAGGATCTTCCGATTGGAGTTAAATACACCGTTGAGGAAGAAAACAATAAGGACTTTGATACCTCAAAGACCGGCGAGACAGGAGAAATCGGCACGGCTAAATCGGAAGTTAAATTTACCAACACAAAGAGGAAGGACTATAACCCCCCTAAGACTGTCATAATTACGGTCGAAAAGAAATGGGCGAACGACAATAACAATGCATACGGTACTCGTCCTAAGAGTGTCACAGTTCTTCTCCTGAGGAGTGGAAAGGAAGTTGGAAGGGTCACGCTGCACGAGGGCAATTGGCAGCACACGTGGGGTAGTCTGCCCGGCCTATACGAGGAGTATTCTGTTGAAGAACTTGACGTCGAAGGATATGCAAAGTCTATAAGCTGGAAGTTTGATGGCAACAACCCGAACAGCGGAAGAAAGTACACCATCACCAACACGCTTACCAACCTGATTGACGATCACGTAGCATACATCATCGGTTATCCCGACGGAACGGTGCGTCCGAGCCGCAGCATCACCCGTGCTGAGGTAGCGACGATCTTCTTCCGCCTGCTGACGGATGACGCGCGCGATCGTTACTGGAGCCAGACAAATTCTTACACCGATGTGATTCCGGAGGCCTGGTACAACAACGCAATCTCCACGCTGAGCAACATGGGTATCATCAATGGTTACGAAGACGGCACCTTCCGGCCTGACAACCCGATCACCCGTGCGGAACTCACGAAGATTGCAGTCAGCTTCTTCGGAAGCGCGGGCAACAACTTTAAGTCCAGCAGCTTCACGGACGTTGCTGACGGAGCATGGTACAGCAGGTTCATTGCAGCAGCAGAAGACCTTGGCCTCGTGTATGGTTACGGCGACGGAACCTTCCTGCCCGACAATCTCATCACCCGTGCCGAAGCCTTCGCGATCGTGAACCGTACGCTGAGACGCGCACCGCACAAGGATCACCTGCTGCCCGGATACGAGATGAACGTATGGCCGGACAACATGGACACCAACGCATGGTACTACGCCGATGTTCAGGAAGCGACGAACTCTCACGATTACAACTGGATCACGGATGACGCGAAGACGGTTGAAAAGTGGATTGAGAAACTTCCGGAACGCGACTGGGCCGCGCTCGAACGTGTCTGGTCCACGTCTCACGCCGCTCCCGGCAAAGAGGTCATGAACTGAGCGGACCTTGAAAGCAGACTAAGCGAAAACAGACAATGCGCTCCCCATCGTTTTCCAACGATGGGGAGCGCTGTCATGATGATTTGATCCTTCATAAACATCGAAATTGCATTTTCACATCATACAGAACAAGACCCCGCGCACCGGGATCCCTCCCTTTACCCGGATCCCATCCTCTGCGCGCACAACGAAGGCGGTGATTCTCATGCAAAAACGTCAGATCGTCAACATCGTCAATTTCATCCGCGATGTCGAGCCCCGCGGTCCGGTCGATCTTGTCGAGCCCGTTCGGGAGCAGATCGCGCTGATGAAGCGGCATCGTCTGCCCGGAACCTTCCTTCTGCAATATGATGCCCTCCTCGATCCGGTCTACACGGACATGCTGAAAGATCTCGATCCCGCGCAGTTTGAATGCGGCGTCTGGTTCGAGATCGTCGAGCCGCAATGCAAAGCGGTCGGGATCCCGTGGACCGGACGGTTTCCGTGGGACTGGCACGCACACTGCGGCTTCTCCGTCGGTTACACGAAGCCCCAGCGGGAAAGCTCTGCGATGTGCTGTTCGAGAAATTCCGCGAGGTCTTCGGCGCGTATCCGCGTGTCTTCGGCTCGTGGTTCTTCGATTCACACACGGCGCGCTACCTCTCGGATACCTACGGCCTCGACGCGATGTGCAACTGCAAGGAGCAGTACGGGACCGACGGTTATACGCTCTGGGGCGGATACTACGGACAGGCGTATTATCCCAGCCGCGAAAACGTCTTCCTCCCGGCGCAGACCGCGGCGCATCAGATCCCCGTCCCCCTCTTCCGAATGCTCGGCTCCGACCCCGTCTATCAGTACGATACCGGGATGAATCCGGAGACCGGCGCGCAGAAGGTGCAGGGCGTCATCACCCTCGAACCGGTGTACAACGGCGCGGGCGGCGGCGTCCCCCGGTGGGTGGACTGGTTCATGCGGGAGAACTTCAACGGTGACTGCCTGACCTTCGGCTACGCGCAGGCAGGGCAGGAGAACAGCTTCGGCTGGCCGCACATGAAGGACGGGCTGGAATACCAGTTCGCGTTGTTTGAAAAGCTCGCGGCAGAGGGCCGGATCACCGTGGAGCGGCTCGGCGATACCGGACGGTGGTTCAAGGAAACGTATTCCGAGACCCCCGTCTCCGCGATCACGGCGCACACCGCGTATGACGACGACGGGAAGAACTCCGTCTGGATCTCCACGAAGTGGTACCGTGTCAATCTCTATTCCGATCACGGATCCTTCCGCATCCGTGACCTGCACGTCTTCGATGAGTCTTACCCCGATCCCTTCGAGGATCGTGTCTGCACGGCCAACGAAGCGGCATACGAATCCCTCCCGATCGCGGACGGGAACCGGCACAGCGGACGCGGCACGGTCGCCGGGATTCGGATCCTGCGGGACGGCGAGCCCGTGACGGCCGGACCCATGACCTTCTGCGATCTCGGAGACGGCGCGGCGCGGGTCGATTACGGCGCGTTTGCCGTCGAAGTGCGGGAAGGGCGCATCGCGGTCTTCTCCGACGGGGATTTCGTTTTGGAAAACCGCATCGGTCAGTCGGGGAATCACCTGCCGGGCGTGCTGTCCTGCGGGGAAAAGGACCTGCGGCTGTGCTACGGCGGCGCGGAGTACGGCCTCACACTGCGGCAGGGGACGTTCGAGGGTCCCGCCCGGGTCCGGTCGGAAAACGGAAAGGTCGAAGCGGAGATCATTGTCCGCGGAGAACAGGGCTGATCGAGAGGAGATTTGCCATGAAAAGAGTATTTTGTCTGATTCTCGCGCTCATGCTCGCGGCGGGTGTGCTTGCCTCCTGTGCCGCGCGCGATACCGAGACATCTTCCCCGGCAGCGGATACGCCTCAGAATGCGGCGGATCCGACCGTTTCCCCGGAAAACGACGCTCTGCCGGAGACGGAGGAGGAATTCCCGGCGCCTCCGGTTGAGGACATGAACGGCGCCGTCCTCACCATCATGAACATGACGCCGTCCGCGTTCAACTGGGCCAATACGCAGATCTTCGCCGAAGAAATGAACGGCGAGATCCTCAACGACGCGCTGTTCACCCGCGAGCAGAAGGTGGAAGAACTATATAACTGCGCCATTGAGGAGCGGGAGACGACGAACGCCAGCGGCGGCGACATGGCCACGGCGGTCAAGTCCGGGGACCATATCTGCGACACCTGCATGGTGTTCGACGCCAGCATCTCGGGCATCCTCACGCAGGGCGTCCTGCTCCCGTGGGGGGATTTGGCTCTCGATCTGACCACGCCCTGGTGGGACAGCGCGGCGACGGAGCAGTACAATTTCTACGGGATCCAGGCCGCGGTATCCGGCGCGTTCAGCCTTTACAACTATTCGACGCGGCACTGCTACGTCTTCAACAGCGATATGCTCGAAAACGTCGCACCCGGGACCGATCTGTACAGCGAAGTGCGGGAAGGCGCCTGGACGGTCGACCGGCTGTACGCGCTCGGCGCGCAGGGTGTCCTCGATCTCAACGGCGACGGGGAGATGAAACCGGGGGACGACCAGTGGGGGATCGTTTCGTCCGTCACGCGGCATTACAGCGCGCTCTTGGCGGGGGCGAACGTCAAGTATATCGACCGGGACGAGGAGGGGAATCTGTTCTTCGCCATTCCCGGCAGCGAATACGCGACGAACGTGGTCTCGAAGCTCGTGCAGCTCAACGTGGGCAACGATATCTACACCAGCGGCACGAAGGACATCGGCGGCGGCGCGGAGTCCCCGATCTTCTATTCCGGACGCGCGCTGTTCATCGCGGCGTACGTGGGCGAAGCGGCCCGGATGCGCGACATCGAATTCAACATCGGCATCGTCCCGCCTCCGAAATACGAGGAAGCGCAGACGCAGTACTATTCGCTCGTCGAAGGCGGCGCGCAGTCCGTTTTGCCGAAGACCCTGTCCGGCGACGATCTGCACAAGACCGCCGTCCTGCTCGACGCGTTTGCCTATTATTCCTGGCAGGAATCCGTCCCGGCCTACATCGATCTCGTCCTGATGACGAAGGTGGCGCGGAACGAGGATTCTTCGGACATGCTCCGGATCGTGTTCGATTCCTCCTTCTATGATCTCGGAACGGGCATCTGGTCCTCCGACACGAAGAACAAGTTCACCCAGAATATCTTCCTGCCGGAATCCGATACCGTCGCGTCCCTGTGCGCGAGCATCCAGAAGGTGATGGACAAGACGCTCGAACGGTTCACGAAAGCCGTGCTCGAAATGAAGGGCTGAATGCCCGCCAACCATACATCCACTCCCATCCGCTCCGGCTTGCCGCAAAGGCCTACCGGGGCGGTTTTTCATCCTTTTTCTGTGTGAAAAAGCCGTCCGGAGAGGGGCTCTTCCCCTTGACAATCCGGGCGGATTGGTGTAAAATACAAACAGGAAAACGGCAGGTTCATCCGGACCTGCCAATGGACAATCACCGACACGGCGCAGCACGGAAACCGCCGCCGCGATCCTGTATAAAGGGGACTTACCATGGACATTGAAAGTTTGAAAACCATCGTCACCTCTGCCGGGGTCAACCTTCTCCTCGGTATCATCATCCTCGTCGTCGGGCTCTTCCTGACGCACTGGATCGTCAAGTTCCTGAAACAGAGCAAGGTATTCGCCAAGCTCGATCCGTCGCTCCAGTCCTTTTTCGCCAACATAATCAAGCTGATCCTGATCGTCATCGTCGTCCTGACCGCCGCCAATATTATCGGCGTGCCGCTGACCTCCATCATCACGATCTTCGCTTCGGCGGGCGTTGCGATCAGCCTTGGCATGCAGGGCGCGCTCGGGAATCTCGTGGGCGGCGTGACGCTTTTGATCCTCAAGCCGATCAAATCGGGCGAGTTCGTCAAGATCGGCGATCACGTCGGTTTCGTAAAGGATATCGGAGCGTTCTACACGGAGATCAAAACGAAGGACAATACGATCATCAGTCTCCCCAACAGCAGCCTGACGAACACCGCGATCATGAACTTCACGCGCGGCGGGATCCGTCGTGTCGAGGTCTCGTTCAACGTCAGTTATTCCAGCGATATTGACCTTGTTTTCAGTACGCTCAAGAACATGACCAAGGGCAGCGATCTGATCCTGCAGGATCCGCCGCCGAAGGTTGTCTTTGATAAATGCAGAGAGTCCAGCATGGAATTTGAAGTCCGGGCGTGGACCGATGCGCCGAACTTCAGCAAAGTGCGGAAGTACATGACGCTGGCCGGAAAGAAAGCCCTGGACGAAGCCGGGATCAGAATTCCGTTCCAGCAGATGGACGTCCATATCAAGCAGGACTGATTACATCATGTTTTTTCGGACTGCACCGACGGGAAACGCATTCCTTCCGGTGCAGTCCGGTCATTCTCGCGAAGTCGAGAGAATTTTAGAAGGTCGAGAGGAGTCCACGACCATGTCTGAACGCATTTTCACCCCCGTATCCATCGGATCCCTGACCCTGCCGACGAGGCTGGTCCGGTCCGCGACGGAGCTGTTCGGCTCGCTCCCGGACGGTCATGTGCCGCCGGAGGAGATCGCGATTTACGAAAGACTCTCCCGTGAGCCCCTCGGCCTCATCCTGACCGCGCACACCTGCGTCTCCCCGGAAGGCCGCGCCAACCGGTATCAGAACGCCTTCTGGGACGACAGCTACCTCCCCGATGGCCGCGCGATCGCGGAGGCGTGCGGATCCGTCCCCTGCGTCATGCAGCTCGGACACGGCGGCATGAAGGCGAAGGGGAACAACGGCGGGCTGCCGGTCTATGCGCCCGATACGATGACGATCGGGGAGATCCGCGGGCTGGTCCGGGCGTTCGGCGAGGCGGCGCTCCGGGCAAAGACGGCGGGATTTGACGGCGTGATGCTCCACGTCGCCCACCTCTATCTCTTCTCCCAGTTCTTCTATCCGGAATTCAACCACCGGACCGACCGCTACGGCGGGAGCGCGGAGAACCGAATCCGGATCGCGGCGGAGTGCGCGGAACAGGTCCACGCGGTCTGCGGCGACGATTATCCCGTCCTCATGAAGCTCAACGGCACGGACCGGGATCTGACCCCGGAATACGAACAAGACGTTGCGGATGCCCTGCGGATCGCGGAGAAATGCGGCATCGCGGCCTGCGAGATCTCCGGCTGGGATTCCGCGCCCTGCGTGATCACAGACCGGCCCTATTTCCTCGACGTGGTGCGTCGGCTGAAGGAGCAGGTCGATCTCCCCCTCATCGAGGTGGGCGGGATCCGGTCGGCGGCGGACGTGGAGGCGGTCCTCGACGCAGGCGCCGTCGCCGCATCGGTGAGCAGGCCGCTGCTGTGCGATCCGTCCTTTCCCACCCGTCTGCGCGACGAAGAAGGCCACCGCTCCCCGTGCCGCTCGTGCGGATTCTGCTTCCGCCCCTATCCCGAGCGCGGACGGCGGATCTGCGCTCTGCACCGGGAGTAAATGGCCCGGAGAGAATTGGAAATACAACTTTTTTGACCGGAGGAGTACAACATGGCGACGATCTTCAACATTCTCGATTTCGGCGCGGTGCCGGACGGCAAAACCGATTCCACCGCCGCGATCCAAGCGGCGCTCGATCGGGCGGGCGAATGCATGGGCGAGGTAATCGTTCCGCCGGGGATCTATATGACCGGGCGGCTTGCCATGCGCTCCCAGACGAAGCTATCGGGGACGGCATCGTGGCTATTCGGCGGGTACGGCGGCTCGATCTTCCGTCTGAACACGGCGGACACCGACTGCATGATCGACATCTCCGGCGCGTTCGGCGTCCAGATCTCCGGCATGAATCTGGAGGGATGCCGGCTCGGCGAGGGGATCCACGGGGTCAGGCTGTACTGGCCGGTCTATAACGGCGGCGGCCGGGAGGACACCCCGACGATCGACGACTGCAAGATCGGACATTTCACCGGCGACGGCGTGCACCTCGAGCACATCTGGTGCTTCTCCGTCCGCCACAGCATGCTCTGCTTCAACGCCGGTGCGGGGCTGTACATCGACGGCTGGGACGGCTTCATTCTCGACAACTGGTTCTCCGGCAACGGGTGCGGCGGGATCCTCGGCGGTCCGGTCGCCTGTTCTGTCACCGCGACGGGGAACCGCGTGGAGTGGAACCGGGTCGGCGGATTCGTCATCCCGGCGGGGAACACCATGAACATCACCGGCAACTATTTCGACCGCAGCGGAGGACCGGCCCTGAAGCTGGGCTCCCCGACGGGCGGCATGGAATCGCTGACGATCACCGGGAACCTCATCAACCGCAGCGGCAAGCCCGGACCGGGCCTCGATACGGAAGAAGAGAATTCCCATGTCCTCATGGAGAAGTGCGTCAACGTCACCTTCACGGGGAACACCCTCCGGCACGGGCGCGACGACAACGGCCAGGGTGAATGGAGTCCGGACATCTGCATGGTGATCCGGGACTGCGATTACTGCGTCTTCGCGAACAACGCGCTGCATCACGGCGCGATGAAGGAGACGATTCGCTGGGACGGCGCGGGGAACTGCGTCTTCGAGAACAACCTCGGGAAACCCGTGGAAGCAGAATAATATCCGCCAAACAAATCGCTCCGGCCTGCCGTGCATGACGGTAAGCCGGAGCTGTTTTTCTTTTTGGTTTTCGATCCTTATACTAATCTCAACCTAAAACACCTCATCAGTCAGCCTTGAGGCTGACAGCTTCCCCTCAAGGGGAAGCCTCACACAATGCAACCGAATTGGTGTACGCTTTCTTCAATAAACTGCTGCATTGAGAAAGCCTTCTCCTCGAGGAGAAGGTGCCCCGTTAGGGGCGGATGAGGTGTGTTGACAATCAATCATTTAGAATGAGAATAGTATTATTCGGCTTTCAAAAGTGCGCGCACGGCTTCCATAAGTCCGGTGCCCGCTGCGGGTGCGCTCGGACGGATCTTGCCGCCGTCGGTCGAGAGGAGACCGTTCGCGGCGGCCCATCCGACGGATTCCGCTGCCCACGATGACACCTGATCGGCATCCTTTGCTTCGAGGACGGCAGCCTTGGTCTCGCGGCCCTTGAACTGTACATACCGGTACAGGATCGCGGCGAGCTGCTCACGGGTCACCGGATCGTCGGGGCCGAATCGGCCGTCGCCGTAGCCGAGCACGATGCCGTTCTCCGACGCCCATGCAACCGCAGGGGCATACCACGCATCCGCCGCCGTGTCGGTGAACGCCGCCTTGCCGGATACCGCAGGCTCGCCCTCCGCCCGGTAGAGCTCCGCCGCGATCTCCGCTCTCGTCAGCGCCGCCGCGGAGGAAGCATATTTCGACGCGTCGAGGTGGATCTCGAGGGCCGGGATCGCCTTGAGCTCGTCGAGGACCTCGTGCGTCTCGGGATTGCGGCCGTTCTTCATCGAATTGCTGTTCTTGCTGTTGTACCGGCGCACCTCGTTCAAAAGCATTCCGGCATCCTCAAAGGCCGTCTCCTGCGCCGCGCAGCAGTAGTCCGTCAGGATGCGCGCCGCCTCGGCCTTGTCCGCCGGCAGGGAAGAGAGAATCTGTGCCATGCTGTCCGTCATGACGGCCTCCGCCTCGCGCCAGTAGCCGCGCACGGACTGGAGGTAGGCCTTCTCGGCGCAGAGCGTTGTCAGCTCCTTGAAGCGGTAGTACGGATACAGGTTCGTGTCGAAGACGCCCGCCTGATCCGCGCTCTGATTCCGGCCGTAAGGTTCGCTGATCCGCGTCACCGCGTTCGAAACGGGTACGAAGACGCCGTAGATCGCGGGACCGGTGCTCTCCCACGTGACGCAGCAGAGATCCGCGGGAAGATCGTGGCAGATCTGCGCGATGTGTACGCTCAGCGCCGTCTCCGTGCCGATCACGCGCATGTCGGTGCGCCCCGTGGTGTCGGGGCAGTATTCCGTCCCGTCGAAGCGGTTGCGGAGGATCTCCATCACGTCGGTGAGGGAGACTTTTTTGTCCGGGGTGAAGCAGAGCGGATAGAGCGCGGTCTTGTCGTACGCGCCGCCGTAGACGCTCGGGGCGAGGAGCTGATGGCCGATCCACGTCCGCATGTGGGAGTAGTCCGTCACGATCTCCTGGCCGGCATACGTGGCGAGGAGGTTGAGCCGGCCGTCCTTGTCATAGACGGCGAAGTCCTTCGCACACTCTTCGAGCTTCGGGGAGACGATCACGTCCGCGTAGTCGGAGACATATTCGAGCGAGAACTCGTTGCCGAATGCCGAGACCTTGTCTTCGGGCAGACGGACGGCGGCGTACTGATGCCCGTTATACATCTCGACGTACCACGCTTCCTTCTGGTCGGCGATGAGGGCGATGTTCACCTCGCTGCTGCCGTAGGTATCGAGCAGCCCGCAGAGCACCTCGACCGCTTCGCGCGCGGTCTTGCTCTGGCAGACGACGAGGTCGACCGCCGTGAATTCGGTGAGGCCGGTCTCGATCAGGGGATCGGCGGCGAGCGCTTTGGCGTTCGAGAACGACGTGATCGACATGACCATCGCGACGCCGTATTCGTTCGCGCAGACGGTCGCGTCCTTTCCGAGGCCGTTCACGGCGACGGCGCTGTCCATCCACGGCGTCGAGGTGTAGCGGTAGGTGGTGGCGGGGATCGGCGCGAAGACGGTGGCGCCGTTGTCGACCGGCATGGTCCGTCCGGGGACGTTTTCGACCCGCTCGGTCACGGTCACGTAGTTGCCCCATGTATCCTGATAGTCGTTGGATTTGGCGAGAAGGACGGTGCCGTCCGCGGAGACGTCTTTGCCGACGTAGACGGCGGTGCAGGCGAGGGCGGGGAGGGATGCAAGAACGAATCCTGCGAGCAGAAGCAGGACGAGGAAGAAAATGCGCGTGCGTTTCATCATGAAACCTCAGGGATGTGGGAATAAAAGGGCGCGGAATGCCGTTTCATCACTTCCTCATTATACCGCCGATCGTGCCGCCTGTCAACCTCCCGGGGCGAAAATGATCATATCAAATGAAATGGGGGATCGGCCGGAATGCAAGAAACTATCGCATTCGATGCAAGTTGCGGCAAAAAGTCTTGACAAAGGTGTCATACTGCGGTATAATAGTAAGAAATAGGGTGTAATCGGGACTCACGGCCAGCGTGACGAAGCCGCGCCGCCGCAGGTCCCGCACTTCTTTTTGAAACGGAGTCGTCGCGATGGCAAAATATATATGCAAGCGGCTTTTCATGGCGGTCCTGACGGTTTTTGTCGTGGCTACGCTGACCTTCTTCCTCATGAACGCGGTCCCCGGCGGGCCTTATGAGGCTGAAAAATCCATCAGCCCGCAGGCGAAGGCAGCCCTCGAAGCCAAGTTCGGCCTGGATAAGCCGCTCTTCACGCAGTATGTGACCTACCTCAAAAACATCCTGCACGGCGATTTCGGACCCTCCCTGAAACAGCGCGGCAGAAACGTGATCGACATCATCCTCACGAAATTCCCCGTCTCCGCGAAGATCGGCATCATCTCCGTGATGGTCTCGCTCCTCGTCGGCGTCCCCGTCGGATGCATCGCGGCAGTGAACCGCGGGAAGGTCTCGGACAGCGCGATCATCGTCATCGCGACCGTCGGGATCGCGGTGCCGAGCTTCGTCGTCTGCTCCCTGTCCATGTATTTCTTCGGGGTGAAGCTCCGATGGCTTCCGACCGTCGGGCTGACGACGTGGAAGCACTACATCATGCCCGTCTTTTCCCTCAGCTTCTACCCGACGACCTATATCGTCCGCCTCATGCGCTCCTCCATGCTCGACGTGCTCGGACAGGATTACATGCGCACGGCGAAGGCGAAGGGCGTCTCGCGTGCCGTGAGCCTCTTCAAGCACGCGCTGCGCAACGCCGTCCTCCCCGTGGTGACCTACCTCGGCCCCATGATGGCGTACACGCTGACCGGCTCGTTCATCATCGAAAAGGTCTTCACCATCCCCGGGCTCGGCGGCGAGTTCGTCAGCTCCATCACCAACCGGGACTACATGATGATCATGGGAACCACGATCTTCCTGGCGACCTTGATGGTCGCGATCAACTTCCTCGTGGACATCGTCTATAAATTCATTGATCCCCGGATCAATCTCAAGTGAGGGGCGGAAGCATGTACAAGAATCCTCTGTCGTTTCAGCTGAAGGCGGAAGACTTCCTCCCTGCCACCGACGAAGAGAAGCAGAGCCTGATCGTCATGCGCGATTCCGTCAGCTTCTGGCGGGACAGCCTCAGGCGGCTTGTGAAGAACAAGGTCGCGATGGTCAGCCTCTTCGTCATCGTCGTCATCATGTTCTTCTCCTTCGTCGTCCCCTCCTTCTATCCCTACTCCTACGAGCAGCAGCAGAAGGGCGCGGAAAACCTCCGTCCCATGACCTATTCGCAGGCGGAGCAGGAACGCATCGCGAACGGCGAGAAGGTGACGCCGCACTTCCTCGGCACCGATAAGCTCGGCCGGGACTACGCCGTCCGCATCATGGTCGGCAGCCGCATCTCCATGACCGTCGGGCTCGTGGCCGCCGTCATCATCCTCGTGATCGGCGCGCTCTACGGCTCCATCGCGGCGTTCTTCGGCGGCTGGGTGGACATCATCATGATGCGCATCGTCGACATCATCTACACCATCCCCGACGTCCTCCTGATCGTCCTCATCTCCATCGCATTGAAGGGACCGCTCGCCGATCTCTCCTCGAAGGCCGCCATGGGCTGGGTCGGCATCGTCGGACCGAACCTCATCAGCATCTTCATCGTGTTCGCCCTCCTCTACTGGGTGGGCATGGCGCGCATCGTGCGGTCGCAGGTCCTCGTGCTCCGCGAGAGCGAATACGTCACCGCAGCCCGGGCGCTCGGCGCAGGCAACGGGCGGATCATCCGCAAGCACCTCCTCACGAACTGCATCGGCACCCTGATCGTCACGACGACTTTGCAGATCCCCTCCTCGATCTTCACGGAGAGCTACCTCTCCTTCCTCGGCCTGGGCGTTGCCGCGCCGCTTCCGTCCCTCGGGAGCCTCGCCAGCACCGCCATCAACGGCATGAATACCTATCCGTATCTCCTCATCGCGCCCGCGGTCCTCATCAGTTTGATCATCCTGAGCTTCAACCTCTTCGGCGACGGCCTGCGCGACGCCTTCGACCCGAAGCTGAAGAAATAAGGGAGGCGTGACATGAGCGAACATCTTGTGGACATCCGCAATCTGCGGCTTTCCTTCTTTACCCCCGCGGGCGAGGTCAAGGCCCTCAACGACGTGACCCTGCATCTCGACGAGGGCGAGGTCCTCGGCATCGTGGGCGAATCCGGTTCCGGCAAGTCCGTGACCTCGTACAGCATCATGGGCCTCACCGCCGATCCCGGCAAAATCGTCGGCGGTACGGTGACCTTCAACGGCCACCACATCGAGTCCCTCGGCGAAAAAGAACTGCGCAAAATCCGGGGCAAGGAGGTCTCCATCATCTTCCAGGATCCCATGACCTCCCTCAACCCCGTTTACACCATCGGCAGCCAGATCGAAGAATCGATCCTTCTGCACACCGACAAGACCCGCGAAGAGGCAAAAGAACGCGCGACGGAGCTCTTGCGTCTGGTCGGCATCAACGAGCCGGAGAAGCGTATCCGGCAGTACCCGCACGAGCTCTCCGGCGGTATGCGGCAGCGCGTGATGATCGCGATCGCCCTGGCCTGCGAGCCCAAGCTCCTCATCGCGGACGAGCCGACGACCGCGCTTGATGTGACGATCCAGGCGCAGATCCTCGAGCTCATCAACGAGCTCAAAGAAAAGCTGCGCATGGCGGTGATCCTCATCACCCACGACCTCGGCATCGTGTCCTCCATGTGCGACCGGATCGCGGTCATGTACGCCGGACGGATCGTGGAATGCGGCACCACCGACGACATCTTCTACCGCCCGCAGCACGAATACACGCGGGGACTGCTGCGCAGCGTGCCGAACATCCAGGACAGGGAATCGAAGCGCCTGATCGCCATCGAAGGCACCCCCGTGGATCTCTTGAATCCGCCGGCGGGCTGTCCCTTTGCGCCGCGCTGTCCCTCGTGCATGAAGATCTGCCTCCGCGAAATGCCGCCGGATCACCATTACAGCGAGGTGCACACCGCCGCCTGCTGGCTGCATGAAAAGGCGGAGTACGAACAGAGGGGAGGCGAGGGCGACTGATGGCAGATAGAGCCAATCTGGTGGAAGTCCGCAACCTGAAACAGTATTTTCAGGTCTCCGGCAAGAACTTCTTTAAGAAGGACTGCGTCAAGGCCGTCGACGACGTCTCCTTCTCGATCCCCCGCAGCAGCACGCTCGGTCTGGTCGGCGAATCCGGATGCGGCAAGACGACGACCGGGCGGACCCTGCTGAGGCTGTATGAGCCGACGGCGGGCCGCATCGTCTACGACGGCGAGGTCATCTTCGATTCCGGCGACGTGCCGCTGTATGACGAGGCGGGCAATCCCGTGACCGACGCGGACGGAAAGCCGGTTTACGGCAAGAAGACCCGGGCCAATATGCTCCCGTACCGGCGGAAGATGCAGATCGTCTTTCAGGATCCCTACGCGAGCCTCGATCCCCGCATGACGATCGGCGAGATCGTGGGCGAAGCGATCGATATCCACGGCCTCGCCTCCTCCCGCGAGGAGCGGCATGAAAAGATCATCCGGATGCTCGAGCGGGTCGGCCTCAATTCCGAGCACGCGAATCGCTATCCGCATGAATTCTCCGGCGGTCAGCGCCAGCGTGTCGGGATCGCCCGCGCCCTGGCCGTGGATCCGGAGTTCATCGTCTGCGACGAGCCGATCTCCGCGCTCGACGTCTCGATTCAGGCGCAGGTCATCAACATGCTCGAAGACCTGCAGAGCGAATTCGGGCTCACGTATCTCTTCATCGCGCACGATCTGAGCGTGGTGAAGCATATCTCCCGGCGCATCGGCGTCATGTACCTCGGCAAGCTCGTCGAGATGGGGGACAGCTACGAGATCACCTTCCACAGCTGCCACCCGTACACGAAGAGTCTGATCTCCGCCATCCCGATCGCGGATCCGGAGACCAACCGCCATACCCACCGCATCGTTTTGCAGGGCGACATCCCCAGCCCGGTCAATCCCCCCTCGGGATGCCGGTTCCGCACGCGCTGCCCCTACGCCGAAAAGCGCTGCGCCGAAGAGGAGCCGGCGTGGAAGGAAGTCAGCCCCGGTCATTTCTGCGCCTGTCACTTCGCGGACAGCGTCCGGTGACCTCTATGTTCCGATAGGATCCGGTTTCCCCGCGAGGCGGGACGGATTTTATACATCGCCATATTTTTATATATATTTTCTAAGGAGGAAAATGTATGAAAAAGCTCATCCCCATGCTTGCGATCCTTCTGGCTCTCTGCATGATCCTGCCCGCGTGCAGCGGCGGAGCCAGCGGTGGAAAGGTCCTCACGGTTCAGGTCGGTCCCGATCCCGAAACGCTCGACCCGGCTCTGAACTCCGCGGTGGACGGCGGCAACATGCTGCTGCACACCTTTGAGTGCCTGCTCACCGTCGACAAGGACGGCGCCATCGCTCCCGGCTGCGCGGAAACCTGGGAAAGCTCCGCAGACGGCCTGACCTGGACCTTCCATCTCCGTGACGGTCTGAAGTGGTCCGACGGTTCCGCCTTCAAGGCTTCCGATTTCGTGTACAGCTGGCAGCGCGTCGCCAACCCCGAGACGGCTGCTCCGTACGCCGACACCGTTCTGTGGCCGGTGGAAAACTTTGACGCTGTGTTCAGCGGAGAAGCGGATCCCTCCACGCTCGGCGTTTCCGCTCCCGACGACAAGACCTTCGTCGTCAAGCTCAGCGCGGCCTGCCCATACTTCGAGAGCCTCGCCGCCTTCGCGACCCTGAGCCCCGTGAATCCCGCCACCGTCGAAGCGAACGGCGACGCGTGGGCCGTGAGTCCCGCGACCTACATCTCGAACGGCCCGTTCATGATCACCGAATGGGTTCCCGGCAGCCACATCGTCACCAAGGCCAACCCCAACTACTGGAACAAGAAGGCCATCAAGCTCGACGCCATCAAGTGGCTCCTGATCGAAGATGCCAACGCCTCCTACAGCGCGTTCCAGACCGGTGAAGCGCTCTTCATCAAGGACGTTCCCACCGAGGAGATCCCCTCCCTCATGGACAATTCCGAGTTCCACATCGATCCGATCATCGGTACCTACTACCTCAACCTCAACTGCACCAAGGCGCCCTTTGACAACGAAAAGGTCAGAAAGGCCCTGAGCCTTGCCATCGACCGCGATTACGTCGCGAACACGATCATGCAGGGCACCTACGTTGCGGCGTACAACTTCATGGGTCCCGGCTGGGCGGATCCGGCGGGCGGCGACTTCTATGCCAACGCCAACGGCGGCAAGCCGTACATCAGCTCCGACTATGACGCGAACCTCGCCGAAGCGAAGAAGCTGATGCAGGAGGCCGGGTACAGCGGCAGCGCCGACAACCTCGACCTCACCATCACGTACTCCACCAACGACTCCGGTTATCACAAGGTCGTGGCGGAATACCTGCAGGAAGCCTGGAAGCAGATCGGCATCGATCTGAAGGTGGAGATCGTCGAATGGGCATCCTTCACGCCCATGCGCAGAGCCGGTGACTACATGGCCGCGAGAAACGGCTGGGTCGGCGACTACAGCGATCCGTCCAACATGATCGAACTGCTCTACTCCTCCAACGGCAACAACGACGGCAAGTACAACAACAAGGACTTCGACGCCGCGATCGACATCTCCCGTTCCACGATGGATGTCAAGACGCGTTCCGAAGCCCTGCACAAGGCGGAAGACATCCTGATGGAGACCGCCGGCTGCGTCCCGGTTGCGTACTACACCGACTTCTATCTCCAGAGCTCCAAGATCACCGGCATGTGGCACTCCGCATACGGTTACTGGTACTTCATGTACGCGGACATCAAATAAGCCCGGCACGAAGAACCGCACACAAAACAAAAAGAGACCGGCACCTCCCGTTTTGGGGGATGCCGGTTTTTGTCATTTCAGGGGAATGCCGCTCAGAAGATCCCGCCGTTGTATTTTCTCTGCGCGCGGATGAGGAGGACGATGGAGACGGCGATCCCACCGAAGAGCACGATGAGCGAGATCATCGATCCTTCCGGGAGGCAGAGCGCGAGGATCCCGCTCGCAAGAAGGGCGGCCGCGAGAGTGAGGATCCCCGCTCCCATGGCCCGGCCGTAGCACAGACGGTCCTCTTCTTTCACGTTTGCCTGATGGTAATCGTGGATCAGGTCCGTTCTGCCGCGAAAGACCGCGATGCCGACGCCGAGGATGACGGCGCCCGCGGCGAACATCAGGAGAGAATAGAGAAGCATGGCGTCACCTATCCGTGATGTCCGGCATCTTCCGCCGGAGCGTCTTTCCGACCTTTTCGTATTTTGATCCGATCCGGTCCGCCCAGCGCTCGCAGTAAAGGCGCGAATACGGCACGCGTCTCTCCCGCCGCATCCGACGGAACGCAGGGAGCCCCGCCCATACGAGCGACGGCAGACCGACCAGCATGAGGTAGAGCGGCCCGAAAAGGAGCGACTGGTGTGTGTGCCCGTATTCGTGCAGATGGATCCCCCCGCCCGGCGGACAGAAGATGAACAGCCCGAGCGACACGCCGTCGTTCCGATGCCATTCCGTGCACACCGTGCCGCCGAAGAAGAAGTGTTCGCATTTCCGCAGACGGCAGATTCCGTACACGACGAGCCCGACGAGGGTCTGCGGCAGGCCCCACGTGCATTGGAGCAGGACGAACAGCACGCTTCTCAGCTTCATTCCGTCCCCTCCGTCCGCTTTGTCTGATCCGAGATCACCGGCGTCTGTGCAGGTGCAGGCCGGGCCGGACGCTTCGGGACCCGCGTCAGCACGAAGCGCATCGCGTCGGTATAGGGCGTCTCGCGCTCCGTATCCATGAAGATCTCATGCCGCATGCCGGGGTAGACCTTGGCCGACGCGGTGAAGCCCATGTCTCCGAGGAAGCGGACGGCGTCATCCGCGCGCTTCGGTCCGCCCGCAATGGGATCGGATTCGCCCGCCATCACGAAGATCGGGATGTTCCCCGGCTTCTCCCACGACGACGGCCTCCAGAAGTCCCGCACGAGGCGGAGGATATTCCGGTAGTCGCGGAGCGGATGCGCGCGGTTGCAGACGAGATCCGCCGCGAATTCATACCGCACGGCGAGGTCGTTCGTCATCCAGAGGAAGCGGCCGTCCGAGGCAGGCTCGCGCACAAAGCCCTTGTTGTAGCGCTCAAAGGCGGTTTTGTTGAGCAGCGGCAGGCATGCGCCGTCGCCCGTGAAGACGCTCTCGACGGCAAACCAGCCGAGGACGGGCGAGACGAGACGCTCCCGATGCGGCAGACCCGAGAGGATCAGTCCCGAGACGGCGGCAGGACGCGCGGCGGTGTAGAGCCCGGCGATGAGGGCGCCCATGCTGTGCCCGAAGAGGAAGCGGGGCAGGGGGATGCCGTCCGCCGGTTCCGGTACGCTCTCCCGCCAGACCGCGTCGAGGTCGTCAAAGAGCATCTCATACGCATAGCCAAAGTCCGCGAGGGGATCGGCGTCCTTTCCCTCCGGATCGGCGGGGGCAGTCGCGCCGTGACCGCGCAGATCGTGGATGATGGCGACGCCTCCGCAGGCCGCGATAAACTGCATGAAGGGGAACCAGCGTTCCTTTTTCTCGGAAAAGCCGTGGAGGATCTGTACGCCAAAGCGCGGCGTCATCTCCGGCATCAGGCGCGCGGCGGAGAGGATCCACGCAGGTTCGCGCTTTTCCCTGCGTTCGATGGTATAGAGTTCCGGTGTGTTCATCATGCTTGCTCCGTTGTCGATGTTTTATCTTCCGCTGTTGCCGCTGCCGATTCCGTCCGGAACCGCGCGCCGGTATCGTATTCGTTGTACACCGTCTCAAACCAGTTGTCCGTCTCTGGGATCGGACGCACGGGAACGAAGCGGTTTTCCGCCGCGATCTGCCCGCCGATCCGGGTCAGCGCGGTCTCCAGCACCAGTCCGGCGTGGGCGGTGTCGATGCCGTCCGTGCCTTCGACGAGGAACGATCCGCGCGATTTTCCGCCGTCCGCGAGGTACGCGTCGATCGCGGAGAGCATCGCCAGGCGCGTGACGAGGGTGTCGTAGTGGATGAGCAGTTCCCGGAATCCGCGATAATCCTTCGCCCGCCGCTCTGCCAGGAAGCCGCCGATCGCCGCCGCGGTGTCCCGGAGCAGGGCCTTCACGCCGTCCGGGGAGCGGAGAAACGCAGCGCAGGCATCGTGGCGCAGACCCCCGGCACGACGCTGGGCGAGGATCTCGTCAAGCGATGCGCCGGAGCCTTCGTCGAAGAGGACTGCGATCCCGGCCGCGTCGTCCAGCTGGGTGCGGAGCGCGTCGTCGAGGGCGGGGGCCGGACGGTTCTCGAAGGCGATCTTCTCCGCCGCGCGCGCCGAGCCGACCTGGGTCGAATTGAGCGCGGAGCCGCCGGGCCGCCGGATGCCGAAGACGCCGCCGCATTCCCCGACCGGGTAGAGGCCCCGGAGAGTCGGGCTTTCATACCACGCATCGCAGGTCAGCCCGCCGTTGAGATGCTGGGCTGCCACGTGGATTTCGAGCGGCTCCCGTTCGAGATCGATCCCGTGGGCGAGGTAGAGGGCGTACGCCTTTTCGTTCATCTGCCGCAGGCGCCGGATCGGCGTATCCCCGCAGGCATGGCTTTTCGTCAGATACTCGTATGCTTCCTCCCCGATGACGGCGGGCGTGAGCCCTTCGCGCGCGATGAGGGCGGGATTCTCGCGGAAATCGAGGAAGACCAGGCGGCCGGACTGGATCTCGCGGAAGACGGCGATGTCGACCTCCGAGGAGCGGGATGCCCCATGGATCTTCGACGGATCAAACGGCCATTCGTAGCCCTTGCGGAACTGCGCGAGGACGGCTTCCCGCTCGTTTCCGAAGGCGGCGGGGAGGAATTCGCGCGCCTCCCCGTCTTCGCCGACCGAAACATAGCGCGGCAGGACCTGCTGATACGAACCCGAGAGATTCCAGCGGAACCGGACGGAGGCGATCCCATACTGGCTTTCGGTGAGATTCGACGCCGACGCTCCCGCAAGCAGCGGCGCGCCGAGGGCACAGGTCTGGCTTTCGGGATAGACGGAGGCCGCGTAGACCGAGGACGGTCCGCCCGTCGCCCACACGACCGCGCCCGCGAGGATCGCGACGAGGCCTGCCGGATTGTCCGGGGTGATTTCTCCTTCCGCGGCGCAGACGATCCCGGCCGCCCGATGATCGTCCGTGAGCACGCGGAAGGCGCGGTACCCGTCGAGGATCGGGACCCCTTCGCGGCGGACGGCGGCTTCGAGCGCCTCGGTCATTTTCTTCGAGGTGAGCGGACCGCAGGAGGTGGCGCGCCGGTGCGGATCGTGATCGGTGCGGTAGCCGGTGTATTCGCCATAGCGGTCCGACGGGAAGGGAACTCCGAGCGAGACCAGCCGGAAGAAGCCCCGGAGCGATCCGAGGGACTCTGTGAGGGCGAGGTCGCCGTGCATCGCGCCGCAGGCAAAATAGTCCTCCGCCATCGCGCGCGCGGAATCGGGGGAGGACGCGCCGGTCGCCTGCTTGTAATAGGTCTGCTTGTCCGATCCGGTGTTGCGGGAGGTGCCCATGTTCATCCCCTCGGTGACGAGGAGGACGGACGAGGGCCCCATGGATCGGGCGAGGGAGAGGGCAGCGTTCAGCCCTGCCGCGCCGCTCCCCACAACGAGGGCCGGCACGGAGAGGATCCGCCCGGGAAATCCGCCGCGCATGTTCATCCAATCCCTTTCGTTTTCTTCTCTCTCTATCATAGCACAAAACCGCCGCGGAATCAAGCACAAAAAGAAAAAGCGCCGCGCGCAAAACCCATCCCGGAACGGCGCGGCGGGACGGGTCAGAAGAGCAGGCGCAAAAGGGGCGCGCAGAAGAACATCACAAGAAAGACGAGGACGACGAGGACGCCGCGCTCCCACACGGTGCCGTCCGTTTTGGCGAGGACGGGATAGCGCAGAAGCAGCGCGCAGGCGATGAGGTAGCCGAGGAAGGTCCCGAGCGTGTTCGTCAAGAGATCGTCGATGTCCGTGTTCCCCGAGAAGAGCTGCGCGGCTTCGACGGCGAGCGAGAGCGTGAATCCGTACAGCACGGCGAGGCGTCCGTCGCGGAACCGCTTCCAGAGGAGGGGGAGCATCAGCCCGAGCGGGACGAAGAGGAGGACGTTGAGAGCCGTCTCAAGCGGCGCCTGCGCCATCCCGACGAAGGGAATCAGATTGACGTTCGGGGCAAAGTTCGCCGAGCGCACGTCCGGGAGCCCGGTGACGCACCAGAGCACGGCGAGGTACAGGGCAAAGAGCGCATACCGCGCCGTCTTTTTCCACTCCCGGAAGAGGAGAAAGTGCAGCAGAAGAAGCCCTGCGAGAAGGGGCGGCAGGGCAGAGGCGAGCGTGCGGAGCAGGGGCGGGAGGAAATCGGCGAAGATGCGGTCCATGGGGTACTCCTTCGGGGAATCGGTTCGCCTTCATGATACCACATCTGCGGCGCGGAAACAAGCCCTTCCGGTCGGATTTAAGCAGGGTTCAGGAAATCTTAATGCGGCGTTAAGAATGGAGAAACGAAAGATGCGGGAAAGTTTTGCTTGCATCGGAGGGGAAGCTGTGATATAATGTTATTTGAAGCCTTTCCGTATGATTTCCGCGCCCGGACGCCATACTATCTGCGAAACCGAATTCGGACGCCCGCGTGTGGGCATCGGAAAGGAAGATCCGGCTTTGAACACGAAAAAACTCGGCAGGACGGCAGCCCGCGCGGCGGAAGGCGCCATACAGGAATCGCGCGAGATCGGAGGTCGGCTGCTCGAACGCTACGGCGGAAAGAATCCCCTGCTCGTGCGCAAGAAGATCGAGATGCAGGACATCTATTACCGCAAAAAGGACCCGGAGAAGGAGCTCTTCCGCATCGAAATGGGATGCGATACGGAGCTCTGGGTGCTGGCGTTCCTCGCAGCGCTTCTCCTCTTCTGCCTTGCATGGAAAATCGCAAACATCGGAAAGCGGATGCGCATCCGGCACGCACACAGGAAGCGCTGACGCCTCAGGCGGGGAAGTCTCCGCCGTACATAAAGGAGAGAAAATGCCCAAACGGAATCGGATCCCGCGCCTTTTGGTGCTGTCGCTCATCTGCGTGGCGATCGCCCTCGGCTATACGGGACGTCTCTTGTACTTACAGGTCTCCGGTCAGGACTATTACAGCATGTCGACCCAGACCGTCTACCGCACCCGGACGGCGGTGATCCAGGCGCGCCGCGGCGAGATCTTCGACCGCAACGGCGTGCCGCTCGTCGTCAACACCGAAGCCTACGACATGTCCCTCGACTATCAGACTCTCACCCGCGACAACGAAGAGCTGAACGAAATGCTGCTTGAAATGAACGCGATCGCCGTCCGCTCCGGGGAAGAGGACCGCATCCTGCCGCCGACGGAGCACCTTTCCGTGACCGTGCGGCCCGACGGCCTCACCTACGAGATTCCGGAAGGATTTGCCGACACGGCGTTCGGACGGCGGTATTACAAGCTCATCGACGAGCTCAACGTCGAGGACGACGCGCCGATGGAGGATCAGGTCCGGGCGCTCATGCTCTACTACGGCATCCTCGCCCGTGAGCAGGATCCGATCACCAAAGAGGTCACGTATTACTACCGCTACACGTACGACACCGCGGCCACGCTTCTGGCCCGCCGTCTCGACATGACCCTGCAGCAGTTCTCGCCCACGAATCCCTACAAGATCGCCGAGGACGTCTCCCTCGCGTTCATCACGGGCATGGAGGAGCTCTATTCCCGCGGCTTCACGGTGCAGGCGGAGCGCGCGCGGAACTACTGCTATCCCGGTTACCTCTCGCACATCCTCGGCTTTCTCGGCAGGATCCCGGGCGAGAACGCCGATTACTACACCGAGCGCGGCTACGAGATCAACGAGACGGTCGGTCTCTCCGGCTGCGAATCCGCGTTTGAGGACATCCTCCGCGGCATCGACGGCGAGATCTCGATCACGGAGGACAGCTACGGCAACGTCATCTCCACCGAGGTCGTGAAGGAGCCGGTCGCCGGACGGGACATCTATCTCACGATCGACATCAACATGCAGATCGTCGCGGAAAACGCCCTTGCGAAGAACATCGCGCGCATCCGCGAAGAGGCGAACCCGTACAAGCCGCTCACCGGTGAAGACGCATCCGCGGGCGGCCTGACCGTCATCGATCCGGACAACAACGAGATCCTCGCCATCGCGTCCTACCCGACCTACAACCTCCAGATGTACACCGAGGACCGCGCCTACCGGAACCATCTCATCCTCGACACGGAGCTCTCGCCCATGCTCAACCGCGCGCTCATGGGTGGATACGCGCCGGGTTCCACGTTCAAGATCGGCGTCGCGACGGCGGCCCTCATGGAGAAGACCATCACGAAGGACACGATCATCGACGCGCAGGGCCAGTACATGTACTACGCCGACACCGGCTACACCCCGCGCTGCTGGCTCTACCTCCTCGCCGGCCAGGTCCACGGCAAGATCAACGTCGTCACGGCGATTCAGGAATCCTGCAACTACTTCTTCTTCGACGTGGGCCGTCAGCTCACCATCGAGAAGATGAACGAATACTGCCGCCACTACGGCCTCGGCGAGCACACCGGGATCGAGCTGGCGGAATCCACCGGCATCCTCGCGGGTCCGGACTACCGCAGCCAGAACGGCCTTCTGCAATGGGGACCCGGCGATACCCTGCAGGCCGCCATCGGACAGAGCGACAACCTCTTCTCGCCCCTCCAGCTCGCCTGCTACCTCTCGACGATACTGAACAAGGGCACGCGCTATGAGGCGCACGTCCTCAAGGAGGTCCGCGATTACCGCGCTGACGAGGCGTCATGGGTGCATGAGGCCACCGTCGCCGACGAGATCAAGATCCCGGACGACATTCTGCAGACCGTGCGCGAAGGCATGAAGGGCGTTATGGACCTCGGTTCCGCGGCGACCGTCTTCGCGGATTACGAGA
This sequence comes from Clostridia bacterium, assembly GCA_017550315.1. Classification (GTDB taxonomy): domain Bacteria; phylum Bacillota; class Clostridia; order Oscillospirales; family CAG-272; genus UMGS1696. Next base: position 28,187 of record JAFZPN010000089.1, read on the forward strand.
TCCCGGTCGGCGGTAAGACGGGTACCGCACAGGTCCACGAAGACCGTTCCGACAACGGTATCATGATCGCGTTCGCGCCGTTCGAGAACCCCGAGCTGATCGTCACCTGCGTCATCGAGCAGGCGTCCGGCGGTACCGAAACCGGCTACTCGATCCGCGATATCTTCGACTACTATTTCAGCGTCGACGAGATCCGGGCAAGACGCGCCGCGGAGGAGGCGGAGGAAGCCGCGAAAGCCGCCGCCGAAGAAGCGGAGAGACAGGCCGCGGAAGAAGCCTACGCCGCGTATCTCGCCGAGCAGGAACGTCTCTACGAGGAAGCCCTCGCCGCCGCTGCCGAAGCTGCTGCCAACGCGGAGACCCCGGTGACCGAGACACCCGCGGAGGTGCCGATGACCGAGATGCCGACGGAGGAGCCGCAGAGCACCGTCCCCTATGACGACGGCAGCGCATGGCTCATCGATATACCGTAAAGCCAAGAAAACCATTTGTACGCCGACGGGAGGACATCATGCCGGACATTGCCCGCATCCACGCGATTTTAAAGGAACTCTACCCGGACGCCGTCTGTTCGCTCGATTACGGCGGCGATCCGTGGCGTCTGCTCATCGCGGCCCGGCTCTCGGCCCAGTGCACCGACGAGCGGGTGAACATCGTCTGCGTCCCGCTGTTTGAAGCCTTCCCGGACGTGTACGCGATGGCGGAAGCCGAGATCCCGGCGGTCGAGGAAATCATCCGGCCCTGCGGACTCTTTCACACGAAAGCGGAGTCCTGCGTGGCCATGTCCCGTCAGATCGTCGAGCGTCACGGCGGCCGGGTCCCCGATACGATGGAGGATCTGCTCGCCCTGCCCGGCGTGGGACGCAAGATCGCCAACCTCGTCCTCGGCGACTGCTACGGCAAGCCAGGGATCGTTGCGGACACGCACTGCATCCGGCTGAACGGCCGCTTCGGATTTTACGACACGTCGCTCAATGACCCCGCGAAGGTCGAGCGGATCCTCGCGGAAATTGTCCCCGGGCCGGAGCAGGCGGCATATTGTCACCGCATGGTCCTCTTCGGGCGGGAGTACTGCATGGCGCGCAGACCGCGGTGCGCGGAATGCCCCCTCGGACACGAGCGGCTCTGTACATACGGAAGGGAACACGGAGAAGATTGAAGACGTGAAGAAAACGGACGAGAAGACCATCGCGATCCCCCTGCCGCCGCCCGTGACCTTCGTCATGGAGCGCCTCGAAGCGGCGGGCCATCACGCCTATGCCGTCGGCGGATGCGTGCGCGATCACCTCATGGGGCGGATCCCCGGCGATTACGACGTCACGACGGACGCCCGCCCGGAGGACATGCAGCACATCTTCGCCGACTGCCGCGTCGTGGAGACGGGCTTGAAGCACGGGACGCTGACGGTGGTGCGGGACGGCATGAACGTCGAGGTGACGACGTACCGCATCGACGGCGCCTATGCCGACGGACGCCACCCCGATGCCGTGACCTTCACCGACCGGCTGGCGGACGACCTCTGCCGCCGCGATTTCACGATCAACGCGATGGCGTACGCGCCGGGACAGGGAATCGTCGACCTCTTCGGCGGGCAGGAAGACCTCGCGGCGAAGCGGATCCGGTGCGTCGGACGCGCCATAGACCGGTTCTCCGAGGACAGGCTGCGCATCCTGCGGGCGCTGCGGTTCGCGTCGGTGCTCGGATTCGCCTGCGACGACGAATGCCGGACGGCGGTCACGGCGGGAATGGGCCTGCTCGACCGCATTTCCCGGGAACGGATCTACGCGGAACTCACCAAGCTGCTCGGCGGCGTCGGGGCGGCGGGGATCCTCGGGGAATACGCCCCGGTCCTCGCGCATGTGCTGCCCCCGCTCACGACGGAGGCGGTGCGGTGCGCGTCGACGATTTATGCAAACATGACGCCCGAGACGCCGACCTCGGTCCGGTATGCCGTGCTGTTCGATTCCCTCGACGAAGGGGGGGCGGCGCGGACGATGGACACTCTCAAGCCCTCGAAGGACGAAAAACGCGCGGTCATGGCCCTGCTGTCACGCCGCGGAAACGTCGAGACGACGCGGTACGGCGTGAAATGCCTGATGCGCGACGCCGGCGACGCCTTCCCCCGGGACTATGCGGAATTTGCCTCCCTCACGGGCAGGATCGGGGCGGACGAAGCCGAGGCGATCCGGCACACGGCGGAGGAGATCCTCGCGGCGAACGAATGCCGGAACCTGGCCGGACTTGCCGTGGACGGACATGAGCTCGCCGCGCGCGGATTCCGGGGACCGGAAATCGGTCAGACGCTTGCCTCGCTCTTGGACCGGGTGATGCGCGGGGAGATCCCGAACGAGCGGGACGCGCTGCTCGCGGAAACGGAGGACCGGAATGGATAAACCGAAGGCCCAAAAGAAACCAAAACGCGCGACGCCGTGCGAGACCTGCCTTTTTTACGACGTGATCGACGAGGCGGGGACGCTCGGCTGCACCGTCGACATCGACGAGGACGAGGCATACCGCGAGCGGGCGGACATGCGCAGCGAATGTCACTATTATCAATTCCACGACGAATACAAGACCGTACAGAAGCAGAACTGACGGCGGAGGGGATATGAAGGTTCGGATCGAGGAAGCGCGGGGGACCCTCCCGCACGTGAGCGAACGGCATCAGGTACATATCGTCAACCCCGCGGCGGGAAACGGCAGGCTCATCGAAGCGGTTCGCCGCGCGATCGCCAATACGAACGGGGAAGTGCGGGAAAGCGCGGAGCCCGGGGACGTGACGCGGATCGTGCGCTCACTCTTTGAGGCGGAACCGACGGCCCACGCGGTGGTTTACGGCGGCGACGGGACCGTCTATGAGGCGGTCAACGGCATCATGCAGTCCGGCGCGAACCGAACCGCCTCCTTCTCCGTCATCCCCTCGGGCAGCGGCAACGATTTCTCGACCCACGCAAACGACTCCGGGATCCATCCGAAGTCGGTCATGACGCCGATCGACGTGATCCGGACGGAATCCGGCACCGAAGTGCGGTATTTCGCGAACATGATGAACATCGGCTTTGACTGCGCGGTCGTCGCCCAGACGCTGCGGCTGAAGGAAAAGACCTTCCTCCGGGGCAGCGCGGCATACATCGCGGGCGTTGCGAAGGAGCTCTTCGTCAAGAAGACCACCGACGTGGAGATCGCCTGCACGGAATGCGTCGATCTGGCGGACGGCAGCGAACTCCCGGACGTGCACCTGCGCCAGAAGATGCTCCTGACAGCGGCGGGGAACGGCTCCTGCTGCGGCGGCGGATTCCATGCGCTCCCCCTCGCGTCGCTCGACGACGGCTATATGGACACGCTCGTCGTGAACGACGTCAGCCGCCTGCGCTTCGTCGCTCTCGTCGGGGACTACCGCGCGGGGACGTACATGGACGAGCAGGGCGTCCTCGATGAGCGCTTCAAAAAGATCCTGCGCTTTGTGCGCTGCCGGAAGATGCGGATCACGGGGCCCGCGCGCTTCTGCCTTGACGGGGAGATCTTCCCGACGGGCGAGGACCGTACCGTGGAGGCCGAGGTCATCCCGCGCGCGCTCAACTACGTTCCGGTATAAGAAAAACGGGGGAGGAATTCCTCTCCCGTCTCCTTTTACGCATGGACCTTGCGCGGCCGGGTGACGATCACCAGCACGACGATCGCACCTAGGAGCGCGAGCAGAGCCAGCGGATGGAACCGCATCGTGTCGCGCACCGCGGTCGCCGTGTTCTCGACGGCTTCGCCCGCCGTCTCACTGCCGGACGCATAGACCACGCCGTTCCCGTCCGTGTCGCCGAGGGTCGTGTCCTTCTGCCGGGTGTTGTCCGATGTGCTGCGGCTAGTCGTGCCGGCGTTCCCGGACGGCGTGACCGTCGTCGTCGATCTGCCCGCACGCGACGCGCTGCCCGCTCCCGTGGTGCCTTCATTGCCCGTGCCGGATGCCGAGCGGTTTGCATCGGTCCCGGGCGCGGGCGTCACGCTGTTTTCCCCGGAATAATTGGGGACGACGGGCTCCGCCTGCTCGGAAGCGATCAGACCGCTGCCGGGCGTGCCGGTGACCGTTTCGCCCGCTGTGCCGAGACCCGCGTCCGCAGCGGCGGATATGGCGACGGCGAGGAAGGCGCACAGAGCGGCGGTCATCAGACAGATACATACGGTACGGGCAGCCTTCTGCCCGGATCTTTTCATCAGGATATTCATCACAGGTACCTCCGTCATGGTTGAAATCGGATTGCGGCGCATTTAGTCTGTCCCGTCGGACCGGCGGCTATGCGTCCGCGCGGAGGTCGGCTTTTTCCAGGGGAGGAACGGTTTGGAAAACAAGCGATTCACGAAAAACGACAGCGGCTTCGTCTGCGCAAACTGCGGACGGGATGTGCCGCCCCTGCGCTATACGTCGCGGAATCACTGCCCGCACTGCCTCTGCTCGCTGCACCTCGATATCAACCCGGGCGACCGGGCGGCGGACTGCGGCGGGATCATGGATCCGATAACGGCGGAACCGGACGCGAAGCGCGGCTTCATTCTGACGCACCGGTGCCGCAAATGCGGGGCGATCCGCCGCAACAAGGCCGCCGAGGACGACGACCGCGGGGCGATCATCCGCCTCACGGCGATGCATTGAAAATAAGAATGTGAAATAGAAGGGAAGGTTTCGGCAAGGCGAAGCCTTCTTTTTTGCGCCGCTTTTCGCCCGCCCGCTTCCGCAGGAATTTTTCCGTCAGCGACACATCCCGCTCCCCGGCCGCATATACTGGAACGCGGCGAAAAAAACGGGCGGAAGATGTTTAAATCCATTCCCCGCCGACCATACTATGTCATGGACAAAACAGAGGAAGCCAGCGGAAAGGAATGAGGGAAAGTGACTGTCAAGCGCGGCGATATCTATTATGCGGATCTCAGCCCGGTCGTGGGGAGCGAACAGGGAGGCGTGCGCCCGGTGCTCATCGTGCAGAACGACGTCGGGAACCGGTACAGCCCGACGGTGATTGCCGCGGCCATCACGAGCCGCCTCGGAAAGAACAAGATGCCCACGCACATCGACGTCGCGGCGGATCGGGTCGGGCTCACGAAGGACTCGGTGATCCTGCTCGAACAGGTCCGGACGATCGACAAGCGGCGGCTCGGGGAGAAGATGGGCCACCTCGACGAGGAGACGATGAACGCCGTCAACAACGCGATCTCCGTGAGCCTCGGCCTCGGACAGGGAGCGGGCGGCACCGGCACCGGAAATGGCAATGGCTCAGTTCCCGGAAACGGAACGGCGGAGGGCTGAGGTGGTCGCGACCGGACGGCTGTTCAAAAAAGTGCGGAGATCCCGCGCTTTTTTTGCGTCAGGGGGTTGACAAATACCCGGAGGGGGTATATAATAGAAACAACAAGATACCCGGAGGGGGTATTCCGGGACAAGGAGGGCATCATGGAAGCGGAAAACACAAAAAAGGCCTGTCCGCACTGCGCGGAAGAGACCGACGGCGCGTGCTGTGCGGAGGACGAGCGGCACACGGTCCGGTCCGACGAAACGCGGCGCAAGCTGATCAACCGTCTGAACCGCATCGAGGGACAGATCCGCGGGATCCGGCAGATGATCGAGCGCGACGCCTACTGCAACGACGTCCTCGTCCAGTCCGCCGCCGCGGGAGCCGCCCTCAACGCCTTCAACCGGGAGCTGATCGGCTGTCACATGCGCTCCTGCGTGGCACGCGATCTGCGCGAGGGGAACGACGCCGTGATCGACGAACTGCTCGACACCCTCTCCAAGCTCATGAAATAAACGCGATCCGAAACGGGAAAAGAGGATTTTCGATAAGATGAAACAATATTCCGTGACCGGCATGTCCTGCGCGGCATGCAGCGCGCGGGTGGAGCGTGCGGTGTCCGGCGTTCCGGGCGTCACGTCCTGCTCCGTCAGTCTGCTCACGAATTCCATGGGCGTGGAGGGCGACGCGCCGGATTCCGCCGTGATCGAGGCCGTCGAGGCTGCCGGATACGGCGCAAAACCGAAGGATGGGTCCGGGACCCGTGCCGCCTCCGACGCTGAGGACGCGCTCGCGGACCGGGAAACGCCCGTACTGCGCCGGCGGCTCATCGCGTCGGTCGGCTTCCTGCTCGTCCTGATGTACTTCTCGATGGGCCACAGCATGTTCGGCCTGCCGCTGCCCGCCTTCCTCGCGGAAAACCATCTCGCGCACGGACTGATCGAGCTCCTTCTCGCCGCCGTCGTGATGGTCATCAACCAGAAGTTCTTCGTAAACGGCTTCCGGGGCCTGCTTCACGGCGCGCCGAACATGGACACCCTTGTCGCGCTGGGCTCGGCGGCATCGTTTCTCTATTCGACCGCGGTCCTCTTCCTCATGACGGCCGCGGACGATCCCGCGCGGCAGATGAGCCTGATGCACGAGTTCTACTTCGAGTCCGCCGCGATGATTCTCGCCCTCATCACCGTCGGGAAGATGCTCGAAGCCCGCTCGAAGGGGAAGACCACCGACGCCCTGCGCTCCCTCATGAACCTCGCGCCGAAGACGGCGACGGTGATCCGGGACGGCGGCGAGACCGAGATCCCCGTATCCGAGGTGCGGCGGGGGGACGTCTTCGTCGTGCGGCCGGGCGAGAGCATCCCGGTGGACGGCACGGTCCTCGACGGCGCGTCGGCGGTGAACGAAGCCGCGCTGACCGGCGAGAGCATCCCGGTCGACAAGGCCCCGGGCGATACGGTCTCCGCCGCGACTCTCAACCAGTCCGGATTCCTGCGCTGCGAGGCGACCCGCGTGGGCGAGGACACGACCCTTTCGCAGATCATCCGCATGGTCTCCGACGCCGCCGCGACCAAAGCCCCCATCGCCAAGATCGCGGACCGCGTCTCGGGGATCTTCGTCCCGACGGTCCTCGCGATCGCCGTGGTGACGACCGCGGTCTGGCTGCTGCTCGGGCGTGAGATCGGCTTCGCCCTCGCGCGCGGGATCTCCGTCCTCGTCATCAGCTGTCCGTGTGCCTTGGGACTGGCGACGCCCGTGGCGATCATGGTCGGCAGCGGCGTCGGCGCGAAGAACGGCATCCTCTTCAAGACGGCGGTGTCGCTCGAGGAGGCGGGCCGGACGCAGATCGTCGCGCTCGATAAGACCGGCACGATCACGAAGGGCGAGCCGAACGTGACGGACATCCTCCCCTCTTCGGGCGTGACGGAAGCCGAACTCCTCGCCGAGGCCGCGTCCCTCGAAGCGAAGAGCGAGCATCCCCTAGCCCGCGCCGTGATGCGCAGAGCGGAGGAGGCGGGAATCGTCCCCGCAGCGGCAGAGGATTTCCGCGCGCTCCCGGGCAACGGCCTCGAAGCGATGGCGGACGGCACGCGTCTGGCAGGCGGCAACGAGCAGTTTATCGGCTCCGTCACCATGATTCCGGATGGGATGCGCGAAGCAGCCGCGGCGCTGGCGGAGGCGGGAAAGACGCCCCTCTTCTTCGCCAAGGACGGGCAGGTGCGCGGAATCATCGCCGTCGCGGACACCGTGAAAGAGGACAGCCCCGCGGCGATCCGGGAGCTCACGGATATGGGCATCCGCGTCGTGATGCTGACGGGCGACAACGAGCGCACGGCCCGGGCCATCGGGCGTCAGGCGGGCGTGGACGACGTGGTGGCCGGGGTGCTCCCGGACGGAAAGGAAGCCGTCATCCGCTCGCTCGGGGAGCACGGGCGCGTGATGATGGTGGGCGACGGGATCAACGACGCGCCTGCCCTGACCCGCGCGGACGTGGGCGTCGCCATCGGAGCGGGCACCGACGTGGCCATCGACGCCGCGGACGTGGTGGTGATGAAGAGCGGGCTTCGCGACGTGTCCGCCGCCGTCCGGCTCAGCCGCGCGACCCTGCGGATCATCCACGAGAACCTGTTCTGGGCATTTTTCTACAACTGCATCGGGATCCCGCTCGCAGCCGGGGTGTTCATCGAGACCCTCGGCATCGGGATCACCCCGATGTTCGGCGCGGCGGCCATGAGCTTGTCGAGCTTCTGCGTGGTGACGAACGCCCTGCGGCTGAATCTCACAAAGATCTACGACGCCAAGCGCGACCGTCGGATGAAAAACGCGGTCACGGGGGAGATTACCCCGAAGAATTCCGCCCCGGACCGGGAGAATAAAGCAAACAACGCGAACAGCGTAAAGGGAAAGGAAGGACAGAATATGAAGAAAGTCATGAAGATCGAGGGCATGATGTGCCCGCACTGCGAAGCGAGAGTGAAGAAGGCGCTCGAAGCCATCGACGGGGTCATCTCCGCCGCGCCGAGCCATGAAAAGGCGGAGGCGATCGTCGAGCTGTCGAAGCCGGTGCCGGACGCGCTGCTGGCCGCCGCCGTGACGGACGCGGGATACGAGGTCAAAGAGATCGCGTAAACCGCACGCAGCCGGAATCGAAAAGGAAAGCCCGCGCAGGTGAGCCTGTACGGGCTTTTCGGTTGTCACGGCTTTTCTCTCATTTATGCTCCGCCAGCCAGATCGACACGCGGGACTGGATGCGTCCGGCGCACTCCTCCGCCGTGCACGCGCCGCCGGTATACGCCGAGAGTTCCTCGTGAATGATATCGAGCAGCTCCGGATCGACCGATGAGGTGCGCGTCGCTCCCACCTCGTCGAGGAGGGGCTTGAAGCTGTCTGCCAGCTCTTTCGAGTAGTGGAACAGGATGCCCGGACGCTTGAGATCGTCCACGGTCATCGGATGCTCGGGATCGTCGGGCTGCGAACCGCCGCCGCCGTCAAAATACTGCCAGCCGACGGAACCCGATTGGGCATAGAGCGCGAATTCCGCGTCATACTCCGTTTTCAGCGCGGGGATGGCGCTGTGCCCCCGACGGCCCGTGAAGAGCGTGCGGACCACTTCCCACGCGGTCTCCGGCGAGCGGCAGAAGGAAGTGATGACGGCTGCTCCCTGCGGGGTGACGCGGTTCCCGGCGCCGGGACGGTTTTCCTCCGTCGGGTATCCGATCAGGACATAGTCCTTCGTGTTGAACTGCGCCTCGAAACTGGGAAGCGAGCTGACCTCCCAGGTCTGCACTTCCCGCAGAACGATCTTGCCTTCAAAGTACGGCAGATACCGCTCCGAACGGTCCAGGTTGAGGTAGGGGGATGTCTTTTTGTATTCCTCATAGGTCGGCAGGATTTTCAGATAGCGGAGGAAGCGGAGGAATTCCGGGCTGTCGAACGAGCAGGCCGCCCTCTCCCGGTCGATGAACGCGCCGAAGCCGGTGTCCCCGAAGAGGATGTACGGCGCGGAATCCTGATGGAGATTCATAATCAGCGTCACGTCCTCGGGCAGGTTTTCGGCAAAATCGAGCAGTTCTGCCGAGGTCCAGTATCCCTTGTCCGCATAAGAGCCGAGTAATTCGCGCGTGGACATGAGGACTTCGACGGAGAACAGCGGGGAAATGCCCCACATGCCGCCGTCCCCGGTGCCGAAGGCGTGCTGCACCGCGCCGAAGACGTTGTCCGGATAGATGAGATCGTCCTCCTTCATAAACGGCATGAGGTCCGTGTACCAGCCCTTCTCCCACAGGAGATTGACCGGTTCGCAGCTGTAGGGGCCGAGCACGAGATCCGGGCGGTAGGTGCCGGTCGTCATGTCGAGCGCGAGCTTTTTGTACCCGGCGTTATAGTCGTCGTCCGTCTGGTAGACCGTATAGTCCTCCACCACGGCGCGGCATTCCGGATGCGTGCGGTTGAACGCCGTGATCTGCCGCATGGCTTCGGACCCGACGCCGCCGAGGTATGCCACCTTCACCGTGGGGATCTTCGAGAGATCGACGTCCTCGACGTGCCGATAGAGGACCGGGGTGCTGATGTAGTCCGTGTCGTCGAGGCGCTCGGCAAAGAGGAGTGTGTCCGCATCAATGACCATGACCAGCTGTGCCGACGCGCGGCTCAGGTCGGAGTTCATGTAGTCGCAGATCACCTCGGTGACAGCCTCGCCGTCCTCGCCGATCCGCATCCCCTGCACGCTGTTCTCGCCCGTCAGGTAGAGATCGTAGCCCGGGCCGAAAAAGATGTCGTTCACGTTCGTCGGCAGCGCGCGGACCGTACCGAAGGAGAAGGTGCTCTTGTCGATCGGGGCGAAGCCGGACTTGCCGTTGAAATGACTTGTGACATAGACCTGCCCGTCGGAGGAGGATGTCATGGCGCTCACGAAGTTCGGCACACTGACGACGCCCTTGCGCAGAAAGTCCTGGGAGAGGATCAGGATCTGCTGTTCGGTGGCGAGGTAAAGATCGCCGTCCCCGTCCGCCGCGAGATAGCTGACGAAGAGCATCCCGCTCCTGATCTCATCGAACTGCGGCCCGAGGTCGTCGCTGACCGTCGTCTCGCCCGTCGCGAGGTCGCAGCGGTGGAGATAGATCCGGCTGGCCCCGGACTCCGGATCCACCTCCGTGTGGAGATAGACGAAGGCGGTGTCGGAGAGGATACCGCTCTCCGGTAGCATATTCCCGTCGAGGGCCAGATCCCGCTCTTCGGGTTTGCCGTCCGTGGTCAGGGTGAAGATCGCGGCGCGCTGGACGTAGTGAATGACGCCGTCCTCCCCCTCCTGTTCCTCTCTCTTCTCGGCGAAGCAGGTGAGGCGGCCGTCCTGCCAGATCGGCTTCACGGCGGTGTTCAGGTTCCAGTGTTCGGGAAGCGGATAGGCGGTTCCGCGGTAGACGTGTTCGAGGATGATGGGCTTGCCGTCCTCCGTGAATCCGGCCTCGTTCTTCTTTTTGCCGCACCCGAAAAGGGCGGGCAGCAGCACGAGGGCTGCGAGGATCGCTGCCGATAGGCGTTTGGTTTTCATAATGGACCTCCTTGTCGCGGTTTTCACTTTCTATAACCGCGCGGAGGGGCAAAATGTTACATCCGGGAGGACTTTTTTTGTTTTATTTATGCTCCGCCAGCCAGATCGACACGCGGGACTGGATGCGTTTGGCGCAGCTGTCGACCGATGCCGCGCCGGCATAGAGGGCGGAGAGTTCTTCCGCAACGATAGCTGTGATTTCCTCATTCACAGCGGCGTCAAGCGGTGTGCCTGCCATGTCGAGGATCTCGTGCAGCTTCGTGCGGTCCTCCTCGCGGAAGAAGGAGACGATCCCCGGTTTTTCGAGTGTCCCCGGATCGGTCGGGTTTTCCGGGTCGCCGCGCTTCCTCTCGGACGATCCGTCGGCGTAGAAGCGGAACTCCGCGCCGCTGTCGATGGTTGTGTCAACGATCCAGTCGATCTGGGAGTACAGCGTCGGGAGGGGATCGTTGATCCCGCCGCTCACGCTGACCAGCATGCGGGGCTGTCCCTCGAAAAGGGAGCGGATCGCCCGCCATGCCTCGTCCGGGTGCTCGCTGAACGAGGTGAGGACGATGGCGTCGCGCATTTCCGCCTGAATGCCTGCGCCTGCCCGCTTTTCCGGCGTCGGGAGACCGATGAGGGTGCAGTCGTCCGTGCCGAAGAGGGCGGGAATGCCGAGCACCTTGGCCGGGGAGTCGATCGTCAAGTCGCGGAGCGCGATCCTGCCGGACCAGAAGCGTTCGGCCGCGGCATCGGGATCGGTAAGCGCGGGATCCTTCATCGCCTCCTCCAGCGAGGGAAGGGAGGCGAGAAGCGCGAGGATCCGCCGGAATGCCGGCCCGTCGAACGAACAGACAGCGGCATCTGCGTCGATAAATTCACCGAGCGCGCCGAAGGTCGTGAGGAAAAGAGCGAGGTATTCCCGGCAGGGAATCTGCGCGAAATCGACGCCCTCCGGAAGGCTTTCCACGAAATCGGCGAACCCGGAGGCGGTCCAGAAGCCGTCCTCTGCATATTGGCCGAGCAGGGATGCGGGCGCGGCGACCGTGACGAGGGTCACCTCCGTCGAGAGTGCGCGAATACCGCCGTGTTTGTCGCCGAAGACGTGTTTCACCGCACCGATGAGATTGTCTTGATTCACGAGATCGTCGGAGGAGAGATAGGGCGAGAGATCGGCGCAGAGATTCTTGGCGAAGAGCTGGCGGACGGTATCGCTTTCCGGCGTCGAGACGACGATATCGGGCCGGAAGACGCCGGTCACGATATCCGTCGCGAGTCTGCGGTCAGCGGCATCCGGTTCGGAGGCGTTGCCGTAGCGGCTGTAATCCTCGACCTCGATGCGGACCTCATTCTGCGATCTGTTGAACGCGACGATCTTTGACGTAAGCGTCGAATCGGCGGCAGTATAGGCAAGCGTGACAACGATGCGATCCGAGAGATTCGCGTCATCGGCGCGCGTGTAGAGAGCGGGGGCATCTTGCCAGTATCCCTCTTCGTTCTGCTGCCTTTCCGTGAAAAGGAAGCGGTCCCGGTCGATCACGCCGCCGAAGGAGGCGGTCTCCCGGCTGACGTCCGACGCCGGATAATCCATCAGCGGGATCGACGCCGCCGAACCGTCCTCCTGCACTTCGATGCCGAAGATCCCGGCGTTCGTCATGTAATAGATCTCCATGCCCGGCCCGAAGCAGGGATTGCCGAAACCTGTCAGCGGACAGCGGAACAGCTCGATCAGGGTCCCGTTCTTCTTGTCGGCGGCGGAGACGGAGAGGAAGGTCTTGTTCCGTTCAAGGATCCAGGATGCTGCGCGGATCTCCCCGTCCTCCGTGATGCCGATCGTGCTGATCGAACCGTTTCCCGCCGGGATCGTCTTTTTATAGACGAAATCGTGCGAGAACACGAGGATCTCCTGCCATCCGGCGATCCAGATATCTCCGTCCGCATCGACGACGAGAAGGTTTGCCGACCCGCGTTCCGGATCGAAGAAGCTCCGAACGTCACCGCTCTCCACCGATTCCCCGGTCGTGCGGTCATAGCGGCCGAGGCGGTAGGTGCCGTCGGACTGGCCCGTGGTGTCATACTGGACCAGCGAGAACAGATAGGTGAAGGAATCTTCGTCCAGCCAGCCGCAGTAAACGCTCTGGTTGGAGGCGAAGGGAAGGGGCTCTTCCCGTACGATTCCGTCCGCCGTCGTGGAAATGAGGGAGGAGAGGATCGTCGGTTCCCATTTGTTTTCATCCTGGACTTGCTTCGTACCAAATTCAGTACAAAACACCGTCAGAACTTCTCCGTCTTCGTCCCATAGGGGCGGCACCGCATAAAGCTGAATGCTTCCCCGGCGTCCTTCCGGCATGACGAACGCTGTCCCATCATAGCGGCTCCCGCGGACGATCTCCGTTTCTTCTTTTTTTCGGCACCCTGCGAGCAAAAGCGGCAGGCAGAGCGCGAATGCAAGCAGCGCTGCAAGGATTCTTTTCGACAACATGACGTTTTCCTCCCCCGTTTATCTTTGTTTACGGTAACATTATACACGAACGATGAAGTTTTGTCAACCGATAATTAGAAATAAATAACGACAAAAACATCGGGGTGCGGCGTTCTGCAAAAACTTTTACAGAAATCACCCGGGCGGCGGCGCAAAACAAAAGCCGGACCCCGGAATGCTCCGGAACCCGGCGCGGGCGTGCGGGTTCGGAAACCCGTTTCCGGTCTCCGCCCCGCTGCCTGCTGTTTCTTATGTTTCCCTGACCGTCACGGTCTCCCCCATGACGCGGATGTGCAGTCCTTCGTCCGTGCGGATCGCTTCGCCGCCCGTGACCTCAGCCTCGCCATGCTCGTTGACGAGCAGGAGGGAGAGATCCTCCGGGCCGTTCTCGATGTCGAAGACCAGGTCTGTTCCCGACCGCTTGACCGAAACGCGGAAGAGGGCGTCTTCTTCGCGCACGTCGCAGGCCGCCTCGCCGGTGACCGCGTATGCCCGGACGACGAGGGTCCCGTCCTCGTTCCGCATCGGGAGCAGGGTGTTTTCCCGCACCATGAGCGGCAGGGAGAAGAAGTCGCGGACCTCCCGCACGAACCGGCCCCCTTCGGTCTCGCGTCCGTCGAGGAGATTCGTCCAGCGTCCGGCGGGGAGATAGTATTCGACGTCGCCGGATTCCGAGAACACCGGCGCGACGAGAAGGGAGGAGCCGAGCAGGTACTGTGTGTCGAGATCGGCGCAGATCCGGTCGTCCGGGAACGCGAGGACCATCGGGCGCATCATCGGCACGCCGGTCAGATGGGTGCGGACCGCCTCGGACCAGAGATACGGCATCAGCGATTTCTTCAGCTTCGCGAATCGGCGCAGGACGTCGACCGCCTCCTCGCCGAAGAGCCACGGAACGCGGTACGAGCCGGAGCCGTGCAGGCGGGAGTGCGTCGAGAGCAGTCCGAACGCGGACCAGCGCTTGTAGACGTCCGCCGGCGCCGTGCCCTCGAAGCCGGAGATGTCGTGCGACCAGAAGCCGAAGCCGGACAGTGCGAGCGACAGCCCTGCCCGGAGGGATTCGTGCATCGAGAGGTAGTTTGAGTTGCAGTCGCCGCCCCAATGCACCGGGAACTTCTGCCCGCCGACCGTCGCGCTCCGGGCAAAGAGGCAGGC